>CAYNBE010000007.1:0-37206 GCA_964395045.1 uncultured Prolixibacteraceae bacterium | reverse complement strand
GCATGTAACATATAATCATCTCAGTTTGTGTATTATTATACATGCTCATTTCATTTGATTGTTTTTGACTTGGTTATTTCTTTTCTCTTCCATCCTCTTCAAGCCTTGAAAAATACCAGCTTAGTGTTGCTGTCCCGTCCATGGTCGGTTCATTGGTGCTGTAATCGCCTATGTCATCATGGTACACGGCCAGGCCATTCTGGAAAGGTTTATATGGGTCTTCTTTCATTGCTGAAGAGCCGATGTGATTTTTGAAAATCGAAGAATAAACGGGACCATCCACCAGTCCGCCGGTCGTGTTTTCGCCTGTCAGGTAGGTCAGCGAGGAATGCGGCTGAACCGGCGAATCACCGTTTTCAGGCAAACCACAAATCATGGAAGTCCCCCATGGATTACATCCGAAAAGCCAGTCGCGGTGAGCTGCTTCCAGTTCTCTGTAACGGGTGTCGCCCGAAACCTCTTCATACATCCTCGTTTGCGTAACAGCAGCCATCACCAGGTTGTTGGAACACCAGATAAAAGGAACCCCGATGCGGAAAGGGTCCTTCGCTGCCCGTTCGCGGATAAATTCAAGCCCGTCGCGGATGTATCCCGTAAACTGGTTCCTGATAAGAGAATCCTGCTGGGAGGCCATGAGGTAATGCCCCAGGTTGATAAAGGGATAATACTGGTAGTGACACGCCCTGTTAAAAGCCATCCAGGGTGTGACAGGTTCGGCTTGTCCCCAGACAACGGCATCTTTCCTGTACTTCTCATCACCGGTGAGTATAAAAAGCTCAATGGCTGCCAGTTCCATATCATCCAGCCAGTTTTCTTCTTCATAGAAGTAAGGCGAAACCACACAGGCCGTCTGGGTATTTCCCAGGTCGGTGAGAGCAAACCTGTATGCATCCAAAGCCTTTTCACGCAGGATAGACGAAAGAACAGGATTGTATGTTCTTAGAATCCGGGATGCGATCGAAAAAGAAGAAGCAAATTTGGCAGCAATGGAAGATACACCGGTTGTCCGGTTTTTATGCTTTGCCAGTCCCTGTGACTTTCCCGTCACAAAATAAACCGGACGATAGAGCCCGTTTCCATAAGAAACCGTGTCTGTGTGCGGCAGCCTGAAACCGCGATGGTCCCTGTCGTCGGCAATCTGATTATACATCTCGCCAAACGAAGGGTTCATCTTCAGCAGCCACTCAGTGCCCCAGATGGCTTCATCAAGGATGTCGGGAATATGATTGCTTCCCGGCATTCCGTTTGCTCCGAATTCATCATTGAACACTTCAGGATGTTCGCTCCATGAGAAAAAGAGGTTGTATACTGCATTGGCCGATGTGTTAGTGTACTGGAGATAATCGGTGGCATCGTGCCATCCCCCCTTCACATCAATGATCTCCCCCGTCCGGGTAGGATGGTCAACAATAAAGCCATCGTGTGTATGGCACGAATCCCTGAAATAGGGGTTGTACCCGCACCTTTGCTGTCGCATGTACATCAGGAGGTAGGATGTAATACCCCTGAATACATCTTTCCCAACCGGGAATATCGGGGAAACAGCATCTGTACAGGAGAGAAAGTAATTCCCGGGAAGGTTCCATTCTGAAAAATCCAAGCGGCAGGCCGACTGAAATCCCCATAATGAACCATCCTCATTTTGTACTTTTCCCTTATATACCGTCCTCCCGGTTTCAGCGTCGACCAACTTAAACTTTTTACACCTGATATGGCTTTCTGACAAAAATACGGCAACTTTTACCGATTGGGGAAGATAACCCAGCTGGTTAATGCGGATCACTGACACCGGAGCCCGGGAAACATCAGCAACGGCCATCAAACTGAACAGTGTTAGCACTGTTCCGAGAAACATCTCTTTCATTTTCAACCAAATTGTTTTCATACTACCCATGTATCCGGTTTCACCGTTCACAAAACAAGAAGATATTTGTCCGTTTTTTGTCTGAGAAAGAATGCTGCTTCAGTTTAACCTTTCAGATTATTTGGAATAGAGAGGATTGACGTTGGCTCCTCTGAAATAATGCCCCAGAATTTCACGGTAACCGTATCCCATTTCCCCCATTACCGCAGCACCGATCTGGCAAAGTCCTACTCCATGACCCCATCCGGCACCATTGAGAACAAAATTTCCGGGAATCCCCCTTTTTATATTTTCAGCCCTGACTGTAAAGGCAGAACTGTACAAATGGGAAGGAGAGAGCCATTTCCTGATTTCAAGGTCTTTTCCGACAACTATCGAACGTTTAGTTCCGGTGATCCTTAACCTGATCATCCTCCCCGATCTTCCCCTTTCAAGAGGCTCCAGTCTGACGATTTCGCCGAAATCAATTCCCGAACGTGATCTAATCAAAGTGGAAAGCTCCTTCTGGCTATATTCCACTTTCCAGCGGTAAAAGTCCACGGTTTTCTGGTCAAATCCGGGAAGAACCTGTGAAAGGACCGAAAGATCGGATGTATTGCAAAATGCCGGCGGCATGGAATGAATCCATTCGTAAGCTTCCTGTTCATTCCGTAAATCGGCTGAGGGGTATTGCCCGAGGGGATGGGTGTCTGCCACAGCAGTCAGATACGATTTAGGCTCGGGTTCCCATACATTTTCAAAATTCTCTGAAATACCCCCGCAACATTTTGAATACCGGGCATCACATATCTCCCCGTCCAACATCAGCACCTGTCCGAATGTCGCATCCACCGCCGATACAACCCTGGGAGTCAGAATTTTCGTCAGGCCATGGTACCGCTGACAATGGTCATCGGCACAAACATCGTAATTTGCATGTTCTTCACGGTCGTTCCAGCGAATAATCTCATTTTCACCGGTAAAATCGGTTCTGTAACTTTTCCCGCTTTCAGCCAGGTTTCTGCTTTTTTTGATTTGCGCAAGGAGCCAGCTGCGCGAGGTAACTGCATGGGCTTTCAGAAGTTCGTATGAACAAGTGGCACTCATTTCACTCGAAATGACGCTTTTCAGGTAATCTTCAGTCTGAACCGTGTTGATCGCGCATATCCTGTCGCCTTCTGTCACAAAGCGCAATCCTCCCGTAAAACGTTGATCTTCTTTTTGTTCCCAATGAAACTGTTTCCCGATGGTCACATTCCTGAGAAGAAAGGAGTTGCCTGTAAAAACCGGTAACAGGATCACAGGTTCGGCAGTGATGATGAAAATATCTTCTCCCTGCAAAATCATCTTCCCATCCTGAAGATATATGGAGTAATTCCCCTGTTTGATCTGCTTGGCTCCTAAATGATATGTGGTTTCAAGCATGAATTCAATCCTGGGGGCACTCATGATTCCCACATTCAGTACAGGTTGCTTTTTCATAGACTTCATTTTAAATGTTTTAATGGCCGGTCCACCTGAATAGTTAAATGAGCGAATCGATCCCGGAATGAATCCGACAGCTCCTTCCCTTCATGGTTACCTGAACTGGACCTGTTTCATGCGAAGCAGCGAAAATAGAAAAAAACAGCGCTCGGTATATGATCCTGCACTGTTTACGTCACAATCACACGATCCGTCTGATCAGCTGTTCAAAATTCTCATCATTCAGACTGACCTGATTAAAAATACTTTCCAGATCGCCGGGTGTAATCCTGACAAAATCCTCTTCCCTCGGTAAAATGATCAGCCCGCCAAGTTCCACAGCAGCCGGACTAACCAGTATTTTTTCATCTCCTTCGGCGTAAAACTGTGAAGGCCTCTGCCTGGCTCTGGGAAAGAAAATCACATTCCAGAATCCCGCTTCATACCACATAAGAATATTAACCATTGGTTCCTCCACGCCGTTTTCTCCAAGAATCCCGATCAGGTATTCCAGAGTTTCAGTCAAAGGAGTCTTTTCAGGCGACCTGACCAGAACAAACCTGCGGAAATTACTTTTGAATGCAGCAATCCTGAGAATTTTTCCATCTTTCAGTGTTAACAAACGGCTCACCGGCATCTTCCGAAGATCGTCTTCAAGGGGTATGATACCCCTGATTCCTGCCTGAAAATGAAAGTGGTCGGGTGCGGATGCCCCGCAGGAGGGACCGTTATAAAGCACGGTAAATCCTTCGAGTGCCCTGCTGAGGTCAGCCATCATCCCAAGATTCCCGGAAATCCGCTGGGGTATATGTCGGAGAGAGGGTATTGTCAGGTGATAAGGGAAAATCGGAAATGGATTGGTTAGAATGACCAATTCCTCTCCGAATGGGATTTCCCGTTGTTCCGAAGGGCGGTTTGCCTTACACAGGAAACAGGGCCTCGAGACAATGGCCCCTGCAGAGGTATTTGCAGCTGAAGAACGGATCCGTCCGGGATTGTACTGACATATCATGGTCAGATCATCCAAGTGAAACGTCCTGGTTCTAACCTTTTCCAATAACCTGTAATTTTCTCCGGCAAGTCTCCATGCGGCCTTTTGCTGGATTACCAAAGCTTTGGCCTTCAGCGAAAGGTTCTCCCCGAATTTTGCATCTTCCCTGCCGGAAAACAGTTGATTCATAACAATTTCACTTCATTTAAACTATAAAAGAAAGCTATATTCATTCAGTCCAGATAATGCCCGAATACTCGTTCATAAAGAGCAACAGCCGGTTCTAAAAAGTAGTTTTCCGGACCTGACCATGGATTTACGGCAACTATGTTTTTAGTCTTTTCCCCCTCGAAAACATCGAAGCTTGCTTATAGCCTCACCGTAACCGGAGGCGAAGGGTTGCTCTCCCAACCATACCTGTTCACGGCAGCTACCCTCACCTCATACACCTTCTTCTTCTTGCCTGATCTCCTGAATTCACAACCGGCTTTGTCGGTGATGAAAGCAATTTGCGAGGGATCGCCTGAATCAAACGATGTGCCCAGTACCGTCAGGTATACAATATACCGGTAAGGTTGAAGCTCATTGGTATTTGCTACAGCTTCTTTCCAGTGTACCTTCCGTCCCGATACTCTTACATTTTCAGGAGTAGCCGGGATCACGATATTTGGTTTTTTTAAGGGCGGAGTGAGTGCCGGATACCTGTAAAATATCTTTCCCAGGGAATCTTGAAAACCAAAGAGATTTTTGGTGAAACTTTTACTGCTAAAATAAATGCTTCCGTTAATATTGGGGTACGACCTGATTATCCTCAGCTGAGAAGGCAATTCCTTCCCGCTCCTCCATGCTGCAACCGTTGCGTGGCTGTCAAGCTTGTAAGGGGCCATCCCGATGTAAAGATCCCTGCCAAAAGTATTTTCATTCCACCATTTGCAAAGGGTTTCAAAATCAGCTGCCTTGTGCCCTTTTTCCCAATAAATCTGAGGGGTCACATAATCGATCCATCCTTCCCTCATCCATTTCAGAATATCGGCATTCAAGTCATCGTAATTGGTAACACCGGCAGTGGTGGCTGAACCTTGCGGATCGTCCCTTTTGTTCCGCCATACCCCGAAAGGACTGATCCCGAATCTGACCCACGGTTTGATCGCCTTGATTGAATCGCTGATCATTTTAATCAGGATATCGACATTTTCACGCCTCCAAGCTGGTTTTTCCTGCGGTGGAAATGCACGGTTGAACCTGGCAAACGATCGGTCATCCGGAAATGGATCCCGGGTAGGATAAGGATAAAAATAGTCGTCCATGTGGATGCCGTCTACATCATATCTTCTTACAATGTCGCACACGACACTGGTTACATAGTCACGGGTGCCAGGTATTCCGGGATCGAAATAAAGCTTGCCCCCATAGCTGACAACCCATTCCGGCTTGCTGAACAACTTATGATTCCCGGCGAGGGGTTCATCGTCGCGTTGTGAAATGCGGTAAGGATTCAGCCACGCATGCAGCTCCATGTTTCTTTTGTGACATTCATCAATCCAAAACCGGAGGGGATCCCAGAACGGATCGGGATATCTTCCGGGTGTTCCTGTCAGATACCGTGACCAGGGTTCGATTTCCGAAGAATAAAAAGCATCGGAACAGGGCCTGGCCTGGAAAATAATGGCATTTATCCCGTTTTTCCTGTGCATATCGAGAATCGTCACCACCTCTTTCATTTGTTCTTCGGTAGTTAACCCCGGCTTTGATGGCCAGTCGATATTGTTCACCGTGGCAACCCATACCCCCCTGAATTCATATTTCGGAGCATGGTTCTGTGCAACCAAAGGAATCGCAGATGCGATGAAACAGATAAACAGCAATCCTTTCAACCATAAAAATTTATACTGTATCATCTTTCAGAAATTTCTTTTATGTAAAAATAGGATAAAAAGAATGATTTTTTACCTGATAAATATCCTCTCTTCATGGAAAGATTGACTATTTTTCGGGCCCTTTTCAATAGATATGAATGTTATTAATCCTGCTGGAATCAGGATCATCGGTTTTGATGCCGATGATACACTTTGGATGAATGAACCTCTTTACAGGGAGACAGAAAAGGAATTCTGCAAGCTGCTCCAAAGATACAAATCACCGGAAGAGATAAACAGGCAGTTGTATGAAGTAGAAGTTGGGAACCTCGAACGATATGGCTATGGGTGCAAGGCATTCATACTATCCCTGATCGAAACGGCGATTCTGGTGTCAGAAGGAGGTCTTACCGCAGCCGAAACCAGCAGAATCCTTGAACTGGGGAAAAAACAAATCAGCATGAAAAACCCACTCCTTCCCGGTGTTCAGGATGTACTCCGGATATTATCGGAAAACTACAGGATGATTGTAGCCACCAAGGGTGACCTGCTCGACCAGGAACGGAAGCTTAAAGAATCAGGTATTTCAGGATATTTCCACCATGTTGAAATTATGAGCGATAAAAAAGAAGAAAATTACCAACGCCTTTTTGCACATCTCGACATCAGACCAGATGAATTCCTGATGATCGGCAATTCCTTGAAATCGGACATCCTCCCGGTTGTCAGGCTGGGAGGAATTGCTATTCACGTTCCTTACCATATCACATGGCAGCACGAGGAAATCATCCCCGACGAAATTCAGGAGGATGCATTTCTGACTGTTGGGGATATTCGTGAGGTTATTCCCATCCTTACAAAAGGAAAAAGTATTCTTCATTTAACTGAAGCGGACCATCACAACTGAATCATATTCATAAATAAGTGATGAAATGAGCATGTTAAGCAAAACACCAACTGGAATGATTAACTCTTACATGCGAATTACATGTGTTTCCACTAATTTTACCAAATGAACTTGATAATTTTAAACACATGAAATGAGCCTGTTTAGCGAAACACCAACCGGAATGCTTAATCCTTACATGCGAATTCCCTGCCTGCTGACAGATATGTGTCTCACTACATTCACCAATACAGCTACCTGTTTTTAAATATATAAAAAATAAAATGTTTACAAAAAACAATCAGGGAAAATATAAAACCCTGATATCCGGGGTGCAAATGCGACCCCTGGCATACGGAGAAAAAACAATCCTGTGCGAGTTTATTCTCGCAAAGGGACATACTTTACCACTGCACCGGCATCCCTATGAACAGACAGGATATATGCTCTCTGGCAAATTGGCATTCCACATCGGAGATGACTGGTTTGAAACAAATCCGGGTGACAGTTGGTGCATCCCCGAAAATGTATTCCATGAGGTATTGGTAGGAGAAGATAGTCATATCATTGAGATATTTTCTCCTGTAAGGCCAGATTATCTGCCCGGGGAGTGAAAAAAGCATCCTGCACTCAATCTTCTTCGGATGATTATATCTTACAGCCCGGAATTGCTATTTTTGCATACATGAACGGTACAAAAAATGGATGAAGCAGCTCGATTTTGACACCATTATCATTGGAAGCGGTCTTGCCGGACTGACAGCTGCCTTCCATTCCTCCCGGTTTGGGAGTGTTGCGATCGTAACCAAGTCGGAACTTGACACGAGCAATTCATGGTTTGCACAGGGAGGAATTGCCGCAGCCATATCCGGAGATGACAGCCCCGAAGGACATCTGAAGGATACCCTTGTTGCAGGACGTGGCCTTTGCGATTACAATGCGGTTGAAATACTGGTTACCGAAGGCAGGGAACGTGTGCGCGAACTAATTGAAATGGGAATGCCCTTCGACAGGGATAACAACGGGGAAATTCTTCTTGGACTTGAAGGAGGCCACAGCAAAAGGCGGATTCTCCATGCCGGCGGGGATGCCACAGGCAAGGAACTTACGCGGTTTATGCTTAGACAGGTGGTTGAAAAAAAGAACATTTTCCCTTTTGAATTCACAGCGGTTGTCAGGTTACTCGGACGTGAAGGATGTGTGACAGGTGTCCAGGGACTTGATTTTCTGACAGGAGAAAACTTGCTCCTGAAAGGAAGGGCAGTCATCCTTGCTACGGGGGGATCTTCCAGGGTTTATAGCAGGTCGACAAACCCACACACTGCTACAGGCGACGGTATTGCCCTGGCTTACCAGGCCGGGGCCAGTGTTGCCGATCTGGAATTCATCCAGTTTCATCCCTCCGCCCTCTGTATACCGGGAAAGGAAGCCTTCCTTATCAGCGAAGCTGTCAGGGGGGAAGGGGCAAGGCTTCTGAACAGCAAAGGAGAACGGTTCATGACCAGTCTTCACCCACTGGCAGAACTGGCACCCCGGGATGTTGTAGCTTACTCCATCTTCAGGGAAATGCAAAAACAGAATGATGAATGTGTCTATCTTTCACTTTCTCATCTTAATCCCTCATTGATCCGTTCCCGGTTTTCAACCATCTGGCAAAAGCTTTTGGAATTCGGTATCGACATGTCCTGTGATCCAATCCCCGTTGCACCTGCCGCCCATTACATGGTTGGGGGTATTCATTCTGGTCCTGAAGGGGAAACCAACATCAACGGGCTTTTCGTTTGCGGTGAAGCTGCTTCAACCGGGGTGATGGGTGCAAACCGCCTGGCCAGCAACTCTCTCCTCGAATGCATGGTGTTTGGGAAAAGGGCCAGTGAAAAAGCTTCCCGACTGAAACATCTCGGATGCGACACCAAAGAAGTCCATCCATTTTCTGTTTCTCCCGAAAATGAAGCCACTTTCCTTGAATTCAAAAACGAGATGGCCGGATTGATGACGAAATACCTCGGAATTGTCAGATCCCGTAGCGGAATGGAAATTGCCCTGCACAGATTTGAAGAAATTTTCAGAATGTCCGAGAATCATCATAACGATTACAATCTTCTGAAAATAAAAAATATTTCCGAGGTTTGCCTGTTGATCACCAAAGCTGCTCTTCTCAGGGAAGAAAGCAGGGGGGGGCATATCAGGGAGGATTTTCCGGATGAAAACGACCGGTTCAGACTGCACATCATCCTCCGGAAAGGAACCGAACCGCAATTTAAGCCTGTTGTTGAAAAATAATTTTCCATATAGCTATGAAAATGAATTTCCAGGAACTGGAAGCAGCCAAAAAGTTGATAGACCTGGCCTTGACCGAAGACATCGGTTCAGGCGATATTACAACCAACAACCTCATCCCATCCAATGTCAGAAAAACAGCTTACTTAAAAGCCAAGGAAAATGGCGTAATTGCCGGTTTGGAAGTGGCTGAACTGGTTTTCCGTACCATTGACCCTGACCTTCAATGGAATCCGCTTGTTCTGGATGGAGAAACGGTAGAAAAAGGAGACAAAATCGTTGAATTCACCGCCAGTTACCGCGCCCTTCTCACCGGCGAACGTACTGCCCTGAACTTTCTCCAGCGTATGTCGGGAATCGCCACCACTGCGAGGATGTATGTTTCTGCTGTCGGGAATCGGAAAACCACCATTCTCGATACCCGAAAAACCCTCCCCGGATTCAGGTGGCTCGATAAATATGCCGTCAGGGCCGGTGGGGCCGTTAACCACAGATTCGGTCTTTTCGACATGGTCATGATCAAAGACAATCACATTTCTGTTGCAGGAGGGATACTTCCGGCAGTGAAGAATGTCCGTTCCGGAATCATGGGAAATATCAAAATTGAAGTAGAAACCACCAGTATCATAGAAGTGGAAGAAGCCCTTGCTGCCGGTGCCGATATTATTATGCTCGATAATATGGATATTGAAACAATGGTCATGGCTGTCAGGATGATCGGAAACAGGGCCAAGACTGAAGCCTCCGGGAACATGACACTTGAACGGATCGCCCGGGTGGCTGAAACCGGGGTCGACTATATTTCAGTTGGCGCCCTTACCCATTCAGTGAAAGCTTTCGATATCAGTCAGGAAATCTGTATCTGATTTTCCAATCCTGGATTCAATTTTTTTGTTTTTCCCTTTAAATACTCTTTTTAAACATTTAAAAAAATCATTTCTTTGTAACTCCAAAAGAAGACCATCCATTGTCGATTGGTTATGATTGATTTCCAGGAGAATTTCCGATTTTACCGGCCGGAGACCATCTATGTTTCCTCCGGTTTTTTGATAAGGGCAAAAACCGGAATAAAACCAAATGGTATTGTAAATCTGGGAGTTAATGCTTTTGGCATGATTTTGGTAATATGAAGGGAAAGCACATCTGTTTTAAGATTGAAAATGCGGAAACCTGAAAGAGAATTCGATAAAGAAAGAAGGCCGGAAGACGGTTCTCCTTGTTTGGCTGAGGATATTCTCCCGGTTGGGATAACAGATAACAGTAAAGAAAAAATGTTTGGAACAATGAAAACTTTCGTCTACAAATCAATGCTGGCAGCTCTCCTGGCCCTGGGAATTGCAACAGGGATCTTTGCACAGAGGGTGATTACAGGCACAGTGTATCGTGAAGGAAAACCTGCAGCCGGAGTCACAGTAGAGGTGCACAGGGGTGTTAAAAACGGATTCACCGATTTCGACGGTAAATATGAAGTCACCACCGATGAAAAGGCAAAATGGATAAGGTTTACATTTCTCGATGAATCCAAAAGAATCGATTTAAGTCAAAATTCAGGAAATGTGGTGGATTTCAGCTTCGACGGGAAAATTCCCGAAAAAGTGGATGCCGACCTGGTGGGAGTCAACCTGAAAAGTGCACAGGAACTGGTTGGCGCCAACGATCTTGAATTCATGAACAACCTTTCGATGTACAATGAATTTTACAAACAGCAGGATTACAAATCGGCAATGGTCCCATGGAAAAAACTGTATGTTTTTTACCCGAAATCAACCCTTAACATTTACATACATGGTGCAGTGATGCTGGAAAGTTATATCAAAAAGGCGACCAGCAAAGCGGAAAAAAACATGTACCTCGATTCTCTTATGAACCTGTACGACAAAAGGATACGGTTCTTCAACCAGAAAGGATATGTTCTCGGAAGGAAAGGAACCTCCTGGCTGAAGTACAACCTCCCGCCGGCCGAGGATATTTCGAACGAGGAACTGACCAAGGTTTACAGGAAAGGGTATGATATGCTCAAAGAATCGATGAAAGAACAGGGAGCAGAAACTGAAATTCCGGTAATGGTACTTCTGATGCAAACTTCAAAGTCGTTGCTCAGCTTAGGACAGCTTCCAAAGGAAGAGGTCGTTGGTAACTATGATGCCATTACAAGGATACTCAATGAGCTTGATAAAGAAAAGCCTGATGCCGAAGGATTGGCCGAAGCGAGGAACGCCGTTGAACAAATTTTCGGAACATCAGGGGCTGCTGATTGTGAATCACTGATCAGAATATATACACCTCAGTTTGAAGAGAAATCAGGCGATCTTGATTTCATCAAGACCATGTTGCGACGTCTGTCCAGGACAAAATGCGACGATTCTCCCCTCTTTTTCCAGGCTTCCGAAAAAATGTACCAGCTTGAACCGTCAGCAGAAGCTGCTTTCAATATGGCCCGTATGTTCGTAAAACAGGACGATGCA
The DNA here is from genome assembly GCA_964395045.1 of uncultured Prolixibacteraceae bacterium. Classification (GTDB taxonomy): domain Bacteria; phylum Bacteroidota; class Bacteroidia; order Bacteroidales; family Prolixibacteraceae; genus UBA1413. The sequence goes on along the minus strand of CAYNBE010000007.1, from coordinate 25,421 downwards.
GAAAAGGCCAAATCCTATTACCTGCAGGCGATGCATCAGGAAACCGACCAGAAACTCCTGGAAGACTATTATTATGAATATGCACTTTTTATCTTCGCCAAGGAAAACAACTATGTGGAAGCCCGCAATTATGCCAGGAAAGCCCTTGCCATCAATCCCGACAACTGTAAAGCACTGATGCTGATAGGGGATATTTATGTTGCTTCAAGCAGGACTTTCAGCAGCGACAATTTTGAGAAAGCGTCAGTTATGTGGCTTGCAGTTGATTATTTCACCAAGGCCAAGTCGGGCGATGATTGTCTGGTAGAAGCCTCACAAAAAGCAAACCGGTACCGTACCTATTTCCCGAACAAGGAAGAAGCATTCTTCCTCTCCATCAAAGAAGGAGATGTATACAAAGTGGGAGGGTGGATCAATGAAACAACCAGAGCCCGCTTCTGAATCAGGTTCAGATAGATCGAAACGACTATTCTTTGCAGCCTTGTTTTGCGGGGCTGCATTGCTTTTTATCTCCTGTGCGGGTGATATCGAAAAGATCAAAGCTTTCAGTTCTGCTGAAAATCTTCCGGTCCTTTATGCCGAAGAATTTGAAACATTTTTTTCTGACTCGGGGATTATGCGATTTTACCTTAAAACTCCCGAGCTTAAGCGATTTGAGACCAACGGACAGGCATATACCGAATTTCCACGGGGGATCCTCCTGAAGAAATTCGATAACAACGGAGAGGTGATTTCCACCATCACATCACGCTATGCGCGGCAACTGATCCGGGAAAAAAAGTGGGAAGCCCGGAACGATGTTGTCGCCACCAACAACTCAGGCGATACCCTTCGCACCGAACACCTGACCTGGGATGAACAGGCAGGGAAAATTTACAGCAACGATTTTGTCAGGATTGTGAGGCCTGACCAGAATATTACAGGTATCGGATTTGAAGCCGACCAGAATATGAGGAATTGGAGAATCAGGAATCCGAAAGGCCCCATTTATGTCCAGATCAACAGGGAAGGAGTTTCTCATGAAGATTCGGTTTCTGGAAACTTTTTTCCCATTCAACCTGTAAAACCGGGAAATGAATGAATCCATGAATACCTTCGGTATCATCCTTGTGGCATCTCTTCTTCTTTCCGCACTTTTCCACGGGATGGAAACCGCTATTATTTCCTCCGACAAATTAAGGCTTGAGATACGCAAATACTCAGGCACCATTGATCAGTTGTTCCTCAGATTAGTTACCCGGCATCCCGGCCTGACCAGGGCGACCACCCTGACCGGATTTACTCTTTCCATGGTCACTGCCTCACTTTCCGCATTTATCCTTTTCTTTCCGTTGCACAATATGGTCAGCATCCCTGAATGGATATACTTCATCATCCTGTTCCTGGCCGTAACCTTTTCATTTTTGCTATTGGGTATTTACATCCCCCAAGCAATCTCATCCGGTTTTCCAAACACTTTCCTTTCCAGGATTTCTCTTCCCGGTTCCGTTTTCTACATACTACTTTTTCCTGTTTCTATTTTGTTTATCCTGCTGATCCGGTTTCTGGCGAAAGGTTCCAGACTATTGGGAAAGATGAAATACCCTGAAGATAATGTTTTTTCGGACGAGGAACCGGAATACTTCATTTCACAGGAAGAACCACCATCGGGATTACCTGAGAAAGTAATGGAAAAAGAAGTTATTCTTCTCAGAAATGCACTCGATTTCTCAAAGGTAAAACTTCACGAAATCATGGTTCCACGGAACGAACTGGCCGTCCTTGACATCAATTCCGACGTGGAAACCCTTCGGAGAAAGTTTGTTGAAACAGGTTTTTCGAGAATCCTCTTCTATGAAGGCAACAAGGACAATATCATCGGCTATGTCCATACCTCAGCCATTTTTCAAAAAGCAAAGACCATCAAACCTTTCCTGAAAAATGTGCTGATTGTCCCCGAAACGATGGCAGCCAACCGGCTGCTCAGCAAATTTATCAGGGAACACAAAAGTATCGCACTGGTCGTGGATGAATTCGGAGGTACCGCAGGTCTGGTTACCAGTGAAGATATTCTGGAAGAAATCTTCGGTGAAATTGAAGACGAACACGACAGCATTGATTTTACAGGAAAGAAAATCGGTGAGAACCAATATGTACTCTCGGGCAGAATCGAAATCGACACCCTGAATGAAAAGTATCAGCTTCGGATTAGTGAATCGGATGAATATGAAACACTTGCAGGATTTATCCTGTACCATCACGAAAGCATTCCAAAGCCCGGGACTGTTATCAATATCGACCGGTTCAGTATAAAAATTCTGAAAGCAACACAAACGAAAATTGAACTGGTACGGTTAAGTGTCATATAACCTTGAAATTCTGGTCCTTGTATAAAAAACACTTCCCTTCTTCCCTGAATGATCCCTGTGCATCCTCCTTGCGACAATTCAAAAAAAAGTAGTTCTTACAGCTGTAATAGCGAAAATTATTATCTTCGTGGCTTTATTTTTTAAGAACAGTATAGCAGTTAAATAGATGGCAACATTACAAAAGATCAGAACCCGTGCAGGGGTATTGGTAGCAATTATTATCGGTCTCGCTCTATTTTCCTTTATCCTGAGCGATTTATTTCAGTCAGGGTCATCCCTGACGCGCAAGAGCCAACTTAGATTGGGCTCAATCGACGGAGAATCAGTTCAGTATCCCGAATTCCAGAAGAAAGTCGAAGAATTGGGTGAAATTTACAGATCGAACACCGGAAAAGGACAGTTGAATGATGAAGAATGGACCCAGGTCAGGGAGCAGACATGGCAGACCATGCTTAATGATATTGTAATGGGCAAAGTATATGATAAGCTCGGACTGGGAGTTCCTGCTGAAGAGCTTTTCGAAATGGTGCAAGGCAAAAACCCGCATCCTATTGTACAGCAGATATTCACCAATCCCAATACAGGCCAGTTTGACCGTTCGGCTGTGGTCAATTTTCTCAAAAACCTGGAAACTGGGGTTACTCCCGAACAAAAGAATTACTGGCTTTACCTTGAAAAACAAATCCAGTCAGACAAGTTGCAGTCAAAATACAACAATCTGATCAGCAAAGGATTATATGTAACCGGAGCCGAAGCACAATTCAGCATTGAGGGCAAAAACAAGCAGGTCGATATTGAATTTGTTTCGTTAAACCTCAATGCCATTCCCGACAGCAGCGTAAAAGTAACGACCAAAGAACTGAACGATTACTATCAACTTCACAAGGATGAGTATAAATCGGAAAAAACGCGCAGCATTGAATATATTGTTTTTCATGTGGCCCCCTCGGCTGCCGATTTTTCGAATGCGGAAAAATGGATTAATGAAATTAAGTCCGAATTTACTGCGACAACCGATAATGTTCAGTTTGTGAATTCCAATTCTGATGTTGCTTTTGACGGCACATGGTACAAAAAGACAGATGTACCGGCCGTCTTGTCAGAATGGGTGGCATCGGGTGCAGCAGTTGTAAATGCCGTGTTCGGCCCTTACCAGGAAAACAATTCCTACAAACTTGCCAAGGTTCATGCTTCTGAAATGATGCCTGATTCCGTTCAGGCCAGGCATATTCTTCTGAAGGCGAATTCAGCCGAGGAAGTAGCCAAAGTTCAGTTACTGGCCGACAGTCTGAAGAATGTCATCGAAAAAGGAGGTGATTTTGCTGCCCTGGCCCGCAGGTACTCGACAGATACCGGCTCAGCCTCCCAGGGGGGTGATCTTGGTTGGTTTAAAAGGGGGATGATGGTGAAGCCGTTCGAAGAAGCCGCCTTTAGCAATAAAATTAACGAGGTGAAAATTGCTGCTTCCCAGTTTGGGATCCATGTTATACAGACCACAAAACTTGGCAAGCTGACCGAACAGATTCAGTTTGCTATCCTTGAAAGAACAGTCACTCCCAGCACCCAGACCTATGGGCAGGTTTATGCTCGCGCCAGCCAGTTTGCCAGTGAGTATACCACCCGGGAAGCCTTCAACAAGGGCGTGGAAAAACTGAAACTGGAGAAAAAAATCGCAATGCTGCGTGAAGCCGACCGTACCATCATCGGTCTTGAAACCCCCCGCATGCTGATCAGAGCTGCCTTCAATGCAAAAACAGGAAATGTCCTTCGGAATACAGATGGTTCTCCCATTTTTGAACTCGGCGACAACTTCGTTATTGCCGCCTTGTCCAATGCTACCGAAGAAGGTTTTTCATCCTTTGAAAGCGTTAAACCAAGGGTCGAACTGGCCGTTCTGAAAGAGAAAAAATCGAAAATACTGGCCGAAAGAATAAAAAATGCTGCACAGGGAAAGAGCGACCTGAAAGAAATTGCTTATACCCTGGGAGCTGAAGTAAAAACAGCTTCGAATATCAGTTTCGCCACGACGATGATTCCCGACGTAGGAATGGAACCAGCCCTGATCGGAGCCGCCGTTTCTCTCGAAGCCAATGCACTGTCTGCCCCTGTGATTGGCAACAATAGCGTTTACCTTGTCAAAGCCATTGAAGTCAGAAATGCCGGGGATACCAATGTTGAAGCAGAAAAACAAAGACTGCAGCAGAACCTTGCATATAGGAACAATTCCTATCAGACTTTTGAAACCCTGAAGAAATCCGTCAGAATTGAAGATAGAAGGTCGAAGTTTTACTAGGAGAGAAGCTCCCTCACTTTAGCCGCTATTTCTTTTCCCTCGGCTTTCCCTGCAAGCTCTCTGGTAGCGATTCCGATTACTTTCCCCATCTCGCTGATGGAAGTAGCTCCGGTTTTCTGAATGATTTCCATGATTGCCGCGGTCAGCTCCCCGCTTGTAAGCGGTTGAGGTAAAAATGTTTCCAGCACTTTAACTTGCCCGGTTTCAACTTCAGCAAGTTCCGGACGGTTCTGACTCCTGTAAATATCAGCAGAGTCTTTGCCTTGTTTGACCAGTTTCCGGATCAGGATCAACGATTCCTCATCGGTCAGCTCATTCCCTGCCCCTTTCGATGAACGGGCTTCAAGCATTACTTTCTTCAGATTACGCAACGCTTCCAGCCTTTCCTTGTCGCGGGCTTTCATGGCTTCCACAATACCGGAACTGACTTTTTCAAATATTGTCATTTCGTTTGTTTGTTTTATTCTAATCAACATTCTTATTGAGATAGGGATTGCTTTCCCTGATGATAATCCTTTTATGGGGATCTGGTGAAACCGAAATCCCCGAATATTCATTTGATTTCAGTCCTTCCAACTGATCCGATTTCATTTGCTTCCTCACATAAGCCGGTATATTGGTCAGTTTTTCAATCTCCTCATCCGTAAGACGCGAATGGTCGAATCCGGCTCTTTTCACTTCCTTTTTCGGTTCAGCCTGTTCTTTGCCTGTTTTAGAATAAAGAAGTTCATACTCCGGCTTTTGAGGTTGATGCGACGCAATCCTGAATTTAAAAGCCGGTTCTTTTTCCAGCTTTAAAGGAGTTTTCTCCGGTTCGGGGTTCACCAGAGCTTGTGGTTTTGCCGGCTCTTTCCAGCCGGTCTCCTTCAGAAAATGTTTTTCTTTAACCTGTTCCTGATTCGTATTATACTCCGGTATGCTACTGGTGCTGAAACCTGTGGCGATCACCGTAACCGAAATCTGGTCACCAAGTGTGTTATCTTCACCATTCCCCCAAATCAAATCGGCATTGTTCCCGGCCTTCCTTTGAATATAATCGGTGATCTCCCCGATTTCATCCATCGTCACCTCCACATCGCCCGAGTTGATGTTCAGAAGAATATTTTTTGCCCCCCTGATGTCATTGTTGTTGAGCAGAGGAGAGTTCAGGGCCTTTTCAACAGCAGAAAGGGCACGCCCTTCACCACTTGCCACACCGGTACCCATTACCGCCACCCCGCTTTTCTTCATCACGGTGTGCACATCGGCAAAATCGACATTGATATACCCGTGAACCGTGATAATTTCTGCAATCCCTTTGGCAGCAACAGCCAGGATGTCGTCGGCTTTGGCAAATGCCTGTGAAATAGGAAAATCACCATACATCTCCCTGATTCTTTCATTATTGATTACAAGCAATGAATCGACATATTTTTCCATTTCCCTGATCCCTTCAATGGCCTGCTTTATACGTCGCATCCCTTCGTTTCTAAACGGTATCGTAACAATTCCAACCGTCAGGTACCCCTCCTCACTGCACAACTGCGCGATGACCGGGGCACCCCCGGTTCCGGTGCCACCTCCGAGCCCGGCTGTAATAAAAACCATTTTTGTATCGGGTAACAGAGCCTTTCTCACATCCTCAATGTTCTCAATGGCCGCCTGCTTCCCAATTTCCGGCTTATTTCCAGCGCCCCGGCCTTCAGTAAGCGATGAACCCAGCTGAACTTTGTTGTTGACCGGACTCGATGATAAGGCTTGTGAATCGGTATTGCAAACAATGAAATCGACATCATGAATACCAAGCCTGTACATATGGTTGATGGCATTTCCACCTCCGCCCCCGACCCCGATCACCTTGATCTCGTGACCGTTCTTTTTGGAAAACTGGAAATTAACTTTCTCAAATGTCATGTTGATCGTATTATGAATCCTGAAAAAATTGAACTAGACACTCTGATCGTCATCCTCAAACAACTTTCCGAACTTCCTGTAGAACCAGTTGTCAAGACTGTCATTTCCCCCGTCAGGTTGTTTTGCTGGTTTCGTTCTGGTCTGCCTTACAGGAGGTTGCTTCTTCTCTTGCGGTGGCGAAGGGGCAGGCTGATAAACAGGCTTTTCTTCAGAAGCAGAGTCAATCTCAAGCTCCACAAAATAACTTTCCGCACCATGCCCGGCATCTTTCTCCCTTTCCTTTTCCTCTTCTACCCTGTTTTTTAGTTCCGCCTCCAGTGACCGCTCCTTGTAGTGCTGCACCGTCGGGGCATTTTTAAATCCCGTACACAGAATGGTGACACTGATATTTTCTCCTAAAGAATCGTCATATCCGTTACCCCAGATAATGTCGGCTTCCTGTCCGGCCTCCCGTTGAAGGTATTCGATAATTTCACCGATTTCCCCAATGGTGATTTCCTCGGTGCCGGAAATGATATTCAGCAGTATATTTTTCGTCCCTTCAATACTGTTGTTGTCGAGCAACGGGGAGAGAAGAGCCATTTTTACCGCGTTCATGGCCCGGTCGGGGCCCGAAGCATACCCGGTCCCCATAATAAATACCTTGCTGTCGTGCATCACTGTGTAGACATCAGCAAAATCAATGTTAATATTACCATGAAGGGTGATGATCTCGGCAACTCCTTTCACTGCTGTCTTTACAATATCATCGGCCAGCTTGAAGGCTTGCCTGGCCGGCAGGTCACCATAAATCGAGTGAAGCCTTTGATTGCTGACAATCAGCATGCTGTCGGTGTATTCACTCAGTTTGATAATTCCTTCGAGTGCCTGGTTATACCTTTTTTTCCCTTCAGCGGGAGAGGGAATTGTCACCACAGCAATGGTCAGAATACCCAAGTCATGGGCCAGCTTGGCAACCACGGGGGCCCCTCCGGTTCCGGTTCCCCCCCCCATTCCTACTGTGATGAAAAGCATCTTGGTATTGCCCTCCAGCACCTTTTTGATATCCTCATAGTTCTCCCGGGCTGCCTCCTCACCCATTTCAGGCCTGTTTCCTGCTCCCCTTCCTTCCGTGAGGGTAACGCCGAGCTGAATACGCGTTGGCACCGGACTATTGGCCAGTGCCTGGGCATCGGTATTGCAGACGATGTACTCTACATCTCTGATCCCCGATTCATACATGTGGTTCACAGCATTGCAACCGCCTCCTCCAATCCCCGCTACTTTAATGATCGACGGGCTTGCCTTGGAAAACTTAAATTTCACCATTTCTTCACTCATGGCTTGTTGTTTTATAATTTTTTGTCTTCATCTTCAAAAAGAATATCGATCTGCTGAGTAAATATCCTGCCGATGCTCGAAATAATCCCGGAAGAGTGAATTCCCTTCCTGCTCCTGGACTCAACCGGCTTCTTTCTCACCGGAGTTGCCGACCGCAATGAATATTGCAACAGCCCCAGAGCCGTCAGAAAAGAGGCCTTGTCCAGATCAGCCTGGCCGGAAAAACGCACCTGTGAAAATCCGAGACGTGCATCCAGGCCAGTCCGGAATTTGACAAGCTGAAGCAGGTTCACAAGTTTTGTAGTGCCCCCCGTCAAAACAATCCCCTGTGGTGATCTATCCAGAATTCCGGACTTCACAATCTGAAAATAAATGGCGTCGATGATCTCTTCCAGACGTGCCTGAATGATATAGGCAAGGGTCTTGAATGAAATTTCCTTGGGTTCCCATCCGTTGTGGCCGGGAATGGTAACCATCTTTTTCTCATCGGCGAAATCTCCCATTGCTCCCCCGTACTGGATTTTGAGCTGTTCAGCCCATTTATTCAGGATTGCACACCCCTCCTGGATATCGTGCGTGACCACCTCTCCGGCAAACGGGATGACCGAAACATGGATCAGATTACCTCCGCTGTAAGCAACCATTTTAGAAGTTCCTCCTCCCAGGTCGAGCACCACCACTCCGATATCTTTTTCATCGTCGCTGATGACTGCTTCGGCAACTGCCAGGGGAGAAATGACAAACTTACCCAGTTGCAGACCAATCCGTGAGAAAGCATGCTCAATAGTGTCGCGATATATCACAGGGGCGGTCACCAATGTGTAACGGGCCTTCAGTTTTCTGCCCTGATGCCCGACAGGGACAACTACATCCGGATCATCATCTATTTCAATACTACCCGGAAAAAGATGATATATCCGGGTACCCGGCTCGAGGGGCATGTTGGCAGCCTCTCCTTCCAGGTAGTCCAAATCCTCCTGCCTGACAATCCCTGTCTCAATGTGACGAACCCCTTCAAACACAACTGTGGAAACATTCTGCCCTGCCATTGCAACATCAACCACTTTTATCTTCCAACCCGACTGGTTTTCCATGGCTGTAACCAGTTGCCTGACTGCCCCCGAAAACTCTTCCGGATTCTGAACAATTCCCCTTTTGATCCCTTTCGAAGGAACAACAGCCTGAGCCAGAATATCTAGTTTTCCGTCTTCGGTTTTTATCCCTGCCAAAGCTTTGATCCTGGTGGTTCCGATATCGATCACTGCCGCAAATTCCTGTTTCGAAGCCATTTTACTTTCTCTTTTTAGCTATTACCTGATTGTCAAATTTAAGAATGATCCTGCTATATTTGTTCCAGTTCCCTTCGGCCAATACCTGCTCATAAAAAGCACGTAGATTACGGAATTTCTGCTCCATATTTTTTGTCGTTCCAAACTCAATCAGGTGGTTACCCACCAGCGTGGAAAGAACCAACTCCCCTTCACCGGTTACATGAATTTGTTTGACCTGCGTTCTCCAGAACCTTTCGCTCTGAATAAAACCGACAAAAGGCAACAATTCGTCACGTGCCATGTCGGGCCCGACATTTCCGGTTACAACGGGCACATCGGCCGAATATTCAAACGAAGTGGGAATCCTGACCCCCTCCCGGTCTATGAAATAGCTGCCATCCGGGGAAATAACCCGGATGACTGGTGTCCGGTGCTTAACTTTCAGTACCAACGCTCCCCTGAGTCCTGTGGAATCCCTGATCGCTACCTTGTATACATCGGCCTTTAGAATTGCTTTGTTTTTTGCAACCTTTGTTTCTATCTTTTCCGTATCGATGTCAGTAAGTCTTTTCCCTTTGATCTGATTGTCGGCTGATTGTACCATTCGCACCAGCTCTTTGCGGTTCAGTCTGACTGGTGATTTTCCGGTATACCTGACAATGATCTCCGAACAGGTGATCCCGGTTGTTTCACGTGACGAAAAAGCCAGGCCTGCCACCAGTGCAGCGATCAGCAGAAGCCAACCGGCAATCCTGATAATATTTTTAAAAACCCTCCTCATTCCTGAGAAAATCTGAGATTTCACCTGCCAGCAAATCAATATCACCGGCTCCCATAGTCAGCAGCACCTCCGGTTTCCTTTCCCGGATAAAATCAAGTACTTGCCCGCGTTCCCCTACGTGTTTATCGCCCGGTGACATATAGCTCAGAATCAGTTCAGATGTAACTCCCGGAAGAGGTAACTCTCGGGCAGGATAAATGGGCAGCAGCAGTATGGAATCGAGAAGATCGAGGCTTTCTGCAAACTGCGGGGCAAAATCCCGCGTTCGTGAATACAAATGAGGCTGAAAGATACCGGTGATCCGTTTCCCTGTATAGATCAGTCTGACAGATGATATAAATGCCTTTATTTCAGCCGGATGGTGCGCATAATCATCGATATAGACCGAACGGTAGCCGCTGAACCTGACATCAAACCGTCTCTCCACACCCGAATATGTTTTAATTCCCTTTTCTACTTCAAAAGGTTCTGCCCCTGCAAGAAATGCTGCTGCACCTGCTGCAACCGCATTTTCGACGTTCAGGAGACCGGGATACTTCATGCCGATCATTCCTGTTGTTCCCGAAGGAGTTTTCAGCTGAAACCCGTAACATTTCGAATGATCGTCGGGCAGAAGCCCAATTGCAGAAAAATCGGCATCTTCCGAAAGGGAATATGTATAGACCCGTATACCGGGAAATTCCGGGAATTCAGCAGCCAGTTCCTTTCTGACAACCAGACAACCTCCCGGACGAACCTGTGCAGCAAAACGGAGGAATGATTCTTTCAGGCTCTGGCAGTCGCCATACACATCGAGATGGTCGGCATCCATATAGGTCACAATCGCTATGTCAGGTGTCAGCTGAAGAAAGGAATGGTCATATTCATCGGCCTCGGTGACAAACCAGCGATCTTCCGGACCGGGCATCACAAGATTGCTCCCAAAATCTTTGGCAATCCCTCCCAGAAATGCCCCGCAGCCGACGGCTGAATGATGCAGAATGTTTGCCACCATGGCCGAAATGGTCGTTTTGCCATGGGTACCAGCCACGGCAATGCACTTTTTGCTGTTGCAAATCATCCCAAGGAGCTGTGATCTTTTCACGATCCGGTAGCCGTTTTCCCTAAACCAGGTCAGTTCGCCATGATCACCGGGTATAGCAGGGGTATACACCACCAGCGACGAATCCTTATCGGGGGCGAGTTCGCAGACACGGCGTCCCAGGTCATCGAAATGGACATCGATCCCTTCGTGCCGAAGTTGTCCGGTCAGTTTGGTAGAAGTACGGTCGTATCCGGCAACCCGGTAACCAAGGTTTCTGAAATACCGGGCAAGGGAACTCATCCCGATGCCGCCGATGCCGAGAAAATAAAATGAAGTTATGTTGCCCGTCTGCGTCATGAATGAGCAATTTTCACAATTAAATCCACAATATCGGAGGTCGCATCGGGGAGTGCGAGGCGACTGATATGATCAGACATCGACCTGAGCGCATCCCGGTCATGAATAAGCCTGATTGCCTCCGGGAATAGTTTTTCGTTAATCTCATGGTCATTCAACATCACTGCGGCATTCTTTTTTACAAGTGCCATTGCATTGCGGGTCTGGTGGTCTTCAGCCACATTCGGCGAAGGGACCAGGATGGCCGGTTTGCCGACCAGGCACAATTCACTGATGGTGCCTGCCCCGGCCCGGGAAACCACCAGATCGGCCGCTGAATATGCAACATCCATCCGTTCGAGAAATTCTACTATCTGAAGGTTCGGAGGCCTTCTCCCTTCTGTTTTTTGAACCATTTCGCGGTAATAATAGGACCCCGTCTGCCAGATCACCCCGATGTCTGATTTCCGGATGGTTTCCAGATTTTCGAGAACAGCATTGTTCACCGACCTCGCCCCAAGGCTGCCTCCCGTAATCAGAAGTACCCCCTGGTTTTCATCCAGCCCGAATTGGGAAATGGCCTCTGCCCTGCCAATGCGGCCACCTGTTAGAATTTTCCGTACCGGATTGCCTGTCAGCCTGATTTTTCCGGCAGGGAAAAACTTTTCCATCCCTTCGTAGGCCACACATACAAGGGTCACTTTTTTACCAAGGAGTTTGTTGGTAATGCCGGCATAAGAGTTCTGTTCCTGGATCAGGGTCGGGATGTGCATTGCAACGGCTGCCCGGAGCAGAGGGCCGCTTGCATACCCTCCCACCCCCACAACTACATGAGGATGAAAGTCCCTGACAATGGCCCGTGCCTGCACCAAACTTTTCATCAACCTGATAAAAAAACGAACCATATCCGGGCCCGGTTTCCGCGGAAATCCCATCACTGGCAGTCCAATGATCCGGTATCCTGCAGCCGGAACTTTCTCCATCTCCATTCTTCCTTTCGCTCCGACAAAAAGAATATCACAGTCAGGAAAACGTCTTTTTAGTTCACCGGCAATGGCCAGAGCCGGGAAAATATGTCCCCCCGTTCCTCCGCCGCTGATGATGATCCTGAACTTTTCCATACCTGTTATTTTATTTCATGGTCTTCGTCGGGTGTAATCATCTGAATGGCAGGCTCATTGTTCCTGGCACTGTCTTTCTGGTTCTGGTTGCTCACCCCGAGGATACATCCGAACGCAACCGAGGTAAACAACAGGGAAGTTCCTCCCAGGCTGATCCATGGCAAAGTCTGACCCGTTACCGGGATCACACCCGAAGATACACAAATATTGATCATTGCCTGAAAAATCAGCATGATTGTCAATCCTGCCACCAGAAATGCCGGGAAAGTCCTGTTCGTCCGTTTCACGATCAGAATCCCTCTGAAAAACAGGATCAGGTAGAGCAAAATCACAAAAATTCCCCCTACCAGTCCGTATTCTTCGATGATAATGGCGAAAATAAAGTCATTGTAAGCAGCAGCCATGAAATTGGCCACATCGGAATTGCCGGGACCTTTGCCGATAACCCCTCCTTCATATATGGCCAGTTTGGCGTAATCAGCCTGGGTGATCCCTTTCTGAACAGAGGCATCTTCCTCCCCGAAATTTTTTAACCGGGATTGTACTGTAGGGAAACGCCCTGAAATCCAACCCATTTTATCGCCATAAAGATAGACCGTTACGACAAGGGCAAGCCCTGTACCCAGCACCAGGGCTAAGTAACGCAACCTGACCCTTGCGGTAAACATCATACACATGACCGTTCCGAAAAGCAGGGCAGCGGTTGAAAAATTCGACAAGGCGATCAACCCGCAAATAATTCCTGCAACAATGATGATTTTCCGGAAAGCTTTTTTCATTCCATCTTCCGAACCATATTCAATTCCGAGGACTTTGGCCGTATACATCACCAGGCCAAGTTTTGCCAGTTCAGCCGGCTGGAACGAAATAAAAAGCAGATGGAGGGTTCGCCCCGATGCATCCCCCATTCGTCCGGTTTTTTTTAACACAATGGCGTAAAGCAGCAGTAACACACTGACAATAACCGTTATCCGCGCAATTTTTGAATATAGTTTAACTGGAAAAACATTCACCATCAGGACAATCAAGCCGAAACCAATCCCAAGAAAAAATATCTGACGGATAAGAAAATGAAAGGTATGGCCTCCGGCCTGCCGGAATGCAAGGGCCCCCGTCGCACTGTAGACAATCAGCAGCGACAGCAACGACAGCAAAACCAGCACCGCCCAGATAATCTTGTCACCCCTGATGACCTTTCCCAGATTGTACTCCATCATTTTAAGGCTTACAGATTTCTGACCTCCTGCTTGAACTGAATGCCCCGGTCTTCATAATTCTCAAACAAATCAAAACTTGCACATGCCGGAGACAAGAGCACAATATCTCCGTTCCGGGCCAGGTAATAGGCCGATTTGACAGCTTCAGACATGCTTCGGGTATCGATGATATTCTTCACAATCTTACCGAAAGCTTTGTGAATCTTTGTATTGTCGATACCAAGACAAATGATGGCTTTGACTTTCTCCCTGACCAGGTCTTCAAGCATCCCATAGTCGTTCCCCTTGTCGATGCCGCCGGCAATCCATACTACCGGATGATTCATACTTTCAAGGGCATACCAGGTTGAATTGACATTGGTCGCCTTTGAATCATTGATAAACTCAATGCCATGGACTTTCAGGAATCGCTCCAGTCGGTGTTCCACCCCCTGAAAGTCGGTCAGACTTTCCCTGATGCGGTCGTTCCTGATATCAAGTACCATCCCGGAGATGGCAGCAGCCATTGAATTGTAGACATTGTGTCTGCCCTGTAATGCTAAGTCCAGAATTGACATGCTGAATTGGTTTTTAGTTATGTTTATCTCTATTTTATCATCTCTAACTGTGGCACCCACTCCTCCCGGAAGAGGAACCAGTGAAAAAGGAATCTGCTTTGCCGTAATTTCTCTTTTTTTCAATTCTTCCATGATTACCGGATCATCGGCACAATAGATGAAATAGTCTTCCCTGGTCTGGTTGCGGATGATCCGGAATTTGGAGTCCACATAATTTTGCATATTGTAATCGTACCGGTCAAGATGGTCAGGGGTGATGTTCATCAGAATTGCAACTTCGGCTTTAAATCCGTACATGTCATCCAGCTGGAAACTGCTCAGTTCAATAACATAAAAGTCGTGTTCCTCCTCAGCTACCTGCCATGCAAGACTTTTACCGACATTCCCAGCCAGACCCGTATCCAGCCCAGCCTTCGTGAGCATGTGATGGATCAGGAGAGTGGTTGTAGTCTTCCCGTTGCTGCCTGTGATGCAGATTTTTTTTGCACGGGTAAACCGGGATGCATATTCTATCTCCGAAACGACCGGAATCCCTTTTTTCCTGATCTCTTTCATCACCGGTGCTTTTTCCGGAATACCCGGACTTTTAATCACCAGGTCTGCGTCCAGGATTCGGAAAGATGAATGTTGCCCTTCTTCGAACGGAATATGGTGTAAATGAAGTAAATTCCTGTACTTTTCTTTTATATTCCCGGAATCCGAAACAAACACACCATTCCCTTTCTTTGCAGCCAGAATGGCAGCCCCTGTTCCGCTTTCTCCTGCCCCTAATATGACGATCTTTTCCATTTATCTGACTTTCAGGGTTAGTATGATGGTCACCACAGCAAGAATGATCCCGACAATCCAGAACCTGGTTACAATTTTTGATTCGTGAATGCCCTTTTTCTGATAATGGTGATGAATGGGCGACATCAAAAAAATTCGCCTTCCTGCACCATACCTCATCCTTGTATATTTAAACCAGGAAACCTGCATGAGCACACTCAGATTTTCCAGGACAAAAATTCCGCATAAAAGGGGAATCAGGATTTCTTTCCGTATTATGACCGAAAAAACAGCGAGAATCCCTCCCAGGGAAAGACTTCCAGTATCCCCCATAAAAACCTGGGCCGGATAGGAGTTATACCAGAGAAATCCCACTGTTGCACCCACAAAAGCACCGACGAAAACAGTCAATTCCCCGAGGTTTGGTATATACATGAGATTCAGATAGTTTGAATAAATGACGTTGCCGGTTACATACGCCAGGATACCCAGTGTAACCCCGCTGATGGCCGATGTTCCTGCGGCCAGTCCGTCAATGCCGTCGGTTAGGTTGACTGCATTCGAAACAGCCACGATGATCAGAATAATGGCAACAGCATAAACAATCCACCTCAACCATTCGGAATGGGGGCCGGTGAATGCGACCAACCATCTGTAATCAAATTCGTTTTTCTTAATGAAGGGGAGTGTGGTTTTTGTAGATTTCACCTCGTGTGTGGCCACCTGAACCTGCGAAATTCCTGATTCGGGATTCACAACCAGTTCCCGGAATTCCTCTCCGTTCGATGATAAAAGCGGTTCCCTGACAACCACATCCGGACTGAAAAAGAGCGTTGCCACCACCATCAGTCCGAGAAATATCTGCCCGAGAATCTTAAACCTCCCTGCCAATCCTTTTTTGTTCTTTTTGAAAACCTTGATATAATCGTCGGCAAAACCAATGAACCCAAGCCAGATGGTGGTGACAAGCATGAGTATGATATAGACATTGCCAATCTTGGCAAAGATCAGTGTCGGAATGATGATTCCCGCCAGGATAATGATACCCCCCATCGTAGGTGTTCCCCGTTTCTCAAGCTGTCCTTCCAGACCGAGATCCCGGATATCTTCCCCGATCTGCCGGGCCCTCAGGAACGAAATCAGCCTTTTCCCGTAAAGGATGGTTATAACAAGCGAAAGAATGACTGCCCCGGCCGTACGGAATGATATATACTGCAACATCCCCAGTCCCGGGATTTTATACTCTTTTAGAAATTCATACAGGTAATACAGCATAGCCGTTTCGCTTTGGTTATCCGATTCCGAATATTTCACAGATGACCTCCCTGTCATCGAAATGAAATTTCACTCCGTTGATTTCCTGGTAATTCTCATGCCCCTTCCCCGCCACCAGGATGATGTCGCCCGGAACTGCCATCATACAAGCGGTTTTGATAGCCTCCCGGCGGTTGGTGATGGAGACAACCTTTTCCTTTTCCTCCCGGCAGATGCCGGCTTCCATTTCACGAATAATGGTATCGGGATCTTCGGTGCGGGGATTATCCGATGTCAGGATCACCCGGTCACTCGACATCACCGCTTCCCTGGCCATTTCAGGCCGCTTGGTGCGGTCACGGTCGCCCCCGGCACCCACCACGGTGATCACTTTTTCTTTTCCGGTACGGATTTCCGATATCGCTGCCAGAACATTTCTCAACGCATCAGGCGTATGTGCATAGTCAACAATGGCAAGTACTCCCTCCGGGCTCCTGATCGCTTCAAACCGCCCCCTGACCGGTGTCAGGTCGCTGATCACCCGCAAGATTTCTTCCTTATCCTGGTGCAGAAGCACCGCACAGCCATACACCGCAAGCAGGTTTGATGCATTGAATTTCCCCACAAAATGGGTCCAGACTTCAATCCCGTCCATTTCGAGCAACATTCCTTCAAAATGATTTTCCAGTACCTTGCAGCGAAAATCGGCCATTGATCGGGTTGAAAAGGTATGAACAGAGGCTGCAGTATTCTGCACCATGACTTTACCGTTTTTATCATCCCTGTTGATCAAAGCAAATGCCCCGGGGGGTAAAAGGTCAAAGAATTCTTTTTTTGCCTTTAGATACCCGTCAAATGTCTGATGGTAATCCAGATGATCGTGGGTCAGGTTGGTGAATATTCCTCCCGTAAACCGGATTCCTGTGATCCGGTGCTGTACAACCGAATGGGAACTGACCTCCATAAAACAGTATTCACACCCTTCGTCAACCATCCTGGCCATAAGGGATTGTATCTTAATTGCATCAGGGGTGGTATGGGTAGCAGGTTCTTCATTTGTGCCCACCACTGTCGATATGGTGGAAATCAATCCCGAGCAATATCCGAGAGAAGTAAACAGTCGGTGAGAAAGTGTGGCAATGCTGGTTTTTCCGTTTGTCCCAGTTACTCCTATCACTTTGAGCTTTCCGGAAGGGAAGCCGAACCATGCCGAGGCGATATGCCCCAGTGCCTCGGAAGCATCCCTGACCTTCACATAGAGAATCCCTTCCACCAGGATTTCCGGCATGGTTTCGCATACAACTGCGGTTGCTCCTTTTTCGGTCGCAATCCCGATAAAACGATGCCCATCGGTATGGGTACCTTTCTGGGCAATAAAGAGAAAACCCCGTTCAACCATCCGCGAATCAAACGCAATTCCGCTGATTTCGACATCCGGATTCCCGCTGATGTGCAAAATCCCCTGTTCCGGTTCCAGTTCTTTCCAATATTTCATATCGTTTTCTATCCTAATATTAGCAGAATGGTCTGACCTTTCTTAAACCTGTATCCTGGAAGCAGGGACTGGTTCTTTACTTTGCCGATGCCGCTTAATCTGACCTGAAGTCCTGCCTTTTCCAGCAGAAAAACTGCATCTTTTGCTCCCATTCCTCTTACATCCGGTACACATTCCCCGTCAACCGGATTTTCTGCCAGGCGGAGTGAGCCCCCTTCTTTTTTGACCCTGGTGAAATAGGTCGAGGGCTTCCCACCTTCATATTCATAATCAATGTCGAGGTCTTTCATCACCCGGATCACTTCACGGGTAATCCCGTTTTTTATTTCCGGCAACTGATCAACTTCAGACATATCCTCCTTTTCGGGATCAATTTTCTGATATACGGCGTAAACCTTTTCGGCTATTTCCCTGAATACCGGTCCGGCGACAGCTCCCCCATAATAGGCTCCCTGTGGTTTGTTCACAGTCACTATCATGGAAAAAACCGGCTTCTCGGCAGGAAAATAACCAACAAAGGAAGCCAGATACAGCCCTTTGCCATAGCCGCCCTGCCCCGATGAAATCTGGGCGGTCCCTGTTTTTCCGGCCAGCTTCACAATTTTACTCTGGATCGATTTGCCGGTTCCGTTTTCACATACTCCCTCCAGCATCTTCCGGGCTTTTCCGATGGTACTCCGTGAGGCAATCGAACTGTTCAGCACTTCGGGTCCGATCCGCTTCTCCACACTTCCCTTATCCCGTATTTCCCTTACGATGTAGGGCTTCATCATTTTTCCGCCGTTGGCGACAGCATTGTAAAATGCAAGTATCTGCAAGGGGGTCATTTTGCTCTCATAGCCATACGACATCCATGCAAGGGTCGTACCCCACCAGTCTTTGTCGCCCGGGTATTTGAACTTCGGAATCCCTTCCCCGGTCAGTTCAATGCCCAGAGGTTTGTGAATACCTGTCTCAAAAATACGGTCGACAAATTCAGCCGGTTTTTTCTCATAGAAGGAAGTGATGATCTTTGCCACCCCCACATTCGACGACTTTTCAAATATCTGTTTCAGTGTAAGGGGACCGTGTTGCCCTCCGTGCCCGTAATCGCTGTCGTAAATCATTCTTCCGTGGTATTTCCACGATCCGTTCCCAGTATCGAACACTGTACTTGTATCGGCAAGCCCCTGATCCAGGGCAATCATCAGGGAGATAAGCTTGAAGGTCGAACCCGGTTCATAACATCCGGCATGCCCGATGGCATAATTGTAAATTTCGTCGTATACTCCCGGCGACACCCGGCCAAGGTTGGCAATTGCCTTGATGGCACCGGTTTCTGTTTCCATCAGTACAGCAGTGCCCCATTCCGCATTGCTTTGTTTCAGCTGGCGTTCCAGGGCACTTTCCGTAATATCCTGGTACCGTATGTTGATGGTGGTCATGATATCCATCCCATCGCGGGGTTCAATTTCAATCCGGTTTACCCAGCGTCCTGAAAGGTTTTGTCTGTATCCTATCCCCTCCTTTCCCTTCAGCCACGGTTCAAAAGCCTCTTCAATTCCGGTGTTCCCGGCGGTTCCCCCTTTCTCCCCGGCTGCTCCCTTGTTAAGGGTTCCGACTGTTCGCCAGGCAAGTTTTCCCAGGGGAAGCATCCGTTTGCTCTCCTGTTCGATGATCCGTCCTCCGGCAAATGCACCCCGGCGCAAGATGGGAAACTTTTTTATCTTTTGAAGCTCATTGTAATCCACCTTCCTCGGCGTCAGCAGAAACCCCCTGTTTTTCTCCCTGAAGGCCTTATCAAGCTTACGCTTGTACTCCTGCGCAGGAAGATCCCTGAATAAAGAAGAAAGCATCAACGCCAGTGAATCGCTTTTTGCTTTGTAAACTTTCACCACTCCCGGTGCAGCCATGTCCATCCTAACATAATATCCGGGAACCGATGTGGCAAGGACATTCCCGTCGTCGGCACAGATATTGCCCCTGTTGGGATCGAGCGAAACCGTGTAGTTGGTCAGATTGTCGGCGATCCCTTCCCACCTGTCGGTTTTAATGGTCTGTACAGCCAGAATCTTCAGAATGACAACAACAGCCAGTACCAGCATGAGAATGTAAATGCCGGCCAGACGAATGACAATGCTGTTGCTCTGGTTCATCTGTTTTTCAGTTTGTCTACCACAATTTTTTTAGGTGCCCTGACCTGTTCTTCCAAACCAAGATTTGCTTCTTTTACTTTTCGCAAAACTTCCGAAGGTCGGCTCATCATCATCAGCTTTGCCGAGTTGGTGATCGACCGCGAACGGAGATCATCGATGGTATCCTGGACCAATTCAATCTGACGGATCACCTTTTCAGACCTGTACCGGTTTGTGATCAGGATCAATCCGAGCACAACCAGGAAAATGACAAAGGGAAACTGGCGGGTTACCCTTTCATCGGTCAGGATCGTTCCCTTCAGAAAAGAACTTGCCTTTGTCTTCGGCTTTTCACCGGCTGATTTTCCCTGTGCCATTCCTTTGTGTAACTTTTTCAGCGATTCTGAGTTTTGCACTTCTCGATCTCGGATTCATGCTCATTTCATGGTCCGACGGAACGATCACCTTCCTGTTGATCAGGATAAAAGGTGTGTCAATATTCCCATAGAGATCCTTTTGCAGGATCCCTTCAAAATTTCCTGTTTTCATAAAATTCTTCACCAGCCGGTCTTCGATGCTGTGATATGTAATGACCACCAGCCGGCCACCTGGTTTTAACATTTCGAGGGAGGCTTCGAGAAACACACGCAGCGAACCGATCTCATCATTGATTTCCATCCGCAAAGCCTGGAATACCTGGGCCAGGAAGTTTTTTACGGAAGCCTACGGGAAACAATCCGAAAAAGCGAGGAGAAGGTCGCGGGTGGTCATGATTTCCCTTTCTTCGCGTGCAGCCACGATTGCCGATACCAGCCTTGCGGGATTTGAAATTTCGCCGTACTCACTGAAAATGGAAGCCAACCGGCTGGCACTGTATTGATTGACCACGTACCTCGCGGTTTTATCCGAGCCTCTGTTCATCCGCATGTCCAGAGGGCCGTCGAACCTGAACGAAAACCCCCTTTCCGGTTCATCGAAATCGTGTGACGAAACACCCAGGTCGGCTATGATCCCGTCGACCAGGGTTGCATCATAGTAATGGAGAAAATTCTTCAGATAGCGAAAATTATGGCTGACAAATACAAACCGTTCATCCTCAAACAGATTTACTGAAGCATCTTCATCCTGGTCAAAAGCGATCAGCCTGCCATTGCCCAGCCTGCCGAGTATCTCAGCTGAATGTCCGCCTCCTCCGAATGTGGCGTCCACATAAATTCCCCCGGAGTGAATATTCAATCCCCCGATGCTCTCCTGCAACATAACCGGTGTATGGTAAGGTCCCATTTCTATTCATTTTTGAGACTGTTGCCAAGCCGTTCCCTGTACATATCACGCAGGGGTTTTCTTTGCTTTTTGGCTTCCCCGTAAATTTTCCTGTCCCACATCGTGATTGATTCCCCCTTTCCCACAAATACCACATCTTTAACGATGGAGGCATGATCCCTGAAATCGGGGGGAATGTTGATCCGGCCATTGGGAGCCATGATCAGCGTGCAAAAATTCTCATAAATCTCATCGAGAAGCTCATCATCATGCTCGTCGTAAGGGTTCAGCCTGGCCCTGATCTCTTCGAGCCTCATCTCCCAGAACTTCTGAGGATAGATGTTCAGACAGGCTTTGAATACATCCTTTTCAATGACCAAAGGTTGTTCTGCCATGTCACCCATGGCTTTCTTAAATGCAGCAGGAAGTACCACCCTCCCTTTGTCATCAATCAGAGCTTCATATTTGGCCGAAAACCGGTTCATCCGCCCAATGCCTTTGTTTAAGGAGTAAAATTATATATTTTATTACACTTTATTACACTCAATTCCAAATTATTCCACTTCATTTCTCTACCCTTACTGTTGAAAATATGTTGAAAACCTGTTTAAAAAACAACTCAAACACATACCCACAACGACATATATAACTGTATATCTGATATTTGATATAAATACCAATGTGAATAAAAGCCCGGTTAATAATTAGAAAACCATGGGTCATTTCTGTTTGATGAATAAAAAATTCGTTGATTTTATGCCTATTGCAAATGCAAAACCGATTTCGGAGTTATTTTTGTCTGAAGTAAGTTTCCGGAATTGAATATGATGCAAACAGAGGATTTACCAGAAGAATTCAGCCCCATCGATATCAAAAAGATATTCCGGCAGAAGAATCCGGCGTTTGCCAGATGGATCCCAAATTTTGTTTTCCGTCTGATTCACAACATTATGCGGCTTGATTTTATCAATGGTTTTATCATCCGGTACGGTCATCTGAAAGCGATGGACTTTGTCAACGCGTCGGTAAAAGCTTTCGGTGTTCAGGAGGAGATTTTCGGGGAGGAGAATATTCCGGCATCGGGAAGGTTCATATTTGCAGGGAACCATCCACTGGGAGGATTTGATTCCCTGCTGCTGATGGAAAATGTATACAAACGGCTGGGCGATTTCAGGTTTCTTGTGAACGACGTTCTCATGAACATACCGCCGCTCAGGCCTTTGTTTATTCCCGTCAACCACCATGGAAGCAACAGCCGTGAGTCGTTGCTGATGTTAAATGATATCTACCGTTCCGACCAGCAGATACTGATTTTCCCTTCGGGGCTTGCTTCCAGGAAAATCAGGGGAAAGGTCACCGACCTCCAGTGGCAGAAACACTTCATTGCCAAGGCCATTGAATTCAAACGCGATGTGATCCCCGTTTTCATCAGCGGACACAATTCTTCGCGCTTTTATTTTGTCGCCAAATGGAGGACCAGGCTCCGGATTGGATGGAACATAGAAATGTTTCTGTTACCCGATGAAACATACCGTCATCAGAACAAAAAAGTGGAACTCTATTTTGGAAAACCGATTCCATATACAACCTTTGATAAGTCGAGGAGTCATCTCGAATGGGCTGAATTTGTAAAGCAAAAGGTATATGAACTTCCGGAAACCGAGGTTTCCAAAAAATAGAGGTTGAAAATCCCGTACTCTGAGATATTTCATACTTTTGTGATTCATTTTGATTTGTGCGGTTTATGAAAGAGATCATTCAACCTGCGCCACCGGAAGCTCTTTTAAAAGAACTTACCCCTGACAAACTGTTGAGGAAGACAAACAAGGGGGGAAATGAAATTTACGTCATTACCCACCGCGATGCCCCGCTCGTGATGCAGGAGATCGGAAGGCTGCGGGAGTTTACTTTCCGCGATGCCGGTGGCGGAACCGGAAAGGAGATGGACATCGATGAATTTGATATTTCGGAATCTCCTTACAAACAATTGATTGTCTGGGATCCGGATGCAAAGGAAATTCTGGGAGGATACCGGTATATTCACTGCCGGGATGCAGGAATCAACCACGAAGGCAGCATCGAACTGGCAACCTCAGAACTGTTTGATTTTTCCGACCGTTTCATGAAGGAATATATCCCTTTCACCATCGAATTGGGGAGGTCGTTTGTCCATCCCGATTACCAGTCGAGCAAGGCCGGTTCCAAAGCCTTATTTGCACTCGATAATCTTTGGGACGGCCTCGGAGCCCTGACTGTTGATCATCCCGAGATCAGGTACTTTTTCGGGAAAGTCACCATGTACGCACATTTCCATTCCGAAGCCAGAAACCTCATTCATTATTTCATGATGAAATATTTCCGGGACACCGAGTATCTGGTGAAACCAAAGGTGCCTTTCGAGTTTAACATCGACATCCGGAAAATGGAGGAGATATTCACCGGGAACGATTTCAGGGAAGATTACAGGATTTTATCACAAACTGTCAAATTATACGGGGAAACCATCCCTCCCCTGTTCAATGCTTACATGAACCTTTCCCCTTCGATGAAAACCTTCGGGACCGTTTTGCACCGCGCATTTGGCAATGTTCTTGAAACAGGGATCATTGTAAAGGTTGACGACATCTACGAAGTAAAAAAGGACAGGCACATTGAAACCTACCTGAAGGACAAGGAAACCGAAAAATGGATGCTCCCTGAGGAATAAAGTCAGTATGCCCTTCCTGCTCTCCCTTCCATGAAATTGATAAAAGAAACGTTAACCACTCTGTTTCCACCGGGGGTCGGGTAATTTCCGGTGAAATACCAGTCTCCCCTGTCACTGGGACAGGCAATATGAAGGTTTTCCACGGTTTGGTAAACGATCTGGACTTCAGCCTTGCAGCCGGCAGGTTTCAGAAGCTGTGAAATTTTTTCAGATATTTGGTCGTATGTAAAGGGTTTGTATATTTCACCAACATAATTTACAATTTCTTCCTTCGGAAGGTTTTCCTGTTCCTTGCATTTCCGGTAAACCTCAAACATAATTTCTTTTTGTCCGGTTTCATGCAGCAGTTCGATGGCGGCATTGAAGGCAATAAAACTATCGAGCCGGGTCATATCTATACCGTAGCAGTCGGGATACCTGATTTGGGGAGCCGAAGAAACCACGATGATTTTTTTAGGGTGCAACCGGTCCAGGATTTTGATGATACTGTCCTTCAGGGTAGTACCCCTGACAATCGAATCGTCGATGATCACAAGCGTGTCTTCATTTTTTTGGATAACCCCATATGTAACATCGTAAACATGGGCCACCAGATCGTGGCGGCTGTTTTCGTCAGCGATGAAAGTCCGGAGCTTGACATCTTTGACCGCGATTTTTTCGATACGGGGTTCAATCGAAATAATTTCACCGATCTGCCGGTCGGTCAGCTGACCGTTTCGTCTTCTGATCTCACTGATTTTCCAACCTGTCAGGGTTTCCTTCATCCCCTGCATCAAACCATAAAAAGCGGTTTCGGAAGTATTTGGAATATATGAAAATACCGTATGCTCGAAATCATGGTGAATGGCCTCCAGAATAGCCGGTGCCAGCAACCGCCCCAGTTCTTTGCGTTCATGATAAATATCCCTGTCACTTCCGCGCGAGAAATAAATCCGCTCAAAAGAGCAGGAAGTCCTCTTTTGCGGGACACGCACCATTTCAACCGAAACCTGTCCTTCATTTTTGACAATCAGGGCCATTCCCGGATCCAGTTCTTTCACCTGATCGTATTGCACGTCCAGAACTGTCTGTATGACCGGCCTTTCAGATGCCGCCACAACTATCTCGTCGTCCTGGTAATAAAAAGCCGGCCTGATTCCCCAGGGATCCCTTACAACAAAGCCATCACCGTGCCCGATCAGCCCCACAATGGCATATCCTCCGTCCCAGTCTCTGCACGAACGCTCCAGGATATTTCTGACATCCAGATTTTTCTGAATTAAAGGTGAGATTTCCCTGTTCGTATAACCATCATTTTTATATTGCCTGAACAAAAGTTGATTCTCCTCGTCAAGGAAATGCCCCACCTTTTCCAGAATCGTAACTGTATCGGTGTATGCTTTGGGGTGTTGCCCCAGGTCGATCAGCTTGTTGAACAGTTCGTCGGTGTTGGTGAGATTGAAATTTCCAGCCAGAACAAGAGTTCTTGATTTCCAGTTGTTTTGCCTCATAACCGGATGCACAAACTCGATACTGTTCCGGCCAAAGGTTCCATACCGGAGATGCCCGATAAAAAGTTCCCCGGTAAAGGGCAGATTCCTGTAGACCCACTCCGGATCAAACAACTCTTTGTCGTTTTTCAATCTTTTCTTCCAGGCTTTCCTGACTTTGTTAAAAATG
>CAYNBE010000006.1:0-38880 GCA_964395045.1 uncultured Prolixibacteraceae bacterium | reverse complement strand
GCAGATCCCATTGGTCAGTTTGCCGTCAGTCTCCCTCGTTTGCAGGTACTTCAGATTTTTTTCACACACAGGAAAAATTTCTTCGATTGCGCGTTTGTCGCCATAAAAAAGGTATAGGTTATATGGAATGATAAACATTCCTGCATCCCAGACAGGGCCGATCCAGTCGGCATATCCCCAGCCGGCACTGGGGATAATCCCGGAAATATCCCCTTTTTCGCGCTGGTTATCTTTAAAATCATGCAGCCATTTTTCGTACACGGTAATCCCGTCGAAATTGAGCAAGCCCAACTCCATGGATATATAGCCATCGGCAGTCCAGCCATTTTTTTCACGCTGCGGGCAGTCGGTTGGGATGCTGTATAGATTGGAAAGATAGGAGCGCCGGCTTGCTGCGGCCAGTTTGTTCAGTACCTCATTTGAGCAGGAAAAACTTCCGGCACTCTGAACATCGGTGTTCAGAAACAGGCCGGTCAGACTTTCCCGGGTGACCTCAACCGGTTTCGAGCTTTGAATTTCCACATATTGAAATCCATGGTATGTAAAAGATGGCGTAAATTCTTCCATTGTCCCACCTCCTTTCAGGTAATAGACGTCAGTTTGGAAGGTTTCACCAGGGTCCTGGTGCCAGGGCTTCCCATTCTTCTCCCGCTGAAAATAGACATCGATATTTCCCTGGTTCAGACGACCGTCGGGATGAAGCAGTTCTCCGTGACGTATCTCAATCCGGGTCCCTTTTTCCCCTTTTACTCTGAGACGGCACACCCCAGCCATGTTTTTCTCAAAGGAAAATACATAGATGTTGTCAGGGAATGATTTCATGGAAACAGGTTTCACCTCTTCTGTAACCCGGATGGGGGGCATCAGCTGTGCGGCAATCTGTGGTGCGGGCGGATCTACAATACGGGCATCTGTCCAGTTCCCGTCATCGTACCCGATGTCGTTCCATCCCGGTTTTTCAAGCCGGGCATCGTAAACATCGCCACTATAGAGATTATTGAAAAGGTATGGTCCCGTGTTGGTTTTCCAGCTGTCATTGGTGGCTATAAGTTCAACACTCCCATCTTCATTCACGACCCGGATTTCACACAAAAGGCGGGGACGACCCCTCCAGTTTGCATTGTGAAAGCCCCAGACCGCAAGCGATTGAATGTTGTACCATCCGTTACCAAGCACGGCAGCCACCGTGTTCTCTCCCTTTCTCACCAGTTCTGTTACATCATACGTTGTGTAGAGCACACGCTTGTCGAAATGGGTATACCCCGGATCGAGCCAGTGATCGCCAACTCTTTTGCCGTTGATATAAAGGATATAATAACCCAAACCGCATATGTAGGCCCTTGCTTGCCGAATTTTATTGGTCAGCGTAAATTCTTTCCTGAACATGGGAGATTTGCGGAATTCCTGGTTAAAATTGTCGCTGATCCATTGCCCGCTCCAGTCCGAAGGGTCCAGTTTGGCCATTTCAAAGAAGGCAATTGACGATTCTGTCATTTTTCCTGATTTTTCCCATACCCGGACCTTCCAGAAATATGCTGTGTGAGGCTTTAATAATCCTTTCCCTTCCAGGGATAAAAGATTATCATGGGTCTTGACCTTTCCGGACTTCCAGACATCAGCCACTCCTTTTTCAAGCAATTCGGGGGTTGTGGCAACAGAAACCTCGCAGTATTCCTGCAAAAATCCTTTACCGGCATTCTCAATTTCCCATGTGAACCGGGGAGATTGCGTATCCAGGCCCAAAGGCTCTGCTAAGTACTCGGTTCTCATGTTGGATATCCGTGCCTGGGCACTAGCGTTTTGATATGTTGGAAAAACCAGCATCCATGTGCAAATGAAAAATAATAACTGTCTCATTATTTTTATTTTAACTATTTTCTTTATTTCCGGGCACCTATGCCGGAAACGGAATTCCTATTCAGTAAATTATTTTAAAGAGCTTGGATTTTTCCCCATCTGGTTTTGGCTGAGAATTTCACGAAGCCATTTTCACCGGTAAAACGGATGGACTTCCTGTTTCAATATCCATGATATCTTTCTCTTCTTTATCCGGCTGATATAAGATGACATTTGTATCAGGATTTTCCGATTCCCGGTTGATGACAAAGATAAAAGCTTCTTATTTTATTTGACCTCAACCCCGCCTCAATTTCAGGATTTAAAGAATAAATATGGGCAACGATTTTTGCCTCCCTGAACATTTCATGGATAGGATGATCAAGAGAGTTCAGCGATTCTTCATCTTCGGTTTTACAGGCATGAATATATATATATATATCCTGAAAAGAGAATCCTATCAGGAAGGTTTGTCCTTTGCCTGTTTGTGTTATTACAGCTCTGAAAAGCCCGTTTCCAAATTTCCAGATATGATCGAAAAATACCAGCACTTTTCCTCCCCTGCTGGTCAACAAATAGTTTGAAAACAGAATGCCGGGAGAATCTCCCGGATCTACAGCAATATATCCCTTGCCCCCCTGTCTGAGATCGAATTTTACGAAAACAACCCCAATCCCCGACAATGCCGGGTTTGTGCTTGCGAATGCCCCCAGGCGGTAAATTTCCTGTACCTGTTCAATCTGTTCCTGGTTCAGGAGTACCAATCCCTCCGACTGAAAGGGCATTCCGTGCAGGTAACAGATTTCGGGAACCGGTAGCCACTCTTCTGCCAGTTTTGGTTCTTCGAGCCTGTCGATCAGGCTCCCATTTAGTGACCGGCTAATGGTCTGACACTGTTTCGAATTTCCAACCCTTTGAGCTTTTTCGGATATTCACCCTGCCCGACCGAAGAACTTCCACTTCCGGTTTTATTCAGAGAGGCGCCTGAGAACCTCCTTCCCCTTTCTCATCAACTCCTCCAGGTTACCGGGCTTCACGGTAATATTAAATAAATCCACGGTTTGATTAAGCAGGTTCAGTTTTTCTTTTGCTTCCGGTGACGGACTTTCCAGGAATTCTTCTCTGAGTATCCTGATTTTTTCAGCATCCTGAATTCCTTCCCGCAGTCGTTCGAAACGGATGGAACTGCGGCCACCGGGGTACACAACATAGGTGTCGCCGGCCGGCCAGGTCCGGAACCGGGAATCAAGCAACGGCTCTTTCACCCAGCTGTTGTATGCCCAGCGCAGGAACCCGTCGAACCCGGCAGCCATGGTGTACCAACCAATAAAAGCACCCTCTGCCGGATCGGAAAAAGTGAAAATATTGGGAAACACATGACCGCAGCAGACATACCAGGTTGTGACATACCCTTTTGTTTTGCGATATTGCATGTCATCCGGATCAACTGAGGCCCCATGCGCAACACACAGATCGGACAGCTGATCGGGATAAAGCTTGTAACTTTTATGGTTATCGGCCAGGGCGACACCCATTCCGGGGGCTGTCTCACCGAGCAGTTTCAGCATGGCTTTCATTTCGGCGGGGGCACGTTCGTCCATTGCGATGCGGGTGATTGCCTTCCATCCTTTTTGCTCCAGATGCAGGGTAAAGTCGTGCAGGAATGGAACCCACATTTCAGCATATTCTTTTGACCCCGGATCGGCCTTGATTTTTATTTCACCTCCGGTTTTTTCATCAAAAAAGTATAACTCATTTCCCCACGGAACCATCGAGAAACAATTGATTTGTGATTTAATCCCCAAATCCATCATAAATTGTACCCAGTTATCGAAGATCGTATAATCATACTGCCAACGCCCGTCGCTCTTTTTTGTCCAGCCAATCATTGAATCATACGCATCTTCAGTTTGTCCGCCCCACGGACGCTTGTTCAGGGTTGCCGTGATAACTTTCTGTCCTGCTCCTGCCAGCATATTCATCAGCGGACGCAGAACTTCCCAGTGTTCTTCCGACCAGGGTTCGACACCATGAAACCGTGCCACGGCATACGGGTTTTGCCACAGGTCGAGATGGAACTTCCATTCCGCTGCGGGAGGGAGGAGGCGTGGCAGTACTTTGACCTGAAACCTGAACGAATGGCGTTTTTCCCCTGCAACATAAAGTCGCATCGTTGACGTGTAAGTTCCGGGAACCGCGTCCGGAGGGACATCGATACTTATCCACACAGGCCGGGTTGTTTGCGGCTCCATATCGAAACATCCGGGCAGATCAAGGACATCCGGACTAAGCGAGGCCGCATAGTTTTCGGGTTGACGCTTTCCACATCCATCGGCAAATTCGTCGGTGATGACATACCTGACAAACCGGGCTTGTGCAGCCGATGCCGGGAAGCGGTCCCCCCCGGACGATTTAAAATCGGTGAATTTCCAGGTAATTTGCTTGTTTGGTTCTCTGCCCCAAAGCAGCAGTTGGACAGAGATCCGCTCGCCCCTCCAGGCAGAGCCCGTCCATCTTTTTTCAGTTTTTTCGTCAGGTACCGAATGCTTTGCATATCGCCGGTCGATGGATCCGACCGTTGCCTGAAGCCCTCGTTTTACTCCGGCCCAGTTGGCCAGAGTATCGGGTGAAGGATCAGGAGCCTCAGCATAGGTTGTACATTCCTTGACATCCTGTTGACGAGTGCATGACAAAGACAGGATTAGAAGCAGGTAAATTAAATATCTATTTTTCATGATTGTAAAAATATTTAAACAAAATAAATAAAAATAGAAATCAATGCAAGATGTTTTCTATACGAACCGACTCATCCATATTTCCATGTTCCAACCAAAATCTCTGTATCATTGAAAGTAATAGTGACAACACTTTTACAACCGGTTTCCACTGAAAGAAATCGTATTTCTATGTCATTGCTCCCGTCTGCAGAATATGCAGCAACTACTTTGTATCCGCTCCATTCTTCACCTGTTCCGGCGACATTAAGCATTTTGGTAAATACAATGCATCGGGAATTGTCCAAACCGATGATGCCAACCCTGGTTTCACCTGGGTTACGTCAGTATGTCCGGGAGGCCCCAGGCCGATGGTAGTGATCGATGCCGGAATTTAAAGATAAGAATCTTCAATGTATACGGGAAAAAAGATATAATTGCCTGGTTGTTGTATCCCGTAGCCTCCTGTAATCCTGTTTATTTCAGGTTTTACCTGTCAGATGCAGATAATAATCCGTTTTTTTGTATGTTTGGATGACTTTTTAACGATAAGCAGCAGCAGTTCAAATATCACTCCTGGGGGAGTTAGCAGGCGGAAAATGGATGCATTACAGTTAAGCTGGTTAAAGCACGCGATTATCATTTTTTTTACCACTTTTCTACATGAAGATGTGGCAATTCTTGCAGCTGCATATTCCAGGGTGGAAGACAACATGCCCCTCCTTTTTGCTTATCTGAGTGTTTATCTTGGAATTATCTGCGGTGATATTTTTATTTACGGCCTGGGGCATGTAGCGCAAAACAACCGGTGGCTGAGAGAGAAAATCATCGGGCCCAAGGTTGAACGCATCAAACTGTGGCTGGAAACACATCTTGTAAGGGTTCTGATCATATGCAGGTTTACACCCGGTTTGTTGTTCCCGACTTTTGTCGCCTGCGGGTGGTTCAGGATCTCGTTCAAACGATTTGCATTTGTGTCGATATTGGCCGGGGCTATATACTCTTCTGTCATGCTGACCCTCGCTGTCGTTTTCGGGGATGTGCTTCACCGGCAGTTCGGCATCTGGATTTGGGTCGTCCTTATTGTTCTGGTGGCTGCTTATGCGCTCCGGAATTCTTTTAAACCGCGATGGAGCGATACCACAGAGGGAGCCATGGGTGAACTTCCGTTGTCGTTCAGGAAAATCCTATACAAAGATTTTTCCACATCATTTTTTCGGCACCGGGGGATGCCATCTCTCGAAGGGATCAGGCGGATCGTATCATTTGCTGAAAGGATCCCCAATGGTCTATTTTATATCCCGGTTGGTCTCAGATGGCTGCTACTGGCGGTCAGGTACAGGAGCCTGACCCTTCCGACCGTTTCCAATCCCCTGATTGAGACCGGGGGGATGTGGGGTGAATCGAAAAGCAGCATTATGATGAGTGTGGATGAAAGCCAGCGCAGGTGGATTGCCGATTTTGTCACCTTGCACCGGGATGGCGCAGATGCTGCCACAGATACAGAAACTGCAAAGGAATTGCTCGACACACGGGGTATCCGGTTCCCGGTGGTGGTGAAACCTGACATTGGCTGGCAGGGATATGGGGTCAGGCTGGTCGAAGACGACAACCATCTCAGGCAATACCTTTCTTCTTTCCCTCACAATGAAAAGCTGCTTTTACAGCGTCCTGTGCTTTACGACGGGGAGGCCGGAATATTTTACTACAGGATTCCGGGAGAGGAAAAAGGCCACATCTTATCAATTACCCTCAGGTATTTTCCTTTTGTGGTCGGAGATGGAAAATCAACAGTTAGGGAATTGATTCAGGCAAATCCAAGGTCAAAACTGAAAGAGGGATATTACCTTGGTAAAAACACAAGCCATCTGGGATTTGACAAGCAGTTTCTCGACCATGTCCCTGAAGAAAAGGAGATGGTCAGGCTTTCCTTTATCGGGAGCATACGGGTGGGAGGATTGTACAGGAATGCAAGCGACCTGATCACCCCTGAACTGACCAGCCGGTTCGATGAAATTGCGCGTTCCATCCCCGAGTTTTATTACGGCAGGTTTGATGTGCGGTTTGAATCGACCGACCTGTTAAAAAAAGGGGAGGGATTTTCGATCATCGAAATAAACGGAGCCGGTTCGGAAGCCATTCATGCCTGGGACCCTGAAGTGCCGATCATCAGGCTGTACCGAGAATTATTTAAAACACAGAGCCTTCTTTTTAAAATAGCTGATAAAAACAGGGCCCGGGGATACAAGCCCGAATCGCTGGTGAAATTCCTCCGGGCAGCCATTCACCAGAATAAACTGATCAACCATTATCCTGCCGCAGGATAACATAATCCGGAATGAATTGTCAGGGACAAGGCACAGGCCAAGGCTAAGGCAAAAGGCTAAGAGGTGAAAACGGTAGCAGGCATTTTAAAGATTAGAAGGATGAATCTGGAGGATTAGAGTATTCTTTGTTTTTCGGCAATACCGATTCTAATCCTCAAGATTTTAATCCTCAAGATTCTAAATGACGCAGAGGCTCAAAAGCGTTAGGAGGCAGTATGCAGCAGGAGAAAGGACAAAGCTGAAAGGTTATTATCAATAGCCATTGCCCGGGTTATATTGATAACTCCTGTTCTTCTCTGCACGGTTGGACTGATTGTTAATCGTTGGTTGCTTTACTTCCTTGCGGTTGTGTAGGTTTTTCTTTCCGGCGGGTGCCCCGGAGGGGCATCATTTTTTAACCAGGGGCATCGCCACGGGATAGAACTCCCCCCCCACCTTCCTGCCCTTTTTTCATTGCCCCGTCGATGGAATCGGGTAAAAAGGTCAAGGGCAAAAAAATTCTCCGGTATCCCCGAAATCCGAAATCCGAAGTCCCAGCCTGCCTTGCCTGCCGGCAGTCAGGCGAAGTCCGGGGTCAAGCAATCCCAAATGCGCAATCATTTTTCGGAGCAGGAAATGATGTTGTCAAACATTGTTCAGGAGCTCCTTCGTTTCCTCACAAGTAATTGTGTTACAATAATCTGATCGTATTGTAAAAAAAACAGTTAGATGTTTGTTTATAAGAGTATGTTTTACTATATTGCTTCCGGTAAGTACTAAACGATTCTCGAAGGTTTGTTTATTTTGAAAAACCTGATATTTAGTGTTTTAAACTTATGATGCTGAACGTGACCGTGACATTGTTTTTGTCTTCACCTGGTTGTATAGAGGTAAAAGAACCTTTCCTATCTGAAAATGTGTCATTCACCTGCTTTTATGACAAGTGATGAATTACATATTATTGTTGTTTATTAAATAATTCAAACTTGAATCTATGAAAAAAAAGCTGGAAAACGGAATTCCCATTGTTTGGGATCTACAGTTTCGGTTGAAGAGATTGAAACTGACGTTGATTTTAGTGTCTTTTGTTTTACTTGCATCCGGGATAGAACCAACAGGAGAGGGATTTCGAGGAGAGCGTGATTTGGCCGGTAACAGGGAAACAGCAGTATCAGAGAATACCTCCGGACAACAACCCACCCGGATGGTCCGTGGAAGTGTAACCGATAAAAGCGGCCAGCCACTTCCTGGTGTTTCGGTGGTTGTGAAAGGAACCACCATTGGCATCACCACCGATGTAAACGGCAATTTTTCACTATCAATTCCTGCGACGGCTAACACTCTTTCGGTTTCGTTTGTCGGAATGAAACCGCAGGAAATCACCATCGGGAACAGAACAGATTTATCCATTGTACTCGAAGAGGAGACGATCGGGATCGAAGAGGTGGTGGTAGTCGGGTATGGTACAGTGAAAAAGAGCGATGTAACCGGGGCTCTTACCAGGGTTACGTCGGAAACGATTCTGGAACGTCCGGTGCAAAATGTGATACAGGCATTGCAGGGAAAAGCCTCCGGGATTGATATCACCTCCAATATTAAGCCTGGAGAGCTTCCCAGTATTGTTATCAGGGGAAATAGGTCGATCAAGGCATCTAACGAACCCTTGTATGTTTACGACGGAATCCCT
Organism: uncultured Prolixibacteraceae bacterium; assembly: GCA_964395045.1. Lineage (GTDB taxonomy): Bacteria > Bacteroidota > Bacteroidia > Bacteroidales > Prolixibacteraceae > UBA1413. Next base: position 30,337 of record CAYNBE010000006.1, on the reverse strand, counting down.
CTTGCTGCCGGAAATATGACTGATATCAACCCCGCCGATATCGCTTCGGTTGAGATACTGAAAGATGCTTCGGCTACGGCCATTTACGGATCACGCGGAGCAAACGGGGTGGTACTGATCACCACAAAAAAAGGTTCAAAGGGGAAAGTGTCGATTGATTATTCAACCACAGTAGCTATGGATAGCTACAAATCCCTGACTGAATGGATGAATGGTTCACAGTATATCGAAAGATGGAGGCTGGCACTGATGAACGACGGGAATTATGGCACCGAGAAATTTACCAATTTCAACACTCCGGTCGTACTGGGATACCCCGATCCTGCCATCGACATTTCCAAATTCGGACTTTCTGCCGACCTCACTGCGAGGGAATCGGTACTGATGGCATATGAATGGGAAGATCAGATAGGGGGAACCGTGAAAAAGAGAGCGACAACTGCCGAAGAAAAAGCCAAAGGCTGGCCCGATCAGGTTCCGGTTTACCATCCGGAAAAGATCAGGAGCTACAACTGGAGGGATGATGTAATGCGGACCGGTCTGAACCAGAGCCATCAGATTTCCCTTTCTTCAGGCACCGATATCTCCAGGCTCTATATTTCATTTGCATATCTTGATCAGCTTGGAGTTCAGAAAGACCAGGATTACACCCGTTACACGCTGAACACCAACGGCGATATCACTCCGGCGAAATGGCTCACGATCGGTGCATCGGTCAATGCATCATTATCATTACAAAATTTCGGGATCATGGCGCCAAACACTTCCAATACTGGATCAAAGGACCTTTATTCAAGGGCAAATGATCAGTTCCCCTTTGCATTGCCAAAGGATGCCAGTGGAAACTGGATACGGAATCCCGGTGGAAACCTTTCGCTCTGGAATCCGTTGATAGACATTGACCAGGTACTCAATGAAAGGAGGATTGCGTCGGTATTTGCAAACTCTTTCGGTGAGGTGGCCTTTACCCCTTGGTTAAAATACAGGATCAATTTCGGCACCCAGTTCAGGCAGTACAGGAACGGATCGTGGACCGGTCCGCTTGCCACCAGCCACCTGACCAACAAGCCAAATACATCATCTTACGCAACCAACCAGGGTTTTGCATGGGTGGCTGAAAACCTTCTTTTTTTCCAGAAGAATTTCCTGGATAAGCATGATGTAGGGATTACCCTCCTGCAGTCGGCCCAGAAGTACCGTAATGAAGGGATTAATGCCAGTGCTTCGAGCATGATATATGATATCTGCAAGTGGTATGATGTAGCAGCCAACCTGAATGGCAAACCCGACGGATATGGGACCAGTTTTACGGAGAATACATTAATGTCGTATATGGGAAGAGTGAATTATTCTCTCATGAACAAATATCTGCTCACGGCTTCGGGACGTTGGGACGGAGCTTCGGTACTGGCGAGGGGCCATAAATGGGATTTCTTCCCGTCGTTTGCCTTAGCCTGGAAAATGCAGGAAGAGAATTTCCTGAAAAAGTATTCCTGGATCAATGAATTCAAACTCCGTTTCGGGTATGGTGTAACGGGCAATTCGGCCGTCAGTCCCTATACCACGACCGGGCCACTCAGTAAAAATCCATATGTGTACGGTTCGGTTGCAGCAATCGGATATCTTCCGCAAGTGGTTGCCAATCCTGATATGGCCTGGGAAAAAACCGGACAATGGAACCTTGGCCTTGATTTTGGATTTTTCAATAACCGCATCACAGGTACCGTTGAACTCTACAAGTCGCAAACATCCGACCTGTTGCTTGATAAATCGCTGCCCGCTGTATCCGGTTATGTCACCAAAACACAGAACATTGGCAAAACAAAAAATGAAGGAATTGAGTTAACCCTGACAACCGACATCATCCGGAAGAAGAATTTCAACTGGACCACAGAAATCAGTTTTTACACCAACCGGGAAGAAATTGTGGAACTGCTGAACAAGGATGCATCGGGGAAGCCACTCGATATGCTGGCCAACCGTTGGTTTATCGGGCATCCGATACAGGTTTACTACAACTATCAGAACGACGGCATCTGGCAGAATACCCAGGCCGACCTGGCAGAGATGGCCAAATTCAATGCAAACGGCCATAAATTCTATCCGGGTACTATCAAGGTGGTTGACCAGAAAACAGTTGACACCGACGGGGATGGTGTGAAAGATGCTGGTGATTACAAGATTACGGGAGATGATTATGTGATTTTGGGGACCAACCGGCCGAAATGGACCGGAGGTTTTACCAGCAGGGCGAGTTACAAAAACCTTGAACTGAGTTTCTTTATTTTTGCCCGTGTCGGACAGATGTATTTCGGAGGATATCCAAACTCATACGGGGGTGTCTGGCCCAATGGCCGCGTCGAGAACGATGTCTGGTCGTGGGATAACCCAAATGGAAAATGGCCGATGCCCCGCCTTTCAAGTTCGGTTGAAAACCTGTCACCGGCCATGAATTACAATGATGGTTCCTATGTCACGGTACGGAATATTTCGCTTGCCTATTCGCTGCCGCAGAGGTTGTTGACAAAGGTTCCCGTTAAAAGGCTTACCATTACCGGACAGGTTCTCAATCCGTTCATTTTTGGCGGCGACGTCGTAAAATGGGGCCTGAACCCGGAAGACAACACCAACTGGGACATCGCATCGAGCAACCTTGGTCCACTGGGGGGAATGAACAACAACACCATCCTGGTTCAGAGTTTTGTGATAGGGATTAAAGTCGGATTATAATTATTGAAACTCAAAAAAATGAGCATTATGTAAAAATATATTTCATTGTTTCTGGCAGCGGGTTTTCTGTTTTCCTGTGAAGATTTTCTTGAAGAAAAACAGGTTTCGAGTCTGACCCAGGACTATTACAATACCGAGGGTGGTTTGGATGCCCTTATCAAAGGATTGTACGTATACCTGAGGGTAAAGCATGAATGGGATTCGAACGGGGCCAAACTGATCGATCCGGAAACCGATCAGTATATGCATGCGGCTGCCAATTCGGCATTTGCAAAATGCAACAGTTCAGCCTTTGGCACCGATGTCAGTTCTATCGCCTCAAATGTCACCAACTTTATCGGATCGGCTAATTCCAGTTATGCCCCCATGGGAGCTTATCCGCACATTAACAACTGCAATATTGCACTGAAACAAATCGAGACGGTGAAGCCGGGGAAATTCGGAACCGATGCCGCTTATGCCAACCAGCGGAAGGCCGAAGTCCTCTTCCTTCGTTCGTGGGCCTACTATTTGATTTCTAATCAATTGGGAGCTGTTCCGCTCTTGCTGGATGCAAAAACCGAAGACAACGGGATATATTATTATCCCAAGACCTCCCTGGAATTGATCTACAAAAGGATCATTGCCGATATGCGGTTTGCCTATCAGAACCTGCCGGCCTCCCAATCCGACAGGGGCAGGGTTACCAAATGGGCTGCAGGACATTTTCTGGCCAAACTCTACCTAAACAGGGCGCAAGCGGTCAAGTTTCAGAACAGTTCAGAGCAGCACCTGAAATTGCTTTACAAAGGGACTGTCGCTTCTGACCTCGACTCTGTGATCACCATTGCAACCGAAGTGATCAACGCAATGGCTGGTTCTTCCGGAACAATGAAAGGATTAGCGACCGATTACTGGACACTTTTCGATCCAAAGGTATCGGAAAGTTCTCCCAGTCCGGAAGTGCTGCTGGCTGCCCAGTTTGATGTCAATACCACACTGAATGGTCGTTTTGGGGGGAACAGGTCGTGTAATTACCATGTGGGGGATTACACCACTCAGACGGGGGTGACCCGGTCAATGGCCTATGGAAGACCCTTCGGAACTTACAAACCGACCGACTGGGCATACGACAATTTCAGGGATAAGGTAAATGATTCGCGGTATTACAAGACTTTTGCCCATGAATATATCAGCAACATGGCTACCAACAGCACCTCATTTACCTGGAATGCAAATGCAGCCAAATGGTGGAATGAAAACAAACCGGCCGGAGAACCAACTGTCACAAGCGGAGCTAAAAGAATTGCATACGGGAAAAGAGCACTGATCTACCTTGAAAACCAGAAAGAAGAAGCCCTCGATTCCACCATGGTCATGAGTCTTCCTTACCAGTTTGCCGTCAGATGGGTAAAATCAGCGAAAACCGGAAGATACTATTACAGGCTTGCCCCGTTTGACCAAAGCAACATGGGATTAACCACCACAAGGACCGCCCCCTATCTTTCATCCAGGAAATATGTCGACCCGACCAGGGGCGGAAGTGCCGATGAATCAAATTTCAACAGCGAAAACGGTACACGCGATGCCATCCTGATGCGGGTTGCTGAAACATACTTGATCAGGGCCGAAGCATACGGGCGCAAAGGCAATTATACCTCAGCCATTGCTGACATCAACGTTTTGAGGGAAAGGGCAGCTTATAAAGCGGGAGAGGCTCGTCATGAAGTGTGTGTCACCTATGAACCGCAGGCGGCAAAACTGACAGATGCAGAAAAAACAGCACCCTATTCAGCTCTGAATTCCTACAATGCCATCAAGGTGACCGAAAATCATTTTACACCAGGAACTGCCGAAGCAGCTGCAGAAGGCTATATACCCACAGTGACCTCAAAGGAGGATATGTTTATCCATTTCATTTACAATGAAAAAGCACGTGAATTTCTCTCAGAGGGGCTCGCATGGGAAGACCAGCACAATGCTGGGATTTTGTACGACCGGATCATGTACCTGAACCAGGTGGCATCGGATAAGGCTGGGCTCTGGCCGGTTGCGTACAATACCGTCAGCGGTAACGGCCAGAATGGCAACGGCAAAGGCACCATGCAAAAGCATTATACCTTCAGGGTCTGGCCAAAGGCATACATAGACCTTCTGACCGATGAAAAGGGAATTCCGCTCGATGCTGCTGCACGTGCTTCGTACCAGAATCCAGGATACTGATTGCATGTAGAACAGGATATGTCCATTTCTTTGTGGTTGAAAGGGCAGGCCTCAACGCCTGCCTTTTTCTTTGGAAAAGGCCGATGAAGTGGACGGGAAAAAGTTCGAGACCAAGGTAAAAGGCTAAGGGGTGAAAGCGGCAGAAGGCATTTTAAAGATTAGAAGGATGAATCTTGAGGATTAGAGTATTCTTTGTTTTTCTGCAAGACCGATTCTATACTAAAGATACTAACACTCAAGATTCTAAATAACGCTGAGGCTCAAAAGCGGCAGGAGGCAGTATGCAGTATGCAGTTAAATGCACAGGTCAAGGTCAAGCAATCCGAAGTCCAAAGTTCCTGCCTGCCGGCAGGCAAACCCAATCCGCAATCCGCAATCTATAGATCCCTTCCCTGAGAAATTGAAACTCCCCGCCGCAGAGCAGCGGGGAATCCCCGCCTGACTGTCGGGCTGGCGATTCCATCAGGGACTTCCTTATTGCGTTGTTCGTTTACCCCGCGGCAGAGCCAACGGGGAATGCGCTCACCGGAATTCAACGTGAGGGAACAGAAAACATGGTCTATCGAAAAACAATTTCTTTCGTTTTTTGTTCTGATTACTTGAATGCAATTCTGATGTTATATTTGTAAAAACCGGGAATGTTGGAGAAGGTAATTCAAAAAAACTACCCTGTCGAAGGGATGAGTTGTGCCTCGTGTGCCCTGAATGTGGAAAACATTATCCGCAAACAACCGGGTGTACGGCGTGTATCGGTGAATTTTGCTTCATCATCGGTACTGATTGAATCCAATTCTGCTATGGAGAATATGGAAGCGATCAGAGAGGCGCTGCAATCGGCAGGTTATGATCTCATCACGAAAGATTTGAGTGATCAGCGTGAGAAGACCGGCCCCGACACCAGTCAGATGCTCAGAAACGTTTTGCTAGCCGCTGCCTTTACACTGCCGGTGGTGATCCTCGGGATGTTTTACATGGACCTGCCTGTTTCAGGCCCGGTTATGTTGATATTCACCACTCCGGTTGTTTTCTGGTTTGGACGGAAATTTTTCATTCGGGCGTTCAGGTTGCTGAAACATAGAAAAACAAGCATGGATACTTTGGTTGCCATAAGTACCGGGATTGCATATTTTTTTAGTCTGGTGAACCTTTTGCTTCCTGATCTGATCGCTCATCAGGGCAAACATCCCCCAATCTATTTCGAAACTTCTTCGGTCATCATCGTGTTTATCATGTTGGGGCGGTTCCTTGAAGAAAAAGCCAAATCGCGCACTTCTTCGGCCATTGAAAAACTGATGGGCCTGACTCCCGACACTACGATCCTGATCGGGGGGTCTGGTCACGAGAAAATCATCAAATTGAAAGATGTAAGGAAAGGTGATCTACTGAGAATCCGTCCGGGTGACCGGGTTCCGGTTGACGGCACTATTGTGTCGGGATTATCGTGGGTCGATGAGAGTTCCATTACCGGCGAGCCGTTGCCGGTCGAAAAGCAGCCTGGTGATCCGGTCTATGCCGGAACCATCAACCATAAGGGAAGTTTTGCCATCCAGGCCGGTAGGGTAGGAGAAGAAACTATTCTGTCAAGGATCATCCAGGTTGTGAAACAGGCACAGGGGAGCAAGCCTCCTGTTCAGAAAATGGCCGACCGGATTGCTTCCGTTTTTGTCCCGGTTGTAGTGGTGATTTCCGGGGTCAGCTTTGTCTTCTGGTTGCTTTTGGGTGGCAGCGATTCGTTTAGCCAGGCTCTTACAGCGATGGTTTCGGTACTTCTGATTGCCTGCCCATGTGCCCTGGGACTGGCAACTCCCACTGCTATTATGGTCGGACTCGGGAAAGGTGCATTGATGGGAATTTTGGTGAAAGATGCCGATGGTCTTGAGAATGCGGCCCAAACGGATACAGTGGTGCTCGATAAAACCGGTACCATTACCGAAGGTCACCCCTCTGTCACCGATATGGTCTGGTTGAAAGAATCATCAGAGACAAATCGGATTCTTTTAGGGATGGAAATCCATTCGGAACACCCTCTTGCCGAAGCCATAGCCAGGTTCATGCAAACAAAGGGAATACTGGCTTTGCAACCTGAAAAATTCGAAAGTGTAACCGGAAAAGGTATCCGTGCCTTTTTTAAGGGAAAAGAATATCTCGCCGGCAATGAAAGAATGATGATTGACTCAGCTATTCAAATCCCTGTTGATGTTGTACAACAAGCATCCCTGATGCAGCAGGAGGGCAAAGTGGTTGTTTTCTTTGCAGAAGGAACAGAAATTGTAGCGTTCCTGGCTATTGCCGACCGTCTCAGGGAGTCGGCATTTGAAGTCGTCCAAACTTTGAAAAAGAATGGGATGGAGATATATATGCTGACCGGTGACAATGAGAAGACAGCCCTCACCATTGCTTCCCGGGCCGGGATTGACCATGTCCTCGCCGGACTGCTTCCGGGTGAAAAAGCAGATTTCATAAAGCACCTGAAAAACAAAGGCATGAAGGTTGCCATGGTCGGTGACGGGATTAACGATTCACAGGCCATGGCAGTGGCCGATGTAGGTATTGCGATGGGGAAAGGGGCTGACATTGCCATGGAAGTGGCCCAGATCACACTGGTTTCATCGAACCTGAATCTTCTTCCGGCTGCATTCAGACTTTCAAAACTGACACTCCGGACAATCAGGCAAAATCTTTTCTGGGCATTTGTTTACAATTTAATTGGCATACCGCTTGCGTCAGGAATTCTTTATCCTTTTACAGGATGGATGCTCAGCCCGATAATTGCCGGTGCTGCAATGGCATTCAGTTCTGTTTCAGTGGTACTGAACAGCTTGCGTTTGAATTACAGAAAATAAACCATGATGGAAACATTGAAATTTACCACCAACCTTAAATGCCAGGGATGCCTGGCGGCTGTAACACCATATCTGGACCAACTGGAGGGAGTAGTCAGATGGAATGTTGACCTAACCCATCCCCTCAGGATATTGATCGTGGAAGGCTCTGGAATATCTCCCGGACAGGTCACCGCGGCACTTTCCAAAGCAGGCTATCAGGCTAACCCGGTTTGATCATTCAAATACCCGTAAAGATGTTAAATGGGTTGAAACAATTTGGATTTTCTTTTGAGGAACTCGATATCTGTAGGGATGTGCTGGAGCGGTTGATGGGATTTAAAACGGGAGAGGTACCCGAACCCTTTCCGGAACTTATAACCGGTGTAATGGCCGAAGCCCCCGGCTTGTTTGACATAAAAGCAGGATTTGCACGGACTGGTTCATTCAGCTTATCAACATTGAAAAAGGAATTGCTGATTGGTGATAAATTATTTTTGCCAGGGAAAACAGTTTTTTCGGAACTGGCTCATTCTATTGAGATTGCTTTGTTTGTGGCAACGGCAGGGACAGAGGTAACCAGACGCTGCAGGGAATTGAACGAAGCAGGTGAGGTCTTGCCTGGATTTATACTGGATACCCTGGGCTCGATGGTGGCCGAAAAAGCTGCCGAAAAACTGGCTGATATCATCGAAAGGGAAGTGTCAGCGCAGGGATGGCATGTTTCCGCAGCATTCAGCCCGGGATATTGTGACTGGAATGTCGCTGAACAGCATTTGCTTTTTTCCTTCTTCCCCCGGAATTTTTGCGGAGTTACCCTTTCTTCATCCAGTCTGATGAGCCCGGTCAAATCGGTGAGCGGGGTCATAGGAATCGGGCCTTCGCTTCGCAGAGAGTATAATAAATGCAAAAGATGCGGTGATGCAAACTGCATGTACGGGAAAATGAACCGTTCGGCCTGAACCGGGATGGATAAAACTGATTGTCAGGAGTAAAACTGCTACAGGAATGGATACCTGAGACATCAATCGCTTTTTTTTTAATACGGAGGAGCAATGCAATATTTGAGCATGGCCGGGATCAAATATGATTCTCACCTCCGGTACTTCATACCAAATGTCACCCTTCCCGGGTGAAAATAGCCAAACACAAACTCCGGTGATTACTCAACATCCGTTTCCATTGATATTTTGTGATCTGGTATTAAGGAGGCATGATGATACGATAGCAGAATAAATGTTGACAGTATTTGTAAAAATTACAGTTTGTATCCGGTGAAGGATTATATTTGCAAAAAAGAGACGAAATGAAATTAATCCGGTTCGTACTGGTAATCCTAATCGCTTTCTTAACCGGATGGGGGAGACCCATCAGTTCTCAGTCCGTTGTCCAGGTAACCATTGATGCAGCTGGAGCACGAAAACCGGTATCACCCCTGATCTATGGCAAAAATAACAGCTTGTTTGACGGATTCTCGGGATCGTCCCTTACATCTGCACAGTGGCAACTTCTCAGGGATGCCGGGGTCAGGATGTTCCGTGAAAGCGGGGGGAACAATTCCACAAAGTACAACTGGCGAAAGAAACTGAGCAGTCATCCCGATTGGTATAACAATGTTTATCCCCATGATTGGGATTTTGCAGCAGGTACTTTGCTGCAAAATATTCCCGGAGCATACGGAATGTGGACTTTGCCTCTGATCGGGAAGGCTGCAAAAAGCAGATCGTTCAATTTCAATGATTGGGACTACAACAGGTCGCAATGGTGGGAGGGGTGTGCACAGAACCTGGCCGGAGGCGGGTCACCGAACACTTCAGGGGGAAGGGTTGCCCTGAAAGAAGGAAATCCCGATTTGTACCTTGAAAACTGGCCTCCCGATTCGGTAGTGGGGATTCTTGGAAAATGGTTCGGTCCCGAAGGCCTGGGGTATGACCAAACAAAACTCTTATACTGGAACATGGATAACGAGCCGGAAATCTGGAACGGAACGCACGATGATGTGATGGCAACCCTGATTTCACCCGAATCGTTTATGCAGCGGTGGTTTGAAACGGCAAAGAAAGCTAGGGCTGCGTTTCCCGGGATCAAGCTTGTCGGCCCGGTCCCGGCCAATGAGTGGCAATGGTACAACTGGGATGGCGACCGGATTCTTTCTGGAGGGAAATATTATTGCTGGCTGGAATATTTCATCAAACGGATTGGCGAGGAGCAAAAAGCCTCGGGTGTGAGGTTGCTAGATGTGCTCGACATCCACTTTTATCCCCATGAAACCAGTTCGGCAGATATTTTGCAGACTCACCGCATTTTCTTCGATAAAGCTTATGTTTATCCAGGGCACAACGGGGTTCACCGGCTGGGGGCCAATGGATGGGACTCTTCTATTAACAAGGAATACATTTTTGAGAGGTGCAGGGAATGGCTGGTAAAGTACATTGGTGCTGATCACGGAGTCACATTCTCTGTCACTGAGACAAGTACCGTAGTGGGTACTCCCGTGAATGTGAATGCAGTCTGGTACGCTTCCATGCTGGGTGAGTTCATGAAACAGGGAGTCGAAATCTTCACCCCCTGGGATTGGAAACCGGGTATGTATGAGATTTTGCATCTGTTCACCCGTTTCAACCATGGATTATATCTGGATGCTGCTTCCACTGATGAATTGAATGTTTCGGCTTACACTACCGTGAGCCGGTTGGCTGACTCTTTGACTGTGATTCTGGTCAACCGTTCAACCGGGGCCACAAAAGATGTTCAGGTAAAAATCAATAATTATTCCCCGGTGGAAGGAAACGTGGTTTATCATAGAATCGCGGACCTGCCCGCAAATGAAACATTCAAATCAAAGACGGTGAATGCAATAAAATCAGGAACAATAACCCTTACCGGAAATAGTGTTTCTCTGGAACTTCCCCCCTTGTCGGTTACTTCATTGATGATCAGGGGAACCACCCTGCGCAGTGACAGGGAAAAAATGTCTCCCGGTCAATCCAATATCCTCTCGGTTTATCCGAATCCGGCAAATAGTTGGTGTATGGTGAAATGGCCTTTCAACCAACTCATCTCTTCAAGGCTGGAGGTCTTTTCTCCCTCCGGTGCACGGATACTGGAAGTGTTGTTGGAGGGGAAAAAGTCACCAGCTGGAGGGTTCCGGATAGCAACAGAAGGTTGGAGTCCGGGGTTGTATCTGGTCCGGATGACGTCGGATTCTGTGACTGGTTCAGCTGTTCTGAGGGTCATTCACTGATGCCGGAACAATATTCTCCGGATGAAAAAGGGAAACATCTGCTGTTCATCGCTCATTCACTGCATTACCTGTTGTTTCTTTGGACCATACGGTAATTTATTCTGAAACTCAGGTGCGACATCGTGAACAGGAATCTTCCAATTCCAATTGCTTCACTGAAAGGTGGGAGAGATGGATTTTTATTAAAAAAAAAACTTGAAAATTTCATATCGCATTTTTTTTATTAAAAAGTTTTTATTTTCACCCCGTCATTATGAATATTTAAATAAGCATCCTTTGGATTACCGTGAAATACAAACGTCATGAACCAGAACAAACCGAGAGTGATCAAAGATTACGATAAGCTTGATGCTGCCATTCAGGAACAGATCAAACTGGTATATCCCGCCGGATTCAGTGACCATCTGCTTTATTATTTCGACAAGGACGGGAAAAATGTAAGTGCATTGCCTTTTGAAACGGAGGATAAGTACTACCTGATCAGGATGACCCTTAGCGAAGCCGAGCGGATCATTGAAGACGACGATGACTACGATGAGGATGGATTCCTGAAAGACCATGTCAGAGAAGAGTATGAAGACAAGTATGCCGACATGGAGTATCCCGTTACCGATGAAGAGGAGGAAGAGGAACCGATGGACGATGCAGAAGGAGAAGCCGACGACGATGAATACTGATAAAGGACAAGGATTCCCGGGTGAAATTAATTACCCGGCTTATGTCGGGGCCAACCGGAATGAATAACTCTTACATACGAATTCCCTTTCTGCTTTCCCGACTGCCTGCAGGAAGGAAGGCGTGTATCTCACTTCATTCGCCATTATATCTGAATATTTATAAATACCTGTTGATTACATGAAAACAGAAATAAAACAATGAACGATTACAAAAAAGCGATACTAATTATATTAGATGGGTGGGGAATAGGCGATGGATCGGAGCGTGATGTGATATCACAGGCTCCCACTCCTTTTATGGATTCTCTGAATGAAAGATACCCTCATTCACGTTTGCTTGCCTGTGGGAGAAATGTGGGGCTTCCCGACGGGCAGATGGGAAATTCTGAAGTAGGCCACCTGAATATCGGGGCAGGCAGGATTGTGTACCAGGATATGGTAAGAATAACCAAATCGATCGAAGACAGGGAGTTGTGGGAGAATCCAAAGGTTACGGAGGCTTTTGGTTATGCACGCGAGAACGGAAAAAAAGTCCATCTGATCGGGTTGATCGGCCCGGGGGGAGTCCATGCACTCAGTACTCACATGATAGCGCTCTGCCAGATAGGCACCGATATGGGTGTCGACAAAATCTTTGTGCACGGTCTAACCGACGGTCGCGATACTGATCCGAAGTCAGGGTATGGTTTCGTGGAAGAGGATATGAAAAGCCTGCAGGGGACCAACGGCAGATTTGCTTCCATTGTCGGAAGGTATTACGGGATGGACCGTGATAAAAACTGGGACCGTATGAAGCTGGCCTATGATATGTATACCCGGGGAATTGGCAGGCACAGCACTGACCTCCTGCAATCCATCCGGGATAGCTATGACGAGGGAGTTACCGACGAGTTTATAAAGCCTATCGTAGCAGTTGATGAAGGAGGCAACCCGATCGGGCTGATCGAAGAGGGAGATGTGGTTATCTGCTTTAATTTCAGGACCGACCGTCTCCGTCAGACAACCATTGCGTTTACGCAGAAAGATCTGCCGGAATTCGGGATGCACACCATGCCTTTGCGCTGGTATACCATGACAAGTTATAAGGCTGACTTCAGGGGTATTGAAGTGATTTTTGAAAAGGATAATGTTAACCACACGATGGGTGAGGTCGTTGCGGAGGCGGGAATAAAACAAATCCGGATTGCCGAAACAGAAAAGTATGCCCATGTAACCTTTTTCTTCAGCGGGGGTAGGGAAGTCGAATTCAACGGAGAAAGCCGCATCATGGTTCCCTCTCCCAAAGTTCCGACGTATGACCTTCAACCGGAAATGTCGGCTCCAAAAGTGAAAGAAGCCATCGTTGCCGAACTGAAAAAAGGAGATGCAGGGTTTGTGGTCCTGAATTTTGCCAACGGTGACATGGTTGGTCACACCGGAGTGTACGAGGCGATCTGGAAAGCCGTTGTGGCGGTGGATGAATGTGTTAAGGAAGTGGTTGAAGCTGCCCGGGAATCAGGATATGAAGTGATGATCATCGCCGACCATGGCAATGCCGACTTTGTGATGAACGAAGATGGATCAGCCAATACAGCGCATTCCCTGAACCCGGTTCCCTGCATTTATGTCAGCGATCATCCTGAAGTCAGACTCAGCGACGGGATACTTGCCGATGTCGCCCCAACTTTGCTGACAGCGATGGGACTTCCTGTTCCGAAAGAAATGACCGGCAGGAATCTTATTTCCCGGTAGGAATTAAACCAATATATCCCGGGTTTCGCAGTTTTTCTGATTTGAGATACACAGGTTATCATTTCCCGTTTATAGATCAAATAAACATCCCGACTTATGTCGGTGCCAACCGAAATGGTTAGCTCTTACATACAAATTCCCTCCCTGTATGCAGGTGTTCCAATGTATTCACCATTACTGGTAAATATCTTAAACTGATAAAATGTTATTCGTTTTCCCTTTCTTTCTGAAAGAATTGCAATGATTGAAATTGGACGGACCATCCTCAGCCTTGATTTGTTTCTGGAACAATTTGAGTGTGATTTGAAGGTTTGCAAGGGGGCATGCTGCATCGAAGGCGATTCCGGTGCACCGCTCACAAAGGAGGAAGCTGAAACCATTGAAAGGGATTATCCCGACATTGTTCATTTTCTTCCGGAACACCACCGGGAAGAAATTGCAAAGCAGGGTTTCGCTGTGATCGATAGCGACGGAGACCTCGTGACACCCCTTGTGGAAAATCGCCAGTGTGCATATTCCTATAATGACGAAGGAATTCTGAAATGCGCTATCGAAAAATCATATTATGAGGGGAAAACCGGTTTCCGTAAGCCGGTATCATGTCATCTTTTCCCGGTGAGGATCAGCGAATACAGGCACTTTGATGCCATAAACTACCAGAGGATCGCCATCTGTCAGGCTGGCAGGGTATGTGGACACCGGAACAACATGCTTTTGTATCGTTTCCTGAAAGATGCGCTCATCCGGAAATATGGGGAAGAATGGTACAATGAACTTGAAAAGGTGGCAAAAAATAAAACGTTTCTAAGAAAAATCAGGTCTGGGAACCTTTAAGCAATTTATTTTATTCATCCTTGAATGCTCCGGGCAAGCCTTTAATATGCCATCAGTTCAACCCTGTTCCCGTCGGGATCAAGGATAATGCTTTCATACAGGTTATCACCTGTTACCCGGGGTTCTCCGATTACCCTAAAACCATCCGCTCGCAGCCGTTCGGTCAGTTCATCCACTTTCTGCCTCGAGCCAGGATTAAATGCAAAATGGATCAGACCGGTGTTTTGCTTCATGGGGTTGTTCTTGTTCAGGGGAACATTCGGCATTTCCATAATTTCCAGTTTGCAGGTACCCCCGAATGAGAGAAAGTAAGATCGGAATTCCTTGGAATGGTTGTAATATGCATGTCCCGATGAAGCATCGAAATAATGCATGTAAAAGTTTCTCATTCCTTCGAGATTGTATGTCCAGATTGCAATGTGGTCGATTGTCATTTTTCAGTGGTTTTGAATGTGTTTAAAGAAAATTCATTTTGTATTACGGAACTTTCCCTGTTAGGTTATATTTCCTGCTCCCATTCCTTTAAAAAATGTTCCAGAAACTCGAGCATGAAACGGTGTCTGCCTTCAGCAATACGGATGGCTTCCGGTGTATTTAACCTCTCTTTCAGCAGCAGGAGCTTTTCGTAAAAATGGTTGATGGTGCTTCCTTTATACGTCCGATAACTGCAGAAGGTATTATGATAATGCGGGTCAACACCTGGCAGGTGCAATGGATGACCTTTACTTCCGCCGTATGCAAACGCCCTGGATATACCAATGGCCCCCATTGCATCAAGCCGGTCAGCATCCTGAACAATCCTGCTTTCGACTGATGAGCAGGGAGTTGATACCCCTGCCCCTTTGAACGATACTTCTTCAATGATCCGGGAGATGTGTTCCCTGGATTTCAAATCCATACCTAAAAAATCAAACCACTCTGTTACCGAAAAACTTTTGCTGCCTCCTTTCAGTTTCCAATCGTCCAGATCGTGTAGCAAAGCAGCCATCTCAATCAGAAACGGATCTCCCCCTTCCTTCTCTGCCAGGAGCAATGCCAGCTTTCTAACTCTGTCAATATGAAACCAGTCGTGCGATCCTTCGCTTATCTGGAACCTTTCTTTTAACATTTGTTCAGTGGTTTCAACCCAATCGGTCGAATAATCTTCACTTTTTTGCGCCATTGCATGAGAATTAACTTTTTTTTAACCTCTGTTTGTCCCTTCCGGAAACAAATATAGCATTCCTGATCCGCAACTTAAAGCCTGTTTCATTGATCTTTACCTGATTTTTGCCTTTTTTTGCAGACATATACCAGCTTTTTTGCCAGTTCAGACTGAATTCCAGCACCTTGTTTTTTGATTAATTTTGCAGCCTCATGATGTTTTCGACATCATTCATGGTTCATTAATTGAGGATAAGAGATGACAAAATACACGATTCCGGCATTGCTGGAAGAGTCCTTCAGGAAATTTGCCCATCAGCCCGCCCTTACATTTGCAGGTGAAAGTGCTATTTCCTATGGACAACTGAAGGAACAGGCAGGGGAGGTTGCCGGATTTTTGCTGGCCTGCGGAATTGCCAAAGGGGATAAAGTAGCGATTTTAAGTTCAAACATGCCCAACTGGGGGGTGGCATTCATCGGGATACAATTGTCGGGTGCAGTTGCCGTACCCATCCTTCCTGATTTTCATTCCGCAGAGATCAGGAGCATTGTGGAGCATTCAGGGGCAAAAATTCTTTTTGTATCGGAGAACCTGTATTATAAGGTTGAAAAAGAACATTTTCCGGGAATTAAGAAAATGATCCTCACTGACAGGATGGCTGTTATACCCGAAGGAACAACATTCAGGAAGCTCAGTTCGCTGGAACCTTTCTACGGTATGGTGCCGGAATGGGAAACACTTCCCGAGGTGGAGGAGAGTGACCTGGCATCCATTATTTATACCTCGGGAACAACCGGCACTTCGAAAGGAGTCATGCTGACCCAGAAAAATATTTCCTGGAATGCCATGCAATCGTTCACCATTGAACCGCTCTATTCTTCCGACAGGTTTCTCTCCATCCTGCCACTTTCCCACACATATGAGAATACTCTTGGATTTCTGTTTCCTCTTTTTTACGGGGCTTCGGTACATTACCTCAGGAAACCTCCTGTAGCTTCCGTTCTGATCCCGGCACTGCAACAGGTGAAACCCACCAAGGTTCTTTCGGTCCCTCTTGTGATCGAAAAAATATTTAAAGGGAAAATCTATCCAGAGTTCCAAAAAAGTAGGGTAACCAGGGTTTTATACAAAATCCCTCCGATGCGCAAGCTTTTACACAGGATAGCCGGACGAAAACTTCTTAAAACTTTCGGCGGCGAGATTACGTTTTTTGGCGTCGGAGGTTCTAAACTGGATAGCAAGGTTGAGCGGTTTTTGAAAGAAGCAAGGTTCCCTTATGCCATCGGTTATGGTCTCACCGAAACAAGCCCGCTCCTGGCAGGGACTTCCCCCAGAACTCCGAGGATCGGGTCAACGGGACCAGTACTAAAAGGAGTGAAACTCCGGCTAGCCGATGCAGACCCTGTTACGGGAGAGGGGGAGATTCAGGCTTATGGGCCAAATGTCATGACAGGGTATTACATGAATCGCGAACTGACAGCCCAGGCGTTTACCCCTGATGGCTGGTTCCGGACCGGAGACCTTGGTTCATTTGATAAGGACGGATTCCTTAGAATAAAAGGGAGGATAAAAAATATGATCGTTGGCGCTTCGGGTGAAAATATCTATCCCGAAGAAATTGAATCCCTCATAAACAGGATGCGTTATGTGATCGAATCATTGGTGGTTGAAAAAAAGGGGAAACTGGTTGCCCTGATACATCTCAATATGGAAGAAATTGAACATCAGTATCAGTCGTTCAGGCACGATGCTTCCCTTTTTGCCGAGAAAATCAGCCATCGGAAAGATGAAATCCTCAGGGAAATCCATGAGAAAATTAACACACAGGTGAACAAATTTTCAAGGATTCAGCAGGTATTGTTTCAAAAGGATCCCTTCGAAAAAACACCAACCCAGAAAATCAAACGATTCCTCTATACTAAAAAAAGTTTTTGAAAATTGATACCTTTACGGGCTGATAAAAAGAGCGAAGGTGGATCAGTCGAGATATTTGGCCCGGGGCGTATCAGCATCAAAGGAAGATGTCCACAATGCCGTGAATGGTATTGATAAAGGATTGTATCCCAAAGCTTTCTGTAAAATTGTCCCGGATATTCTGGGAGGGGATGAAGCATGGTGCAACATCATGCATGCCGACGGTGCCGGCACAAAATCGTCTCTGGCTTACCTCTACTGGAAGGAAACAGGTGATCTTTCTGTTTGGAAAGGGATTGCCCAGGATGCCATTGTCATGAACATCGACGATCTGCTTTGTGTGGGGGCCACCAGCCAAATCCTTGTTTCATCGACCATCGGGAGGAACAAAAACCTGATTCCAGGCGAAGTGATCAGAGCCATCATCCGGGGGACGGAAGAGGTGTGCAGCGAACTCCGGGAACTAGGGATCATGGTGTACCTTACGGGCGGAGAAACTGCCGATATCGGTGACCTGGTCAGAACCATCGTCGTGGATTCAACAGTAATTTGCCGGATGCGACGCTCCGATGTGATCAATATCGAAAACATCCGCTCCGGCGATGTTGTGGTTGGCCTCTCCTCATCGGGAAAGGCAACTTATGAAAGGGAATTCAACAGCGGAATGGGCAGCAACGGCCTTACATCGGCCCGTCACGATATCTTTGCTGGCTACCTTGCCCAAAAATATCCAGAAAGTTATGATCCCTGCATCCCCCCAGAATTGGTTTACTCGGGAAAATACAGGCTCACCGATGTCGTCAGTGGACTTGGGAACGATGCCGGGAAACTGGTTCTTTCGCCTACCCGGACCTATGCCCCGGTAATCAGCCGGATGCTGGAGAACCACCGTCCCGACATTCATGCCATCATCCATTGTTCAGGTGGCGGTCAAACAAAAATCCTACATTTTCTGGATGACCTGCACGTAGTGAAAGATAGCCTTTTCGACATTCCTCCGCTGTTCAGGATGATCAGGGAAGAATCAGGAGCTTCCTGGCGGGAGATGTACAGGACATTTAATATGGGGCACCGGATGGAATTGTATGTTCAGCCTGAGATTGCCGGAAAACTGATTGCCATCTCCAGGTATTATGGAATCGAAGCCCGCGTCATAGGCCATGTCGAGCCTTTCAAAGGCAGGAAACTGACAATTCACACCGAGGCGGGGATTTTTGAATATTAGCTGCACTTAAGGAAACCTTAAGTCATCAGTCTTGAATCTTGAGTCATCGATCTCAAATGACAACTGTCAGGAGTGAAATCGATAATCTGACCGCAGCAAACATTTTTACCAGTTATCAGCTTGCTTTTCTTAAAAATGAAAATGAATGAACTCCGGGAGCCGGATAATTTCCGGAACAACCAACGATCAGGATAACTGTATCCAAGGTTTTCCTTTTTTAATCTTCAAATCTTAAGTGCACTTAATATGCCATACAAACTACGCAAAGTTCTCAATGTGTTTTTAATTAAATATTTATACTTTGCATTCTTGGTGCCCCTGCCTGGAGCCTGCCTGCCGGAAGGCAGGGTAGGCAGGTTTGCCTGAAATTTTACTTAAGAGTGGACTCATTCTTCAAATCTTCAAATCGTTTTGTTATGTCTGATTATTCACTGTTAGAAAAATATGAGCCGATATTGAACCGGTACGAAGAAATTTCACAACAGATCACCGACCCGGCTTCTATGTCTGACATGAAGCGTTATGTAAAACTGAACCAGGAATTCAAACGGCTTGAGCAGTTGGTGAAGGCATTCAGGGAGTATAAAGCTCTGGTCGATAACATTGAGTTGGGGAAGGAGATACTGACTGAGGAAAGTGATCCTGAAATGAAAGAGATGGCCAGGCAGGAGATCGAATCGACGGAACAACTTATACTGGGAAAGGAAAACGAAATAAAGCTTTTACTGGTTCCGGCCGATCCGGAGGATTCGAGGAATGCGATCCTCGAAATCAGGGCTGGTACCGGCGGGGATGAAGCCAGTATCTTTGCGGGCGACCTTTTTCGGATGTATTCCAAGTTCTGCGAACGAAAAGGATGGAAATTGGAGGTGACCAATGTGAACGAAGGAACGGCCGGAGGGTTCAAGGAGATTGTGGCCGAGGTCAGAGGAGAGGGTGTTTACGGAGTGCTGAAATATGAATCGGGAGTCCATAGGGTACAGCGGGTGCCCCAAACTGAAGCTCAGGGCAGGGTGCATACTTCGGCAGCTACGGTAGCTGTTCTTCCCGAGGCGGAAGAGTTTGATATCGAATTGAAAGAGAGTGATATCAGGAAAGATACCTACTGCTCATCGGGACCAGGAGGTCAGTCGGTGAACACCACCTATTCTGCCATCCGCCTTACCCATATCCCGACCGGGATTGTGGTGACCTGCCAGGATGAGAAATCACAGATTAAAAACCTTGCAAAGGCGATGACCGAACTTAGGACCAGAATTTACAACATGGAGTATCAAAAATACATCGATGATATAGCCCGGCGGAGAAAGACCATGGTCTCAACAGGTGACCGTTCAGCCAAAATCAGGACATACAACTGGCCACAGGGAAGGGTCACCGACCACCGGATCGGCCTGACCCTATACAACCTGTCTGCTATTGTTGCCGGGGACCTCGATGAAATCATCGAAAAACTGATGATCGAGGAGAATGCCGAGCGGCTGAAAGAAGCAGAGATTTAATTAAGTTTCTGAGAAAAAGTTACAGAAGTGTCCCGCAGCAAATGGTTTGCTGCCTATTTAAATAAATGAACAATATGAATGTTAAGACTTGCTTCCGAATGAGCTGTATAACAATTATATAGCATGCTAAAACAGAGCTGGCTGTCTTTTATAATAAAATATTTACCTTTGAGCATCCTGACAAAGAACGACATGTTATCAAAGCTAAAGGGGTACAGGCCTACTTTTTTTGAAGTATACTCTGTCAAGGAATTTGGATTGTTCGGTTCATTTTGCTGTCGATGGTGCATATTCAGAATGTATCAAAGGGTTTTCGTTCGCTGAATTTAAATGGAACTAATATTTGGTTGATGAAGTATTTTGGAATTTTGTAATGATAGGAGAGGGACCAAAAGAGCTGCCGGAAGAGTTCAAAGTGAAATATTCCGAAGTGCTATGGTCAGAAATGTATTTATCAAGAAAAAGTTACACACGAATATTTTGGTGTTGATTATGAAATTATATGGGATGTTGCCTGTAAAGATTTTCTATGAGAATAAATCTCAGGCAGCTAAAATTCTGGAAATTGAAATTGAAACTTCCCTCCGCAAATCGAACGGCGAATTCGCTTGCCGGAATTCAAAGTACAAAAGCATGATTAAGAACAAATTTCAAAGCGGTTCATGTATTTTGGGCAGTGGATTATCGCATGATCGTCACATTCCGGAGAAATGCAGAATTTCACCTTTCCGCTGCAAGAAGTTACCCCCGACCGAAATAAAAAGAGATCTGACACTATATGAATCTTTTTAAGTCTGAGTAAGTATTTGTAAACAACCTTTCAGTTAACTGGATGTAAAATCAATTGAACTATAAATGATTACTATGAAACGGATATTTTATTTGATGGTAGTAATGGTGACCTGGTTTTCTCCGGCCTCCGATGCGCAGACATTTAACCGGTTGAAACATTTTGACACGAGCCTCCCCCTCGATGAGCGCGTGAACTCGCTCGTGTCGATGATGACACCGGATGAAAAAATCAGCCAGTTGCTCTACACAACGCCCGCCATTGAAAGGCTGGGAGTCCCGGCTTACAACTGGTGGAATGAATGCCTGCACGGTGTAGCCCGGGCGGGGTATGCCACGGTATTTCCCCAGTCGATCACCCTGGCAGGGAGCTGGGACAAAGAACTGGTCAAAGAGGTAGCTACACTCATTTCCGATGAAGCGAGGGCCAAATACAACGGATGGATCAGCCGGGGGAAGCGGGGGATTTACCAGGGTCTGACCTTTTGGTCTCCGAATATCAATATTTTCCGTGATCCCCGTTGGGGCAGGGGACATGAAACCTATGGCGAGGACCCTTACCTAACTGGGCAACTTGGCCTCCGATTCGTCCAGGGACTCCTGGGGGACGATCCGGCTTACCTGAAAGCAGTGGCCACAGCCAAACACTTTGCCGTCCATTCGGGGCCCGAACCGCTCAGGCATGAATTCGATGCAAACTGTAGTGATCGCGACCTTTACGAAACCTACCTTCCGGCATTCCGCACCCTGGTGGTCGACGGCAAAGTCTGGTCTGTCATGGGAGCTTACAACCGGTTTCGCGGTTATCCCTGCTGTGCCAGTCCCGAATTATACAATATTCTTAGGGAGGATTGGGGATTTGACGGATATATCGTATCCGACTGCGGGGCAATTAATGACTTTTTTATGAAGCACAGATTTTCGAAAGATAGGGCCGAGGCATCGGCAGCAGCTGTTAAAACCGGCACCGACCTGGAGTGCGGGAATGTTTACGCCAACCTTGGAGAGGCGTTGAAACGGGACATTATTGGTGAAGCTGACCTCGATGTGGCGGTGAAAAGGCTTTTTACGGCCCGCTTCAAACTGGGTATGTTCGATCCTGATTCCATGGTCCCTTTCTCGCGGATTCCACCTTCGGCGAATGCCACTGATCTGAACGGGACCCTCGCCCGCAAAGCTGCCGAGAAAAGCATCATCCTCCTGAAGAATAAAAACCATCTTCTTCCCCTGAAGAAAGGAATTGGAACCATAGCGGTGATTGGTCCCAATGCCGACAACCCGGAAGCTTTGCTTGGCAATTACAACGGCATTCCCAGGCATCCGGTGACCATCTTAAAGGGATTAAAGGATAGGCTGGAGCCTGAAACCAAAGTGCTTTATGCCGAAGGATGCCACCTGGCCGACGGTATCCACAACCTCGTGCCTGTTCCT
This sequence comes from uncultured Prolixibacteraceae bacterium, assembly GCA_964395045.1. Lineage (GTDB taxonomy): Bacteria > Bacteroidota > Bacteroidia > Bacteroidales > Prolixibacteraceae > UBA1413. The sequence goes on along the minus strand of CAYNBE010000006.1, from coordinate 8,092 downwards.
TCCTGTTACCTGATGACAGCCGAAGGAAAACAGGGTGTCACCGGCGAATACTTTTCCAATGCAGAACTGAAAGGGGAACCCGCCTTTGTCAGGACCGACCCAAACATCGATTTCTACTGGGAATCGGAATCACCCGGAGCCATCCTTCCCGATGACGACTTCAGCATCCGCTGGACCGGTTATCTTTGTCCGCCTGTCACAGGGAACTATGCACTTGGAAGCTGGGGGATGCCCACCCTGAATGTGTGGCTCGAAGGGGAAAAGATTCTGTCCTACAACACTGAGCACCACGCATTTCATAAGGAAAAGGAGAAATATCTCGAAGCAGGGAAGAAATACAAAATTGTATACGAATATAGAAACTGGTATGGAGACGGAGATGCCCGGTTTCTCTGGTCGGTCCCGGATACCGGAATGAAAAAGCGTGCCCTGGAAGCAGCGGAGAAAGCCGATGTGGTTGTGCTGGTTCTCGGGCTTTCGCAGCGGCTCGAAGGAGAAGAAATGCCGATCAGAGTGGATGGCTTCTTAGGAGGGGACCGTACCCACCTCAACCTGCCCAAACCGCAGGAAGAATTGATGGAAGCTATCAAAGCAACCGGAAAACCTCTCGTGGTGGTGCTGATGAACGGTAGTGCCCTTTCGGTTAATCGGGTGGATGAGATTGCCGATGCCATCCTTTCAGCCGGATATCCGGGACAGGAGGGAGGCCATGCCGTGGCTGATATCCTGTTCGGGGATACAAATCCTGCCGGCAGGTTGCCTGTTACCTATTACCGTTCGGTTGACCAGCTTCCACCGTTCGAAGAGTATGATATGAAGGGCAGGACATACCGATATTTTACCGGTGAGCCTCTCTATCCGTTCGGATTCGGGTTGAGTTATACGTCGTTTGGCTACAGTGATCTGAAAATGCCTGAGCAAATCGTGGCCGGAGATTCTCTGACCGTTTCGGTAAAGGTCACCAACACTGGGAAGAGAAGCGGTGACGAAGTGGTTCAGCTTTACCTGACCGATGAAAAAGCCTCTACGCCGCGTCCCATCCGGCAATTGGAAGGATTTGAACGTATTACTCTCAATCCCGGGGAAACAAAGGAGGTGAAATTTATACTCAATCCCCGGCAGCTTTCCATGATCAACCACCAAAACAACCGGGTGATTGAGCCGGGATGGTTCACCCTGTCGGTAGGTGGCAAGCAGCCGGGTTTCAAGGGAAATGCCGATGCCTCTACCACGGAGGTATTAACCGGCAGATTCCGGGTAAAGGGAAAAGAATTGCGATTTGAGAGCAGGTAGAAGTATCATCAGGAAGCGGAGTAGCCCGGGGCATCGCCCCGGGAAAGGACGCCCCCTCACCTTCCTGCCCGCCGTTACGTGCACCGTTGATGGAAACGGGTGATGAGGCAAAGACAGAGGCACAGGGCAAATTGCAGGTCCTGACCGAAGAACAAGCATCAGGAAAAGGCAGGATGCGGCAGTATGCAGGATGTAGTATGTAGTATGCAGTAAAATGCATCGGTCAAGGTCAATTAAATTATCCGGTATCCCCGAAATCAGAAGTTCGAAGTCCGAAGTTTTTCCGGGAATCTGGAAATCAGAAATCAGTATTCAGGAATCAGAAATCAATATGATCCCCCCCTGCAAGGGCAGTTTCATTAAACCCAATGGCACCACCCAGGGCAATTTCTCCCAATGGTCTTCAGGATATCAACGCTGTACGATATACCCGGTAACAATCAGAACCCACTTACATTCAGCCGTCCACCGCTCACACATTTCCCGCTCAGGGAAGGAGTAGGCACTGCACTTGTAAGGATGGCGGCTTTGATCTGTGCAGCCGTCGCTCCCGGGTGGGTCGATGCATACAGGGCTGCTGCTCCCGTCACATGCGGTGTGGCCATGGATGTGCCGCTATAACTGGAATAGGCCGAAACTGTTTTTAAAATTCCGGATGATTTCGGAATGGTAGAATAGACTCCATCTCCGGGGGCACCGATGTCAACGGTTGAAAGCCCAAAGTTGGAGAACGATGCAAGCGCCCCCGACGAGGTGATGGCGGCTACAGAGATGATATTGGAATTGGAATAGCAACAGGGGTAATAAGGGGTGGTGTCGTTGTTGTCACCGACGCCGTCGCTTCCTCCGTTGCCGGCCGCACAGATAAAGAGGATGCCGGCAGCATTGGCCCTTTCGATGGCGTCATACAGTGCCTGTGAATATCCTCCTCCGCCCCAGCTATTGTTCAGGGCCACAATATTCACCGGATTGTTTGTCCTGGTTTTCATGGCCGTGAAGTAATCAATCGCTTTGACGGCGTTGGTAGTAGTGCCTCCCGTTAATCCGAGGAATTTTGCATTGAGGATTTTTACCTTCCAGCAGACTCCGGCCACTCCTTTTGAATTTCCTCCAACTGCCCCGATGGTGCCTGATACATGGGTGCCATGATCATCCTGCACCCCGTCGAACACCGAACTGTTGTTTGCTTCAAAATCCCAGCCATAGACATCATCCACATAGCCGTTTTTGTCGTCGTCTTTCCGGTTGCCGGCAATCTCACCCGGATTTTTCCCTGCATTGGCCGACAAATCTTCGTGGCTGTACATGTACCCCTCATCAATCACCCCGATATATACGGTTGTCGCCCCCGTATGACCGGCATTCCATGCTTCAGCAGCCTGACACCCGTAGGGATTGGTTTTCAGAGGGGAAGCATCGCCGTACATTCCCCAAAGGGAGCCATTGGTGTAATAGGGATCGTTCGATACAGCGGTGTGTGTGTATATGTAGTTGGGCTCGGCATACTCAACTTCCGGCAGTTCCTTAAAGCGGGCAATCATGTCTTTGACGTTCCCCGAAATTCCTGCAACGGTAATCCCTTCCTTTTCTTCCCATAACTCCATGAGCTTTGTTAAAATCTTTTCTTTATGTTCTGCCGAATTTAACTTCATTATTTCCGACTTACGGCTTTCTGAAACCCCTTCCCTGAATTTGATGATCATTTCACCGGGCACATAAGGATATACAGTTTCCTGTGTTGCGGCTTTCTTCAATTCGCCCGAGTCTCCTGACAGAAACTCATCTTTATCATTGCATCCGTTTACACAGGCCAGAATGATGAAACCAACTGCCAAAATGAATAATTTCCTTTTCATAATGTATTATGTTAAGCGTATAGAGAATGAATAATCGAAGTTACGATTAAATTAAATCCGATGGTTCCCTCCAACCGGAATTTTATGATGATTGACCATATCCTTTTAAAATCGCCGCTTAATATATCCTTCGATGCCGATGGTGAGCCTTTTTTTATTCATTGCTGCTGAATCCTGTATTAATATTGATATTACCGGAAACTTTCAATGCCGGTACGCAGCATTTTTCATGAAAACTTTGTCGGTTTTCCGATAAGACTGAAAACCCCTTTGATGTTATATTCCACTGTTAGTAAATTGCTGAGAGAACTAAAATTTCTTATTCTGCCCCGGAAATTATATTTGAAAAAGAACATTTTGTTTGGAGATGATGCCTATATAATCCTGGATTATATGTTCCGACAGTCGGGTTGCGGTTGAGTCGTTGTGTTAATTTTCTCCGGAGGGATGGATTTAATTTGACCGGGAACTTATTGGATCGCATCATTTTTTTAAATTGCAGGGCTGAAATCGTCATGCATGGAATGATATTCTGCATTAATAACCAACAACATGGGAAAACGCACCGACATCGACAAAGTATTGATCATCGGTTCTGGACCGATCATTATCGGGCAGGCATGTGAATTTGATTATTCCGGGACACAGGCCTGCAAGGCATTGCGAAAGCTGGGGTACAAAATTGTACTGGTCAATTCCAACCCGGCTACCATAATGACCGATCCGGGGATGGCAGATGCCACTTATGTGGAGCCACTGAACGAATATGCCCTGGAGGAAATAATCAGGAAAGAGAAGCCCGATGCCCTTTTACCAAATTTGGGAGGACAAACTGCGCTGAACCTTTCTTCCATTCTTGCTTCAAAAGGCATTCTTTCAAAATACAATGTGAAAATCATCGGGGTGAATGTGGATGCCATCGAAAAAGGGGAAGACCGCGTGGCTTTTAAGGAGATGATGAACCGGCTCGGAATTGAGATGCCTGCGAGCAAAGCAGTAAACAGCGTGGAAGAGGCGGAAGCCGTGGCTGCAGAGCTGGGATATCCGGTGGTCATCAGACCGGCCTACACCATGGGAGGTACCGGTGGAGGTCTTGTGTACAACGTTGAGGAGTTGCGGACTGTCGCCAGCCGGGGGTTGTCGGCAAGCATAGTCAATCAGATACTTATTGAAGAGTCGGTTCTTGGATGGGAAGAACTGGAACTGGAAGTGGTCAGGGATTCCAAAAACCAGATGATCACCGTCTGTTTTATTGAAAACGTCGATGCAATGGGTATCCATACGGGCGATTCTTTTTGCACGGCACCCATGCTGACCATTTCAGAAGAGCTTCAGAAAAGGCTTCAAAAATATTCCTACAGCATTGTGGAGTCGATTGGCGTGATCGGAGGCACCAACATCCAGTTTGCTCACAACCGAGAAACTGGAAAGGTGGTGGTCATTGAGATCAATCCGCGGACTTCCCGGTCATCGGCCCTCGCTTCCAAAGCGACCGGCTTCCCCATCGCCTTCGTGTCGGCCCTGCTGGCTGGTGGGATGACCCTTGACGAAATCCCTTATTGGCGATGCGGTACGCTTGATAAATACACCCCCTGTGGGGATTATGTCGTTGTGAAGTTTGCACGCTGGGCTTTTGAAAAATTTGATGGTCTGAAAGACAAGCTCGGAACCCAGATGCAGGCGGTTGGCGAAGTGATGAGCATTGGAAAAACATACAAGGAGGCGCTTCAGAAGGCCATCCGTTCACTGGAAATAGGCCGGGCGGGACTGGGCTTTGCAAGGGATTACCATTCTAAATCGCTGGATGAACTGATGCTGATGCTGGCCTGTCCGACCAGTGAGCGGCAGTTTATAATGTATGAAGCCCTTCGGAAAGGGGCTCCTGTCGACGAACTCGCCTCCAGGACCCATATCTCTCCCTGGTTTATCTCGCAGATGAAAGAGCTGGTGGAACTGGAGGAAGAGATTCTTCAATACCGGGGGCAACTCCTTCCGGATGAACTGCTTATCATGGCCAAAAAAGACGGATTCTCCGACAAATACCTGTCGAAACTTTTGCTTCGTCCCGAAAACGAAATCAGGGAACAGAGAAAGGCTTTGGGAATAAATGCATCCTGGGAACCTGTGCCTGTAAGCGGGGTTGAAAATGCCGCCTACTATTTTTCAACCTACAACGCCCCCGACCTGGTAGGCACCAGTAACCGCAAAAAGATCATGGTGCTTGGGGGCGGGCCCAACCGGATTGGTCAGGGAATCGAATTTGATTACTGCTGTGTTCATGCGGCTTTTGCGATCCGGGATGCCGGATACGAATCGATCATGGTTAACTGCAACCCGGAAACCGTTTCGACCGATTATGATACTTCTGACAGGCTTTACTTTGAGCCGCTTACGGTTGAAGATGTTCTCAATATTTACGAAAAAGAAAAGCCGGAGGGGGTGATTGTCCAGTTTGGAGGCCAAACCCCCCTGAATCTTGCGGCTGAGCTGGCGGCTGCCGGTGTAAAAATTCTGGGCACTACTCCGGAAACCATTGATCTGGCTGAGGACCGGGACCGTTTCAGACAGGTGATGAGAAAACTGGGTATCCCCCAGCCTGAATCGGGGATGGCAAGCAACCTTGCCGAAGCCCTTGAAATTGCCGGCAGGATAGGCTATCCCCTGATGGTGAGGCCTTCGTATGTTCTCGGGGGCAGGGGAATGATGATCGTCAACGACCAGGAAATGCTTGCACACTATGTGACTGCTGCAGTGGATGTAACTCCCGACCGGCCGTTGCTGATCGACAAGTTCCTGGAGGACGCCATCGAAACAGAGGCCGATGCCCTCAGCGACGGCACCGGTGCTTACGTTCCGGCAGTTATGCAGCACATCGAATATGCAGGGATCCATTCAGGTGATTCAGCATGTGTGATCCCTCCCGTGGTCATGACTGACATACACACCGAAACCATCAAAGAGTATACAAGAAGGATCGCCATTGAACTGAAAGTGGTCGGCCTGATGAATATCCAGTATGCCATCTATGAGGATGTAGTTTATATCCTCGAAGCCAATCCAAGGGCATCAAGGACAGTTCCGCTGGTTTCAAAGGTTTGCAACGTGTCGATGGCCAACATTGCCACGCACCTGGTACTGGGCAAGACACTGACGGATTTTAACCTGAAGGACAAAAAAATCAGCCATTTCGGAGTGAAGGAAGCCGTATTTCCGTTCAATATGTTCCCCGACGTTGATCCCCTGCTGGGGCCTGAAATGCGTTCCACGGGCGAAGTGCTTGGCCTGGCCGATTCATACGGGATGGCTTTTTTCAAATCTCAGGAAGCCACTCAAACCAGCTTACCCCTTGGAGGAACCGTCCTGATTACCATTGCCGACAGGGATAAAGAGAGAATTCTTCCTGCCGCCCGAAATTTCAGGGAAATGAATTTCAGGATCGTAGCTTCACAGGGAACACGCGATTTTCTCATCCGGAATGGCATCGAGGCCGATCGCATCCTGAAATTGTATGAAGGAAGGCCTAACATTGTCGACGCCATCAAAAACGGCGAAATCAGCCTCATCGTCAATACCCCTGCAGGGAAACAAAGTGAGTACGACGATTCGTATATCAGAAAAAATGCTATCAGGTATAAAATCCCTTACATAACAACCACCTCGGCAGCATTGGCAGCCACCCGCGGAATACGGGAAAGGCTCAACGGCAGGTATCTCGTAAAGTCGTTGCAAGAGTACCATCAAAACATCGGATAGCTGGATCATCCTGTTGTCATCTGCAGTAAGCTGAAGCCGGTTTACCAGTCGGGTAAAATTTAAGGCAGGGAACTTTTTTTTGCCGTGATTTTCAATTACGTTTGTACTATCATTTGTTATACTGCAGAAAGTGAAAAAGTTTCTTAACTGGCTGATTCTGGTCATAATCATTGTCCTGGCGATGTTTGTTTACTGGAAGTACTTCTTTACATACAGCGAAGGCTACCGTGCCGGTTTACTCCAGAAATTCTCCAAAAAAGGGTTTGTTTTCAAGACGTATGAAGGAGAGATGATACTGAGCAGTGTCCGGTCGAACCGGGACATTGCCATAGCATCGGAGAAATTCTTTTTTTCGGTTAAGGTAGAAGATGTGGCACAAAAGCTGAACCAATTGCAGGGAGAGTACATTGTGGTCCATTACCGGGAAAAAAACGGGATTCTTCCCTGGGTGGGGGAAACCCGATACCTGGTTGACAGCGTGAAAAGCGTTGACCCGGTCAATCAGTTACCTTCCCGTTTTTAGGCACCTTTTTCACTGCATCTAACCGGAAAAGCTCCTTCTTCTTTCTTTTCGCCGAACAAGCTGAATTCTTCAAGTGATTGAAATGTTGCGTCGAACGAATCGACCATCTTTACCGTCCGGTAGGGTGATCCCAGCAGGATTTCGATAGTCCCCGCAATCTGTTTTCTGAGGGGCTCCAGCACCCACTCAAGTTCTTCAGGCCCGTTCTTCACCTCCTGATGTGTCTGGATTCTCAGGTTTTCTTTTAACCGGTCTGCAATTCCTTCGAGTAAAGCCGATTTTCTCCATTGCCCCGATCCGAACCAGGGTTTTGTATATTCCATCAGTTCGGCAATTTTCCACTCATAATCAAAGTCGTTGAACGAGAGGAGACGTGGATTGGCATTCGCCACTTCCATCTTATTCTTCGAAGGGTTGTATCTGATGCGAAGTTCTTTCAGATCAATGCCGTAGCGTGCGACAATCTTTACCCGGAGTGCCCCGATGAAATGGAGGCTCTTTTTATCTTCCTCGAATTTTTCATTCCAGGTTCGCGTAAAACTGGTGTTGACCTGGAGCAACCCAAGGTCCAGAATATTCCGAAGTTCCGATATATTCAACCTGCGGCTTCTAAGTTCGTTGTTTTCATTCTGCAGGGTGTTGATCAACCGGTTTGTTTTTTTGATTT
>CAYNBE010000005.1:0-39152 GCA_964395045.1 uncultured Prolixibacteraceae bacterium | reverse complement strand
CCTGCCGCCTGCCTGCCGGTAGGCAGGGCAGGCAGGTAATTCGCATGTAAGGGTTCATCATTCCGGTTGGTGTTTCGCTAAACATGCTCATTTCATCAATCAACATTTCAAGGGATTCAATTCACGATAAAAGTAAAAGAATATATGAACAGCATTCAGTGTACCTTTAGTTCATCTTTCAGGAAAAGCCCGGTATAGGAACCTTCAGCACGGGCCACCTCCTCAGGAGTTCCGGAGCAGATAATCCTGCCCCCTTCGCTTCCCCCTTCCGGTCCAAGATCAATGATATAATCGGCCGATTTGATCATATCGGGATTGTGTTCGATGACAACGACTGTATTTCCTTTGTTTACAAGCTTTCCGATCACATCGAGCAAAACCCTGATATCCTCAAAATGTAGCCCGGTTGTCGGTTCGTCAAGGATATAAAGTGTATTGCCAGTATCACGTTTCGCCAATTCGGCGCTTAATTTGACCCTCTGAGCCTCACCCCCCGACAAGGTGGTGGAAGCCTGTCCAAGGGTGATATATCCAAGGCCGACATCCTGAAGGGTTTTCAGCTTCACTGCAATGGAGGAGATCGGTTCAAAAAACTCCACTCCCTGGTTGATTGTCATATCAAGCACATCGGAAATAGATTTGCCCTTGTACCGTACCTCAAGGGTTTCCCTGTTATATCTCCTTCCGTTGCATTTGTCGCATCTCACATAGACATCGGGTAAAAAATTCATTTCGATGGTTTTCACACCGGCTCCCTGGCATTCTTCGCACCTGCCCCCCTTTACATTGAAAGAAAACCTTCCCGGCTGATAGCCCCGAATCTTTGATTCGGGCAACTGGGCAAACAGGGAGCGGATATCAGTAAAAACCCCCGTATAGGTAACAGGATTGGACCTTGGGGTTCTGCCAATTGGTGACTGATCTACCTCAACCACCTTGTCGATGTTTTCAATGCCTTCGATCGACCTATACGGCAGGGGATCGGCCACGGAATTGTAGAAATGGCTGCTTAGCACCGGATGCAGGGTTTCATTGACCAGAGTTGATTTGCCGCTGCCCGAAACCCCGGTCACACAAATCATGGTACCAAGCGGCAACTCAAGGTTGACCGACCGGAGATTGTTACCCGTACAACCCTTCAGCCTGAGCCACTTTCCGTTTCCCTTCCGGCGAGTTGCCGGAACTTCAATTTTTCGGTATCCGTTCAGGTAGTCGGCAGTCAGGGTCTTTTTTGTTAAAACCTCATCAGGAGTTCCTGCTGCGACAACCTCTCCGCCATGTTTACCGGCCAGAGGTCCCATATCGACCAGGTAATCGGCATGGAGCATCATATCCCTGTCATGCTCCACAACAATGACCGAGTTGCCGATGTCGCGCAATTCTTCCAGAGCATGGATCAGCTTGAGATTGTCGCGGTGATGCAGCCCGATGCTTGGTTCATCGAGAATATACATCACATTCACAAGGCGGGACCCGATCTGGGTGGCCAGTCTGATCCGCTGTGATTCCCCGCCAGAAAGCGATGCCGCCGGCCGGTCGAGCGAAAGGTAGTTTAATCCCACATTCAGCATAAATCCCAAACGGTTCCTGATCTCCTTTACGACTTCCCTTGCAATGGCGGCCTGCCTGTCGCTCAGCCTCTCTTCCAACCCCGAAAACCATTCGTTCAGGGTTGTCAAATCCATTTGCGCCAATTCCGAGATATTCTTACCGTCGATCCTGAAACTGAGGGCCTGCCTGTTGAGCCTCATCCCGCTGCACCCTGGGCAGGTGATGGTTTTCACAAACTGGTTTGCCCACTTCTGTGCCTTCAGGGAAGGATTATCCTCCCTCTGCCCTTCGATATATTTCACAATGCCCTCAAATGTCATCATATAGCTGCTGGTGCCAAGGGGGGTATTTTTCAACTGTATCCGTTCATTGGTGCCAAAAAGTACAGCGTTGAGCCCCTCCTCCGGAATTTCACGGATCGGCGTTTTGAGGTTGAAATCGTATTTTTCGCCCAATGCCTCGATCTGCCACCATATCAGTGTATTCTTCTGGGAACCCAGCGGAACGATTCCTCCCTTACCTATGCTCATGTCCCTGTCGGGAATGATTTTGTCAAGATCGATTTCTGCAATTCTTCCGAGGCCATTGCATTGGGGGCAGGCTCCCTGGGGGGAATTGAATGAAAAACTGTGCGGGGCTGGTTCCTTGTAGGAGATGCCGGTGGAAGGACACATCAGGTGACGGCTGAAATACCTGATTTCTCCCGATTCCCGTTCCAGGAGCATGATCATCCCGTGTCCCAGGTTCATGGCTGTCCTGACGCTTTCTTTCAACCGCCTGTCAGAAGCTTCATCGACCACCAGTTTATCCACAACAATCTCAATATGGTGGTTTCTGTACCTGTCAACCTTGAACCCATGCACCAGTTCCTTCAGTTCCCCGTCGACCCGGGCTGTCAGGAAGCCCTTGTGCCGGATCTGCTCAAAAAGTTCCCGGTAATGCCCTTTTCTTCCCTGTACCTGCGGAGCAAGGATATAGATCCGCTTCCCCTCATAGATTTCCCTGATATGGTAAAGAATCTGCTCATCGGTATACCGCACCATTCTCTCCCCCGTATTATAGGAAAATGCTTCGGAGGCCCTTGCGTACAAAAGTCGCAGAAAATCATATATTTCTGTAACCGTTCCCACCGTGGAACGGGGATTCCGGCTGGTGACCTTCTGTTCGATCGCAATGACCGGGCTCAGACCGGTGATTTTATCGACGTCGGGCCTTTCCATGTTTCCGAGAAAAGAACGGGCATAGGCCGAAAATGTCTCAATATACCTTCTCTGGCCTTCGGCATACAAGGTGTCAAAAGCCAGAGATGATTTCCCGCTTCCGCTCAGCCCGGTGATGACGGTCAGTTTGTTCCGCGGTATCCCGACATCAATGTTCTGGAGATTGTGCACCCTTGCGCCGGTGATGATTACTTTGTCATCAGCGGTTGCAGCCAGTTCATCTTCCTCGTAATGCATGGCCTGGTCAATCCGGGATTTGAAGAATATAGATTTTGGCCTCCCTGTTCGTCAGGAAGTTGTCGCGAAGCCACGGATTGTAATATTTCAGCATTTTGTAGTTCATTCCCAATCCTTTCGCATACGTGGCCAAATCAGGAATGGACCCTGTAAGTTCAATCTTCCTTGTCTTCAGCACAGGATATTTTTCCGTTTCCTTCACAAGAAAACCATACTTTTCCGGATTTTCAAGCACCAGTTTCAGGCTGATGATCCTGAAAACATAACGGGCTGTTTCTTCATTCAGCAAAAGGTCAAAATAATTCGATTCCTTCTGCCGTTCAATCTGCTTGTCAACTGCTGCCGGACCGGCATTGTACGAAGCAGCCGCCAGTCCCCAGTTCCTGTACTTCGCGTACATCTCCTTCAGGTACCTGCATGCGGCCCTGGTCGATTTTTCGACATGAAACCTTTCGTCGACTTCAGCATTCACTTCGAGGCCATACCTGACAGCAGCCGGTTTCATGAACTGCCACAATCCAGCCGCCCCTGCCGGTGAGGTTGCCCGTGGATCGAGGGTGCTTTCGGCAGCCGCAAGATACCTGAAATCGGAAGGAATTCCTTCTTCTTTCAGGATCGGATCGATGACCGGGAAATACCTCGGCGCCAGTTTGATGAGCCGGATAGTTTGTGAATGGAAATAGCTGTTTACAAGAAGTTCCCGGTCGAGGCTCTCGAAGACATCAAACCGGCCAAGCGGAACGTTCTCGCCCATGAATGTCAGGGAATCGGGTACTGGTGGTGATGTGAACATGAACAATTGTCCCTCTTTGCTTTCAGTTGTTGGTTCCTCTCCGGTCTTCAGGCCACATGTGGACAACAACACAATACACGTGACAATCACTCCGGATGCCACGCCAATGATATTTAATTTCATCTTTGAACATTGAAGCCCCAAAGATAATCAATTATTGTGCCTGAAGGGAAAAGGCCGATTGCTTTGCATACCCGGGAAAGAAATCTGCGACAGGAAAAAACATCCGGAAAAATCATCTGTTCCCGGGTCAGGAGATATTGGCATTATTTGTATTCAGGCGACCTTACTTCTCCGACAAAAAGGATGGCTCCGGTCGTCTTTTCGGTGATGGCAAAAAGGAATGGCCTGTCGACACTGAAATAGGTCTTGCCCGAAGGGACACTGGTCACACTGAAACCGATTCCGGTAACTGCAGCCGCTTCGGTACCGTTTTCATTCACATCAATGTAGGATTTATGAATCACGTAACTGATGTAAATGCTGTTCGGTTTCACGTCGGCAATGCCTGAAAAATCAGCCCTGCCGGGATCGAATGCCCTGACCATGCCCATAGCCTGCAGCATCTCGTTCAACCTCATTTCCCACGAAAACCTGAATCTTGGCATTGTTACCACCACATTCTGGGTCATGACGAAGCTTTTCATCCAGTTTTTCCAGTTCTCATCGTTCAGGGCAGCCACCACATCAACGGTGGTTTTGTTCGTCTGCGGAAGGATGACAGTCATCCGGTAATCCCCTTTGCCATACGGAAGCTGGATTGCACTGAACAGGTTGTTTGAAGTGTATTCGAGTGCCGCCTCCTGCGACATCTGTGCGACCTCCTTCTGTGATCCGTCGCCGAGGGTGAACGGCAGATTGTGGGTTGCCTTCTCCCCGAATTTGTATTTCCAGATTCCGTTGAAATAGATGGCATTTAAAAGGATCATCACCAGGTCGGAATCAATCTGGTCGATAATAGTCGGAATCTTGTTACGGGTCTTTGAGGCTACCCATCCGTTGATGATCCCCAGGGCACCGGGAGATGCAAAGTTCAATGCCTGAACCTGTGCATTGTAATATTCTTTGTTCAGTGTCACGTAATCTGACTTCACATTCAACCCCTGCCGGTAATAAATGGCATTCGCAATCTCAAGCAGGACATCGGGATCGGCCGACTGAAGAGCGGCAACCAGCGACTTTCGGGCTTTGTTGATTTGTTCCGGTGTAAGGCCATGCATTTTCATGGTGTTTTCCATCTCGGTCCTGGTCTCTCCAACCGCTCCGTTGGTTGCCATCGACAAGGCCAGGGCCACACTCAGCGGTGACACCATGGTATTTTTATTTTTATCCGCACTCTGTAATACTTTCCTGAACAATTCCAGTCCGAAAGAGTTATCAGAAGTGATGACCTGAGCCGACTTTTCCGGCAGGTTGTTCAGATCATCCTTTATCTGGTCGTCCTGTTTATGACACGACATGACCGACGCAGAGAGCATTACAACAATCAAAATTTTCATTGTTTCCTTTGTTTTCATATTCTTCACAAATTTAAGCGTTTTTTCTGTTTTCTGAATCTTTCATTTTGGGTCTCAAACTGATACGGTTTGTCTATATGTATGGTTATCCTGATTTCACCAGAAAATCGGCCTAACCGGATACTTCCGGCAAGCTGTTTATATTCTGAATGCCTGTTATAACCGGCAATTACCGGTGAGACGTTTACAGGTTTCCTCCGGTTGCGTGGAAATCTTTTTTTTTTGAACGCAACTATTTTGTGGATTAAACATCTTTCCAGTAAACAAAAGGCCGGAGGAGCCTGAATCCGGACAAACAAGGATAATAGCCGGTAATTATCTGTACCTTTGGCGAATATTTGAGAAGCCGTTTTGGAAGACTTCAGTGAAATAATTGAGGCATGCATTTCGGGGGATGACCGGGCCCGCGAAAAGTTATACCGTTTGCTTGCCCCGAAAATGTATGGATTGTGTCTCCGCTATGCAAAAAACAGCGCCGAAGCGGAAGACAACCTGCAGGACGGTTTCCTGACCGTTTTTTCAAAACTCGGCGATTTCAGGCATGAAGGTTCTTTTGAAGGTTGGGTGAGAAGGATTATGGTAAACATATCGGTCGACCGGTACCGGAAAAAAAAGCAGCTGGTTCTGGTGGATGAATACAGAAACCTTGACTCGGCCACCAGCGAAGAAGAAGCTTTGGCGGGATTGCCAGCGGAGGATATCGTTAAAATAATCCAGGAACTTCCCCCGCAATACAGGATGGTGTTCAACCTGTATGTCATGGAAGGTTACAACCATGCAGAGATAAGCCGTGAACTCGGCATTTCGGAAGGGGCATCCAAGTCGGACCTGTCTAGGGCAAGGGAAATATTGAGAAAAAAGTTACAAGGCCAGTATGGCATGATGAAGAAAAGCAGAAAGTATTCATGACAATAAAGGATGATAACAGGCTTGACGACCTGATCCGCCGGAAACTGGAGCAATTTGTTCCTGAACCTCCACCCGGGATGTGGGAGAAGGTGCACAACGGAATTGCATTCAAAGAGCCGGGAAACAGGCAAATCCGCATCCGGTGGATTGCAGCTGCTGCCGTATTGCTGGTTGCATTCGTCACCGGATGGCTGCTCCGGCCAATCCGGGAAAATTCCTCCGGATCGGGCCCTGCCGGATCCCATGTAAGCACGACCCTACCCGAAATTGCAGGTATGGGAATGGATACCGAAAGAGAGCCGGAGGCGGGCCCCGGACCCCTTCCTTATGCCGGAAATCTGGGAGCAACGGCTAAAGCCTCTGCTAAAAAGGATCAGAAAACCGATTCGTCCGGAAATTTCGCGGGATATTCGGCTGACCGTAATGTTGCCATGCTCCCGGAAATGAAACCTCTGCCGGGCAGAGTGACCGGCGGTTGGCCCGGTCCCGATTCCGAAACCCTGGCTAAAGTAAACCACAATAAAACAATTCATCCTGTGTTTCGGGATGAAGTTCTGGCTGTGGCCCTTCCTGTTGGAACAGGGCAAACTCAAAAAGATTCATGGGAAATCGGTGTGCACCTTTCGCCAGCTTATTCCTCATACACATCCCGTCACAGTGCCGAATATGCCCGGAAAATGGCACCTTCCGACAACCAGTCAGGGAGCAGCCTCGGTGCCGGCATTTCTCTTCGTTTCCCTTCAAAGGGCAAGTGGCGGATCGAAAGCGGCTTGTATTACTCGCAGACAGGGAATCAATCGGGGACAACCGGCCCTGGTGACAGAAATGATCTGATTGCAGGAAATTTGGATAAAACCTATTCCTCAGCCGTGATTGTTGACAACGGACGTTACTCCATGAACAGCTTGGCCGGAGTGATCAAGTTCAGCAAAATTCCGGTTAACAACAGGTTTTTTACCTATTCCGAATCAACCATCAATCTCAATACAGCCGTGGCCGCCTCGGGAGAATTTTCGCAGGTTTTTGAAATAATGGAAATTCCTTTTAACCTGAGATACAGGATACTGCACGACAAGATCGGAATCGAACTGATCGGCGGTATCAGCACAGGCCTTATAATAGGGAATCATGTATATGTCGATAATCCAACCGGCAGGATGAAGGTGGGGACCACCGATGATATTTCAGTCATCAACCTTTCAGGACTCGCCGGAATCGGTGCCACTTACACCATCGGCAGAAATATTTCCCTTTCAGTCGAACCGAAGGCAAGCTATTTTATCAATTCGATCAACCACAGCGGAGATGTAAGATTCCACCCCTGGAGAGTGGGATTTTACTCAGGTTTGACCTATCATTTCTGAATAATCTGTAAACCAGCAAAATCTGCAATCCTTATCCCTTTAGGGGAAACAAGTCATCAATCTTTTCCCGGACAGGAAAACTAAAATCAGACAATATCTGAGAAAATTATACTTCTGCATCATTTCGGATAAAATACCTTCGAGGAATCATGAAACTTCCCGACAGGGAAAATTTTTCCTGACTTTTCCGGCCGGTGGCGCAACCTGATCATTGTTATTCCCATCAGTAAAGAAAACCAATTACCAATGAAGAAATTGTTACCCGTTGCAGTCATCCTCCTGTTTGCCTGGCAGGTTGCAGCACAACCGCTTCCCATCCTGTATGAAAGAGGATATGTTTACCTGAAGAATGGGACCGTCCTGAAAGGCAAATATCTTTTCTCCAACGACATGGCCAAGGTCAGGGTTGTTTCGGGGAAGAATCTCTGGATTTTCAATGCAGACGAGGTGGAGAGAGTCAGCAGGACGAAACCGGAGCGGACCGAAGCCCCCGTACACGAACCGTTCACAGCCAGCCTCGCCTCATCCCCATGGTTCAACATGACCGAAATGGGTGTCCTCGCAGGCAATTCCGACAACAGGAAAAATGCACCCCTGGTTTTCAGTGCATCCCTCAACCGGAAAATATACGGAAACCTGTCGGCGGGAATAGGTATCGGAGCCGAGTTTTTCCAGGAAACCTATTTGCCGGTCACAGCCAATTTCATGTACCGGTTCCGTGATTCGAAGATCACTCCTTTTGCTTCACTACAGGCGGGATACCAGATTGCTGTGGAAGATACCCGCACCACCTATTATCAGGTCGTACCGGACATCCTTTACCGAAGCAGTTACTACCCCGGATTGCTGACAGATTACAATACCGAAATGAAAGCCAGGGGCGGAATGCTGATTAATCCTTCATTTGGCCTTCTCATACAGTCATGGCAGGGAATGGGACTGGGATTTTCGTTCGGATACCGGTTTCACCGGCTCGGTTACAAATCGGAAAACGACTACCGGGTGGATGTCGATTTTAACCGCCTTTCCATTAAACTGGGTATTGTCATTTATTAATCTTGTACATTATGAAAACATTCATCCGCATATTTTCATTCCTGTCGGCAATTATCGTCCTATCATCATGCATGGACAGGTATACCGAAGTATTTACTGCCAATACCCCGGTATATATGGGTTACGACGACCTGCGAAAAGCAGTGAAAAAAAGCAATTCACGCGATCTGGTCAAACCTGGGAAAATCTATTTTAAGGACAACTACCTTTTCATTGTTGAAGAGATGAAAGGAATCCACATCATCAACACCACCACCCCTTCCAATCCGGTGAAATCGGGATTTATTGAAATACCGGGATGCATGGACATTGCTATCAGGAACAGCATCCTGTATGCCGACAGCTACGTTGACATGGTGGCTGTTGACGTTTCCGACCTGGGAAACATCAGGGAGGTAGCCCGTGTGAAAGATATTTTTCCTTACACAGTCCCTCCGGCCGACAACGATTACAGGATAGCAGAAATTGACAAGGAAAAAGGTGTAGTCATCGGCTGGGAGATAAAAAAAGTGCGTCAGGAAATGGAATACCAGAACTTTCCGGTCTATCCGGTGTATCTGATGTACTCCGAAAAAATGGATCTGGCTTCCTACTCATCTTCCGGCGGGGTAAATAGTTCATCCGGTTCTTCATTCGGGGTAGGTGGATCGATGGCACGGTTCGGACTTTATGGCAATTATCTCTATACCGCCGATAACAACACTCTTTATATGTTCGACGTGACCGACCCCTCATCTCCCTTCAGCATCGGGAAGCAGGGATTGTCGTGGCAGACCGAAACCATGTTCATATATCAGAACCATATATTTTTCGGCACAACCACCGGTATGCAGATTTACAACCTCGATATACCCACAGCCCCGAAATATGTGAGCAGTTTTGTCCATGCGACCAGCTGCGACCCGGTTGTGATTTCCGACGGCTATGCATACATCACGTTAAGGGGGGGAAGAGCCTGCAACAACAGCAACATCAACCGGCTTGATGTGGTGAAACTGAATACAGACCTCAGGAACAACACGCTGGTTGCCTCTTACCCGATGGCCAGTCCTTACGGACTTGGAATCGACGGGGACATCCTCTTTCTGTGCGACGGAGATGCCGGCCTGAAAATCTTTAATGCTGCCGATAAACTGAGAATCAGTGAAAACCTGATATCGACCTTTAAAAACATCAACACTTACGATGTCATCCCGGTAAACGGATACCTGTTCATGATCGGGAAGAATGGGTTTTATTTATACGACTACAGTAATCTTCAGAATATCAGGCAAATTGGATTCATTCCGGTCGTAAATGACTGATCTTCCCCGGAGTGAAAAGCAGATATTTCCTTTTTCAGCCAATCAATCTTTCACGGTTTTTTTATTCAATTGATGCAATGATCAGAAATCGCCGGGCTTTGAAAGCCTGGCGTTTTCATTTCACGAAAGCAGTTTGTCGCTGAGGGTTTGCAGGGTACTCTTTTTATGGGTGGTTGGTACAAGTACAGAAATATTGTACCTGCTCCCACCATACGAAATCATCCGGATTGGTATCCCGTCGAGGGCATTGAAAACCCTGGATGCAAAACCACTTTCTTCGCGGATAATATCGCCGACAATACAAACAATGCTCATGTTTTCATCCACTTCCACTTCCCCGAATGCCAGAAGCTCCTCCCTGATTTCACGGAGATACCTTGTATTGTCAATGGTCAGGGAAACAGCAACTTCGGAAGTCGAAATCATGTCGATCGGAGTTTTGTACCTTTCAAAAACCTCAAAAACCCGTTTCAGAAAACCGTATGCCATCAACATCCTGCCGGACCTGATTTTGATGGCAGTTATCCCGTCTTTTGCGGCAACCGCTTTGATCCCGGTGCCGTCGGTCTCATTGGTGATCAGGGTTCCCAGGTCCGATGGATTCATGGTGTTCTTCAACCGCACGGGAATGTTCTGCATTCTGGCAGGCAAGACGGTCTGGGGATGAAGAATCTTTGCCCCGAAATAGGCAAGCTCGGCTGCTTCAAGGAAAGAAAGCTGATCGATTTTCCGGGTGTTGCTGACATATCTCGGATCGTTGTTGTGGAAACCGTCGATATCGGTCCAAATCTGTACCTCCTCGGCATGAATGGCAGCTCCGACCAGAGAGGCCGTATAGTCACTGCCGCCCCTTTCCAGATTGTCGATTTCCCCCTTCGGATTCAGACAGATAAATCCCTGGGTCAGATAATAGTCGACCCCCGGACTGTTATCCAGAATCTCTGTCAGCAGGGTGGTGATGGCCGGAAGATCGGCAGCCCTTTCAGTATCGATCCGCATAAAATCAAGTGCAGGCAACAGCAGTGCCTTGTGCCCGTTCTCAAGCATCAGCAGACTGAAAAGCTTTGTTGATAGCAACTCCCCCTGGGCAACAATTATTTTTTCCTCCTTTTCTGTAAACTCACCGTCAAGAAAAGACCTTAAAAGAGTGAAAACCGGATTGAGTATCTGATATCCTTTTTGTTTTGACACATCGGTGGCGTATAATTCGTCAACCACATTCTTGTACTTTTCCTCGAGTGTTGAAATAACCTGTGCCGCTTCATCGGGTTTTTTATTATACAGGGATTGTGAAATCTGAACCAGGCTGTTCGTTGTTCCCGACATAGCTGAAAGAACTACCAGTTTCTGCTCCCCGTCGGCAATGATGTTCATCACGGTTCTCATGTTTGCGGGAGACCCGACAGAGGTACCTCCGAATTTCAATACTTTCATAAATGGTAACAGTTAATATGAATCTTCCGCGCAAATATGAAAAAAAAATGATTTACACCTGAAAAAAGAGGAAATTTCAGAAGAAAGTTTAAAACACGCCATAAATGGAATGTTTTTCCGAATTAAACCAGATGGTGGAATAAACATGAAAATCCTCCCTATTTGTGCTAAGCTTCCTTTCAACATAGAGCACCGGACTACCTGTACCGATCTGAAGTATCCGGGCAATATGAGTGGGGGCACCCAAAGCTTTCAGACGCTGTTCGCCACCCGTAATACGGATCTGATAATGGGTCCGCAGGGTATCAAACAGCGACTTGTTTTCGAGTGAACGGGCAGTAAAGCGGGGAAGGTTGATATTCGGGATATGATTGATGTCATAAAAAACAGGGAGGTTTTCCACGAATCGCAGCCGCTCCAGAAAGACACACCCCGATTCGCGTTCCGTTTCCGAAAGCTCAAAAGGGAAATCATCCCCCCATGGCCTGATCACGGGAGGTTGCAGGATTTTTGTTTTCAGATAGGGACCACCGATGGCCGAAGCAGTTCCTTCCACCGACAAAATACCGATATTCTGGAGAGGTTTCCTGACAATGCTTCCTTTGCCCTGCCTCTTGATAATCAGCCTGTCCCTCACGAGCCGGTCCAGGGCCTGCCTGACAGTTGGCCGTGTCAGACCATGAACGGCACACAATTCATTTTCCGAAGGAAGAAGACTCCCTTCCCGGTAAATTCCCGAAACAATCTGCTTCCGCAAAATTTCGTAGAGCTTCAGGTATTGCGGCAGTTCATTCATGCATCAAAGTTAAACTTTTTTAAAACATTTCATTCAAACTTGTATATACAAGTAAAAAGCTTTACTTTTACGCCTGAATCAGGGTATCCGATATATGATGCTTGATTTACAGAATTATATACAATTCGGAAATTGCCTTGATTGTATTTACAGGCTAAAAGGATTTGATAATGGCAACAGCAGTTATGATGCCCCGTCAGGGACAGTCGGTAGAGACCTGCATTCTGGGTCAGTGGTATAAGGAAGTCGGTGAAAAAGTGAAGGCAGGTGATCTTCTTTTTTCTTACGAAACCGACAAGGCATCGTTTGAGGAGGAGGCCAAGGTGGATGGGATTTTGCTTGTCCGCTACTTTGAAGCAGGCGATGAAGTTCCTGTTCTGGCTGAAATGGGGCTGATCGGGACACCAGGTGAAACTCTCCCGGAGAAAGCGGAAACTGCCAAAGGCATTCAGAAAGCAGAATCAGGGGATGAAATTTCAAAAGTCGTCGAGTTTTCAGTCCAACCGGTCACGAATGAAAAGGATAGAATCCATATCTCTCCTCTGGCCCGAAATATGGCGGTGAAGCTGGGTGTTGACCCTGCATCGGTGACGGGATCCGGCCCCGGAGGAAGGATCATAGCCAGAGACATCACGGCAGCTAAAGAACAAATTTCACAACCGGCCGTTCCGGTTATGCCGGAAACGAAGCCCGCAGCTGGGGAAACCGTACGGCCTTCTTCACCGGCACCCTCAGTAGCTATCAGCGACGAATTTATCGTGAAACCAATCTCCAATGTCAGAAAACTGATTGCCAGATCGATGCACCAGTCGTTGCAGAATTCCGCACAGCTGACCCATCACCTGAGTGCCGATGCCCGGAAACTTCTTGCTGCAAGAAAAGAGTTCAAGGCAAAACTGGAAAAAGGTACCATAGCCGAAAACATTACCCTCAACGACCTGATTTGTTATGCTGTCATCAAGGCACTGAAAAAATTTCCACAGGTCAATACCCATTTTCTGGGCGATCAGATGAAATATTTTGGGAAAATCCATCTTGGATTAGCGGTCGACACCGACAGGGGGTTAATGGTGCCTGTGCTGCAAAACGCCGATGATTTCTCGCTCACAGGCCTTTCTTCCCGGTTGCGGCAACTGGCTGCCGACTGCAGGAAGGGAAAAATCAATCCCGACCTGTTGAATCCTGAAGCGGCCACATTCACGGTTTCGAATCTGGGAAGTTACGGAGTGGAGATGTTCACACCTGTGATCAACCTGCCACAAACGGCAATCCTGGGAGTTTGTGCCATTGTTCCCCGTCCGAAAGAGATTGATGAAGGTACTTATGCCATCGTTCCGATGATCGGGCTTTCACTGACATACGATCACCGCGCTTTGGACGGAGGCGAGGCCACCCTCTTCCTGGCTGAAATCAAAAACCAGATTGAACAAATAGTTATTTAAAATACTGCGTTCATACTCCCGTAGCTATCGGGGCACAGTTCGGGTTGCAGGGTATGCAAAAATAAAGGAGCCAAAGGAAAGAAAATTTAAAAGGAACAAACAAATAAAGTAAATAAATAAACTTCAAAACAATTCACTTTTACGGAAAGCAGGTTGCAATATTATCTCGTAATCAACATATTGCAAAATGCAAACTGTAAATTGTGAACAAAAAATGAATGGTATGCCAAAGTCACAGTTTATTCATCCGGAAGAGGTCAGGAAACCAGGATTTATTGAATTCCGGCCGATTCCTGTCAACCGTTATAACAAAACCATCGAAGAGGAAAAAATCCAATATTCGGATGATGAATTTATACGGATATACCACGACATGGTAGTTATCCGTGAATTTGAAACCATGCTTAACCTGATTAAAACAAGGGGTGAGTACAACGGGGTTTCATACAACCATCCGGGGCCGGCCCATCTTTCGATCGGACAGGAAGCGGCGGCGGTTGGGATGGCCTATACCCTGACAGTTGATGATTTCATATTTGGTTCACATCGCAGCCATGGTGAAATACTTGCGAAGGGCTTGTCGGCCATTGCCCAGTTGAATGATGAAATGCTGGGAAAAATCATGGCAGACCATTTTGGCGGGGCAACTCTTCGTCCGGTAATGGCCGGCCATAAGGGGACCATGAAGGAACTGGCCATCCGGTTTCTGATTTACGGCACCCTGGCCGAGATTTTTGCGAGGGAAACAGGATTCAACAAAGGTCTTGGTGGCTCCATGCACGCATTTTTCACTCCGTTCGGGGTGTATCCTAACAATGCCATTGTAGGGGCATCAGGAGATATTGCTGTCGGAGCTGCCCTGTATAAAAAAGTGAACCGCAAAAAAGGGATCGTGGTTGCCAACATCGGAGACGCTTCCATGGCATGTGGGCCGGTCTGGGAAGGGATTTCGTTTGCCACTATGGACCAGTTTACAAAACTTTGGAACGGGGAGATGAATGGAGGCCTGCCCCTGATTATCAACATTATGAACAACCAGTACGGCATGGGGGGACAAACTTGCGGTGAAACCATGGGGTACGGTATTGCGGCGAGAATCGGAGCCGGGGTAAATGAAGAGCAGATGCATGCCGAAAGGGTGGACGGATACAACCCATTGGCTGTCATAGATGCCTATCGCAGGAAAAGGAAAATTCTGGAAGAAAAGAAAGGACCTGTCCTGCTGGATGTCCTTACATACCGATACAGCGGACACTCCCCTTCCGATGCTTCCTCTTACCGGTCAAAAGAAGAAGTGGAAGCCTGGGAAAAGGTTGATTCAATCTCATGGTTCGGTGAACAGTTGGTCAAAGCTGGGATTGCCCTGCCTGTCCAGTTGGAGCAGATCAGGAATGAGACTTCGGAACTGATAACATGGGCTCTCAAGCTGGCCACTGACGACGAGATGTCGCCCCGGATGAACATGGTTTCAAATCCTGACCTGATAGGTGAAATGATGTTTTCAAACGGATCGCTCGACAGAATGGAGGAAGGAATCCCCGAAGTGAACCATCCTATTGAGGAAAATCCCAGGGTCAGACAACTGGCAGCCAAAGAAAGATATGCATTTGATGCAAACGGGAAACCCCATTCAAAAATAAAAAACTATGTTCTCAGAGATGGAATCTTTGAAGCCATTATCGACAGGTTTTATAAGGACCCCACTCTGATTGCGTACGGAGAAGAGAACCGCGACTGGGGAGGGGCATTTGCGGTATACCGGGGATTGACCGAAGCCCTCCCGTACCACCGGCTTTTTAACACCCCGATTTCGGAAGGAGCTATCGTAGGAACTGCCATTGGTTATGCCATGTGTGGCGGACGGGTAATCCCCGAAATTATGTATTGCGATTTCCTGGGCAGGTCGGGTGACGAAGTGTTTAACCAGCTTCCCAAATGGCAGGCGATGAGCGGCAATGTGCTGAAGATGCCGGTGGTGCTGCGGGTATCGGTGGGGTCAAAATACGGAGCCCAACACTCACAGGACTGGACTGCCTTAGCGGCCCATATACCCGGTTTGAAAGTGGTCTTCCCGGTTACTCCTTACGACGCCAAGGGATTGATGAACAGCGCCCTTCAGGGCACCGATCCTGTTGTCTTCTTTGAAAGCCAGAGGGTGTACGATATCGGTGAATTTTTCCACAAGGAAGGGGTGCCCGAAGGATATTATGAGATTCCCATCGGGGAACCTGATATTAAAAGGGCCGGCGATGATGTGACTATTCTCACCATCGGTGCCACGCTTTACCGAGCCATCGAAGCAGCCGACATCCTCAATGAAAAATATGGCGTTTCAGCTGAAGTGATCGATGCCCGCTCTTTGGTCCCCTTCAATTATGAACCGGTTATCCAGTCGGTGAAAAAAACAGGCAGAATTGTAATATCGGGTGATGCCTCTGCAAGGTGTTCATTCATGCGCGAACTGGCTTCCAACATCACGGAGCTGGCATTTGATTACCTCGATGCACCGCCTGTTGTAGTGGGATCCAGAAATTGGATCACCCCGGCCTATGAGCTGGAAGAAGCTTTCTTCCCGCAACCCTCCTGGATAGTCGATGCCATACATGAACGGATTCTTCCCCTGAAAAATCATACCTCAGCCCTTGATTTTTCAGAAACTACCCAGCTTGACAGGAATGCAAAAGGAGTGTGACCCTGAGGGCAGATTTTCACACACTTGAAGAAATAAAGCGAAATCCTGCTATTGAATTCTCACCACACTTCCGACTCTAAGCACCGAATGGGTCGTCAGGTTGTTGTGTTCGCAAAGCCTGCTAACTGAAGTGTTAAACTTTCTGGCGATCTTCCATAGTGAATCACCGGCTTTGATTACATATTCAACAACTGCAGCTGTGGACATTTCATTCATGTATTGATTTCCTTTTGCTGTTATTTCAATCTTCTGTCCTGTTTTCGGATTTGTGATCAGTTCGGCCAGCGCTCCTTTGCCTTGGACATGGTCCCGGATTCTTCTGTTCTCAAAATCATAAACCAGTTCAGGATTGTAAGTTTTCCCATTTTCCCTGATTTCAAAATGGAGGTGTTCGGTAGTGGCCCTGCCCGTTCTGCCTCCCAATCCGAGGGGTTGTCCCGGAGAAACAGGGTCTCCCTGTTTGACAAGAATTTTTGAAAGGTGAGCATAATATGTCTGCAAACCATGCAAATGTTCAACCACTACCATATTGCCATACCCGTAATACCGGCAGGACCTCGAAACCACCCCTTCGTATGCTGCCCGAACCGTGTCGCCAAGGCAGAGCTTGATATCCGTTCCGGTATGCATCCTTCCGCGGCGCATCCCGTACCTGCTGATCACTTTTCCATCGAAAGGAATAACAAATCCATTCAGGACATCGCTGAAAGGGGGTGTCTCGTCTTCGTTGCTGACTGAAGAATCGTCTGCCACATAAATTTCAGGCCCGATCAAGAGGGTATCAGCCTGGTGCGAGAATCTTATTCCTGCCCTCCTAATCGTATCAGTTGCCGAAACCTGTCCGGTTACATGGAATGAAAAAATCTGAAAAAACAGAACAAATGAAAAAAGAAATTTCCCTGATAATTTGTCAATCATCATTATAGTGTTTTGTTTCAATCAGGACACGACCCGCGGCAAAATCCACGTGCTGTTCTCCAAAAGCAAAAATATATAATTTTCTTCTTTAAATCCAAACGAAATGAACCTGCTTTATGCAACGCATCAGAAAATATGCTCATTTACTGGACATTAAGTAAAAACAATTTGAAATTTTAACACTTTTAACAAAATTTCAGTTTATTACGATATGGTAAAAATTGGATGAAAAGAGCCTTGAAAGGTGTTGTACCGGGCTCCCGGACCCTGATTTTTTGTTAATTTGCAGTAAAAAATGACCATTTCCTTGAATTATTACAGTAACATTCCATCGCCGGAGAAGCTTAGAGGAAAAGCACAGACTAGTTTACAGGGTTTCATTCCTGAAATCAACGGGCATATCCATTCTCCACACTCTTTCAGTGCATTCAGGAATATTGAGCAAGCCTTTCAGATGGCAAAGCAGGAAAACATTTCCGTGCTGGGGATCAATGACTTCAACACCACCGACGGGTATGAGGAATTTGCAAAGCTGGCCGGGGATTATCACATTTTTCCCTTGTTCAATATCGAATTTATGGCCCTGCAGTCTGAAGAACAGCGGGCAGGAATCCGGATCAATGATCCTGTGAATCCCGGACGGACCTATCTGAGTGGGAAGGGACTCAGGTTTCCGCCGACGTTCAGTGAAAAAAGCAGTTTAAAATTGGAAGAACTTCAGATGGAAAGCAACCGGCAAACATTCCAAATGGTCGCCAGACTGAATGAATATCTGACATCTGTTCATGCCGGACTGGAATTCGACCCTGAAGAGATCAGGCAAAGGTTGGCAAAGAGGATGCTGAGGGAAAGGCATATAGCGATGGCTATCCGGATAGCCCTCTTTGAAAAATGGGATAGCGAACGTGAAAGGGAAGAGATTATGACATTGCTCTTTGGTGGCAAAAAACCGGTTTCCCCCTCCGGGAATCTCGCAGCAATCGAAAACGAAATCCGTAACAATCTATTAAAAACGGGAGGTCCAGCCTATGTTCCGGAAGATGAAAAAGCTTTCCTTTCACTGAGGGAAGTCACAGAACTCATTATCGATGCAGGAGGTATCCCTTGTTATCCGGTGTTGCTCGACGATCCAAAGGGAAATTTCACCGAATTCGAGAATGATTGGGAAAAAATGGCTGACCAGCTTGCTACGAAGTCTATTTTTATGATTGAATTGATCCCCGGGCGCAATAGTTTTACAGTTCTGAAAGAATTTGTCGCTTTTTTTGACTCAAAGGGATTTTCCATCACATTCGGCACCGAACACAATACCCCCCAGCTTGATCCGTTGACTGTTTCCTGCAGGGGAAAGGTTCCACCCAACCAGATGATGAAAGCGGTCAGTTTCAAAGGAGCCGCCATCATTGCCGCCCATCAGTTCCTGACAGCCAACGGGGAAGAAGGTTTTCCCGTACACCGTTTTCCCACGGCAGAAGAGCTGCACGAACTGGCGATTCTTGGAGAAAAAGTAATTTTTGAATTTACGAAAAAATAATTATGGAAAAAGAACTTAGCGACCTGATTGAGATTTCGAGGTTTTACGGTGAACAACCCGAATATGTCATCGCCGGCGGAGGCAACACGTCATGGAAAAATGATCACTACCTGTACATCAAGGCAAGTGGTGTAGGCCTGGCAGGAATCGACGAAAACGGATTCTGTATCCTCGACAGGTCAAAACTGGAAAGGATGAACGACATGGAACTCTCTGCCGATCAGGATAAAAGAGAAGAACAGGTAAAAAATGCCTTGCTGGAAAGCCGTGTGAATCCTGAATCCGGACTGAGGCCTTCGGTAGAAACCTCGTTGCACAACCTGTTTAGTTACCGGTTTGTCGTCCACACCCATCCAACCCTCATCAATGGGCTGATGGCAAGCAGGGATGCAGAACAGCGAACCAGAGAGCTTTTCGGTGATGAAGCGCTTTATATTCCATATTCCGACCCCGGTTTTATTCTTTTTTCGGTTATCAGGTCAAGGATACTTGATTACCGAAAAGCCTCTGGATCAGATCCCCGGCTCGTTTTTATCCAGAACCATGGAATTTTCGTAGCTGCCGACACCATAATGGAAATCAAAAAGTTATACAGTTATGTCGACGCAAAAATCAGGGCACGGGTCAGGAATTTTCCAGGGAACAATCCTGTCGAAGTGTCTGCCGCCATGACTGAAATTGTACCGGCTGTGCGGATGATGCTTTCCCAAACCGGACTCAAAGCAACCCGGATGTTCAACCATGAATCGGTATCGCCTTTTCTGCACAACAGCGAAGCTTTCTCCCGGATCAGCGCTCCTTTCACTCCCGACCAGATTGTATACTGCCTGTCGGAGTATCTTTATATACAGAACAATGGAACCAGAGAAGATCTAATCAATGAAATTGAGGAAGGGATCACCAGATTCAGGGAAAGAAAAGGAGTGAGCCCTCGGGGTATTTTTATCAGAAACGAAGGGGTGATTGTGGCCGAAGATTCAACGGCAGCCTTGGATTATCTCGAAAAGCTGGTGATCGACTTTGCCCGGATCTCCTGTATTTCAGACAGTTTCGGGGGTCCTCATCCAATGGCTCCCGGTCAGATTGCGTTTATCGAAAACTGGGAAGTGGAAAACTACAGGAAAAAAGTTTCGCTCGGGAAAAAGAGCGGCGGAAAGGTTGAAAACAAAATTGCGATTGTAACAGGTGCAGCACAGGGTTTCGGGGCAGGAATTGCCTCCATCTTGTCAGGGGAAGGAGCAAATGTTGTAATCGCTGATCTGAATGAGAAAAAAGGGATTGAGTTCGTTCAGGAACTTAACAGCAGTAGCGGTAAAAACAGGGCACTCTTTATAAAAACGGATGTATCCGATCCGGCTTCGGTTGAGCAAATGATCAGAACCACAGTGTTCCGTTTCGGTGGTATTGATATTCTTATTTCCAATGCAGGCATTTTGCGGGCAGGTAGCCTGGATGAGATAACCCCTTCTACGTTTGACCTGATGACCCGTGTCAATTACAATGCATATTTCTATTGCTCCAAATATGCTTCGGCGGTGATGAAAATTCAAAACAAATACAATCCCGGAATTTTCATGGATATTATCCAGATCAATTCCAAATCAGGACTAAAAGGCAGCAACAAGAATTTTGCATATGCCGGGGGCAAGTTTGGAGGAATAGGACTTACCCAGTCGTTTGCCCTTGAATTGATGCCGTTTCATATCAAGGTGAATGCAATCTGCCCGGGGAATTTTTTTGACGGGCCTCTCTGGTCTGACCCTGTAAACGGCTTGTTTGTTCAGTATCTGAAAGCGGGAAAGATTAAAGGTGCAAAAACGGTTGAAGATGTAAAAAAGCATTATGTATCGATGGTTCCCGCCGGAAGAGGTTGTCTGCCTTCGGATGTGGCCAGGGCAATATTTTATGCCATTGAGCAGGAGTATGAAACCGGTCAGGCAATCCCTGTTACAGGAGGTCAGGAAATGCTCAGCTAAATCTTCCCGATCATTTTCAGGATTTCCGAGGGTTGGATATCGGGATCGTCGATCCTGAATCGGGCTTTCTCATAAAACGGACGTCGTTTTTCCAGATTTTCCGAAATAAAAGCCAGCAATTCCTGCTTTGACTTCTGGCGAATGAGGGGACGAACGGTCCTGGAACTTGAGAGCCTGTGTGCAAGCAACGATGGATCCATATCAAGGAAAAGGGTGATCCCGGTCCGGTTCATGATTTCCATGTTGTCAAAAAAACAAGGGGCGCCTCCACCGGTTGCAACCACCACGTTGTCGAACTCCGAGACTTCCTCGATCGATTTTCTCTCCTTCATCCGGAAGCTCTCCTCGCCTTCGTATTCAAAAAGCTGGGCTACAGTCCGACAGTTGCGTTCCTCGATGAATTTGTCAAGGTCAATAAAATGCATTCCGGCTTCCCGGGCCAGTTTTTTCCCGAGTGTTGTCTTACCGCTTCCCATATATCCGACCAGATAGATTCTCATTTCAGAAAAGTGTCATCTGGTTTGCATCCTCATCGGAAGGCCGGTGTATTTCGAACGGAATTTCATCGGCATCATCAGGTGACACATCAGCAGCATCTCCGGCAGTCTGGGGTGAATCGTGCTCATCCCTGATTACCGGGTCAATTTCCCTGATGTTTTCCACTTGGTAGTTACTCAATCGTCTTCCCTTGGCTTTCCAGCTCTTGATGCCGATAAACTCAGCTACTTCAATAATCTCATTTTCCCTGGTGCTGTTTTTTCCGCCAAATTCTATTTCAAAACGGGGATATCTGACCCAAGTAACGCTGACCAGTTTGTTCTCCTTGTTTTCACCGATAAACCCGATGGTTTTGTTCATGGTTTCTTCAATCTCAAATCTTTTCACATAATAGTATTCCTGTTCCGCATCATAATAAATCACAGACAGGATTTTTCCCGGATCGAATTTTTCGATAGTCAGGATATTGGGATCGAAGTGGTTGCTGAAATCGTAATTGTGCAAACGGTATTCACCGCTCTTATATATCACCAGGATTTTATCATCGCCTGAAAATTCGCCAAGGTATTTTCCGCGCTTGTCGGCATTTAGTCTTAATACATCGGGGTCGAACCATACTTTCAGCCCCCCCAGGGTGGATATTCCCCTTTCATGAAGGCTGATTTTATGAACTTCATATTTTGTGAGGATATTTCCCATCGATTGCCGCCCTTTGATGGCCAGTTCACCCATGTCCTGTTCAAAAACAAGTTTCTTGATCCTTGGTTTTGGTTTCAGGAATACCTTCAGGATTTCCGCCTCACCATTGGGGTTTGCCGAAAAATAAAGGATGCGTGACCCCTTATTACCCATGGTGACATCATATTCTTTGTCACGTGTGACTCCGGTAACATTGAACCGTTTCATATAGGCAAAGCCGGTCTTCCCATCCCTGTATACAACATTGAATATCGTCCTAGTATCGTCCTTGCGGAAAACATCAATATGGATCACATTCTTCCCTATAAATGCTTTATCGGCAACTTTCGTAACAAAATAAGAACCATCCCGCCTGAAGACAATGATATCATCCATGTCGGAGCAATCGCAGACAAATTCATTTTTCTTCAGGCCGGTACCCGCAAAACCTTCTTCCCTGTCGATGTATAACTTTTCATTGGCCACGACCACCTTGGCAGCCACGATATTCTCAAAACTTCTCAATTCGGTTCGCCGCTCCCTTCCCCTGCCATATTTATCCTTCAGCCTGAGGAACCAATCAATGGTATATGGAACGATATTCCGGATATTTTCCATTACTTTTTTCATCTCTTCCTCCAGGGCAAGGAGGTTATCAGTTGCCTTGTCAGCATTGAACTTGAGAATTCTGGCCATCCTGATTTCAAGCAGCTTCAGGATATCATCGCGCGTCACTTCGCGGTGCAATCCCGGCTTAAAGGGGTCCAGGCGCCTGTCGACGTGGGCAACAGCCATGTCAAGGTTTTCAGCTTGTTCAAATTCACTGTCCTTATATATCCGGTTTTCGATAAAGATTTTTTCAAGGGATGAAAAGTGCCACTCTTCACCGAGTTCCCTCAATCTGATCTCCAGTTCGAGCTTCAGAAGCTGAAGGGTGGCATCGACCGATTTTTTCAGAATTTCCGATACTGTCAGAAAATGGGGTTTGTCGTTCTCAATGATACAGGCGTTGGGGCTCAGCGATACTTCGCAGTCGGAAAAGGCATAGAGGGCATCGATGGTTTTGTCGGACGAAACCCCCTGTGAAAGGTGTATCAGAATTTCAACGTTGGCAGCGGTGTTGTCATCGATTTTCCTGATTTTGATTTTTCCCTTTTCATTGGCTTTCAGAATTGATTCAATAACCGTGGTGGTAGTTTTTCCGAATGGGATTTCGGTAATTACCAGGGTTTTGCTATCCCTTTTTTCAATTTTTGCCCGAACTTTGATCACGCCTCCCCTTAAACCATCGTTGTATTTTGAAACATCGGCCGATCCGCCAGTGGGAAAGTCGGGGTAAAGCAGAAAAGGTTCTCCCTTCAGGAAAGCAACCGCAGCATCGCATAGTTCCAGGAAATTGTGCGGAAATATTTTGGAAGCCAGCCCAACTGCAATCCCATCGACACCCTGAGCCAGTAAAAGGGGGAACTTTGCCGGCAAGGTGACCGGTTCTTTCTTCCTTCCGTCGTAGGAGAGTTTCCACTCCGTGGTTTTTGGATTGAAGAGCACCTCAAGGGCAAACTTGGAAAGGCGTGCCTCGATGTACCGAGGGGCAGCAGCCCCGTCGCCTGTCAGGATATTTCCCCAGTTGCCCTGGGTATCGATCAGCAACTCCTTTTGTCCCATCTGTACAAGAGCATCCCCGATCGAAGCGTCCCCATGTGGATGGTACTGCATTGTCTGCCCGATGATGTTGGCCACTTTGTTAAAACGGCCGTCATCCATCTCTTTCATGGCATGAAGGATTCTTCGCTGAACCGGCTTCAGTCCGTCGATCACGTACGGAACCGCCCGTTCCAGGATGACATAGGAGGCATAATCGAGAAACCAGTCGCGGTACATTCCCGAAAGATAGGTGATCTCTTCCTTGGGCACTTCGGGTTTGCTATCCTGTACTGGTTCTAAAATATCACTCATTTTGCTTGCTTCTTACTGCCGGTTTTATGTTCCGTCATTCCCCCCGGAATTTGGGATGTTCAATTTATGCAACTTCATCTTTCTCGATATAAAGGTTATCGATGATGAAATCCTGCCGTTCGGGACTATTCTTGCCCATATAAAATTCGAGCATCTGGGCAACCGATTCGTGCTTTTTCATCAAAACCGGATCAAGTCGGATATCGGGACCAATGAAATTCCTGAATTCATCAGGTGAAATTTCACCCAAACCTTTGAACCTTGTGATCTCGGGATTTCCTTTCAGCATTTCAACGGCTGCCTGCTTTTCTTCGATGGAATAACAGTAAATGGTTTGTTTCTTGTTCCGGACTCTGAACAGTGGGGTTTGCAGGATAAATACATGTCCGCGGCGGATCAGTTCCGGAAAAAACTGGAGAAAAAAGGTAATCAGGAGCAAACGGATGTGCATCCCGTCGACATCGGCATCGGTAGCGATTATGATCTTGGCATACCTCAGGTCATCGATGCTTTCCTCAATATTGAGGGCTGCCTGAAGCAGGTTGAACTCTTCGTTCTCATACACCACTTTCTTGGTCAGGCCAAAGGTATTCAGCGGTTTGCCTCTGAGGCTGAAAACCGCCTGCGTATCAACGTCCCGCGATTTTGTGATCGAACCGCTGGCAGAATCGCCTTCGGTAATAAAAATACAGCTCTCTTCCCTTTTTTCATCATTGTCGGTGAAATGAATCCTGCAATCACGCAGTTTCCGGTTGTGAAGGTTCGATTTCTTTGCCCGTTCCTTTGCCAGTTTTTTTATGCCTGTGATGGCTTTTCTCTCCCTTTCTGATTCCTGAATCCTCCGGAGCAATACCTCCGATGTGTCGGGATTCTTATGGAGATAATTATCCAGTTCTTTCTGCACAAAGTTGAAAATATGCTGGCGGACTGTCGGGCCATCGGGCCCTATATCCCTGGAACCCAGTTTTGTTTTTGTCTGTGACTCGAAGACAGGTTCTTCTACCTTGATGCTGACCGCTGCCACAATCGAAGCCCTGATGTCGTTCGGATCAAAATCCTTTTTATAAAAATCACGTATGGTTTTCACGACAACCTCCCTGAACGCCGACAGATGGGTACCGCCCTGGCTGGTATGCTGGCCGTTTACAAAAGAGTAATAATCTTCCCCATACTGGTTCCCGTGGGTGATGGCTATTTCGATGTCTTCTCCTTTCAGGTGAATGACCGGATAGAGCGGTTCAGCCTCCAGGTTCTCCTCCAGCAGGTCTTTCAGTCCGTTGCGGGAGAAAAACTTCTGTCCGTTGTATTCGACCGTCAATCCCGAATTCAGGAAGGTATAGTTCTTGATCATGTTGATTACATGGTCGCTGATGAAACGGTATCCCTTGAAAATCGATTCATCGGGACGGAATGTAACGAAGGTTCCGTTCGCCTCCTCTGTCTGGGTCAGTGGCTTTTCCTCCAACTTGATTCCTTTGCTGAAAAAAAGTTCTTTCACCTGACCGTCACGGACCGATCTGATCAAAAATTCGGAAGAGAGGGCATTGACTGCCTTGATCCCCACCCCGTTCAATCCGACCGACTTTTTAAATACCTTGGAATCATATTTGGCACCAGTATTCATTTTACTCACTGCATCGGCCAGTTTCCCAAGGGGAATCCCCCTTCCATAATCGCGGATTTTCACTTTCTCCTGGTCGATGGTGACTTCGATTTTTTTGCCAAATCCCATCATGAACTCATCAACGGAGTTGTCCAGCACCTCCTTTACCAGCACGTAAATGCCGTCATCGGCCGCCGAGCCGTCACCCAGCTTGCCAATATACATGCCGGGTCTTTTCCGGATATGTTCCTGCCAATCGAGTGTTGTGATGGTACTCTCGTCATATTGCGCATTCATAACGCCTGAATTTTGTGCAAATATAGCTTTTTTAAACCCTGTTGGGGGAGATAACCGGTTATCAGAAATAAACAGGTACCGGTTGATAAAACAAAGAGATTCAAAGCATCCATTTCCCTGTTTTCCCCGGTTTTTCAACCTGCCTTGGCAGGTTCATTCCATAGATGTTCCCGACTGAAACCAGAGAATTCTGGTTCAGAAAATCCGAACCAGATTGTATTTATGCAGGATGTAAACCACCAGGAACAGGGTGGTGACAACTGTGGCAAAAACCAGGAAAAGAAGGGTTGCCGACTGCCGGGTGATTTGGAATTCCAGAATGCGTGAATCAGAATGATGCGAAATAAAACGGTTGTCAACCAGAATCAGAAGTTTGTAAAAAAGATAGCCCGTGGTTCCTCCGAGAATCCATCCACCAAGCAAATCAAGCGGATAATGTGCACCGACATAAATCCGGGAATAGCTGACCAGAACGGCCCATCCCAAAAAAGTCAGGGCTACGGCACGGTTCCTGAACAGGAAGATTGTAAATGTCAGGATATATATGGCATTGGTGGCATGTGATGAAACAAATGCATACATTCCCCCCTTCTTTAAAACAATGTGGGCAAACTGGGCAATAACAGGGTCGTGTCCCGGACGAAGCCGCTGAACGGTCACTTTGAGTAAAACGGAAAGCTGTTCCCCGGCCACCAGGCCAAGAACCATGAACAGGAGGATGATCCAACTTCTTTGTCTGTAAGTTCTGAGAACAACGGCAAGAAGAGCAACATAAAACGGAAGCCAGGTCTCTTTCCTGGTGAAAAAAAGCATAACGGTATCCCACCAGGGGGAGTGCATCCCGTTCAGTTTCAGAAAAAGCTGCACATCATAATTCAGAAGTGTCTCCAGCATAGGTCGGTTCTTCGTTTAGATAATTCCATATTTTGTCTTTCATTTGAATCAGATTGAAACCAGTATGCGCTGAAACGAACATATGTGCGATATCTGACATTTCAGAGCTGATTTCATGCATCAGTTCCCCATCAAGCAGGTCGGCTTTGGTTATGATAACAAACCGTTGCTTGTCGAGCAGTTCAGGATTGTACTTTTCAAGTTCACCAAGCAGGGTGGTATATTCAGCTCTGTGATTCCGGCTGTCGGCAGGGATCAGGAATAAGAGCATGGAATTGCGTTCAATATGTCTCAGGAAAAGAAATCCGAGCCCTTTGCCTTTATGTGCGCCTTCGATGATGCCCGGAATATCGGCCATCACAAACGAATGCCGGTTCCGGTAACTCACAATTCCGACACTTGGAACAAGTGTTGTGAAGGGATAGTCGGCAATTTTTGGTTTGGCAGCCGAAACCACTGATAACAGAGTCGATTTTCCGGCATTTGGAAAACCGACCAGACCTACGTCGGCCAGAATTTTGAGTTCGAGGATCACCCATTTCTCGGTTCCGGGTTCTCCCGGTTGTGCAAAACGGGGTGTCTGCATCGTAGCCGACTTGAAGTGGGTATTTCCAAGCCCCCCTCTGCCTCCCTGGAAAAGAATCCTGGTTTCCTGGTCCTGTGTGATTTCCATGAGAAATTCCCCGGTTTCAGCATCCCGTACAACCGTTCCAAGGGGTACCTCGATGATTTTATCTTCCCCGCCAGCTCCGAAGCTGCACTGTTTCCCTCCGGCTTCACCATTGCCAGCCCTGATATGGCGCTGGTACTTCAGATGCAGCAGGGTCCACATCTGCGAATTTCCTTTTAGGATGACATGCCCACCGCGGCCACCGTCGCCTCCGTCAGGCCCCCCCTTGGGCTCAAACTTCTCCCGTCGAAAATGTGCTGACCCGGGGCCTCCATTTCCTGACCGGCAAAATATTTTTACATAATCAACAAAATTGGACTCAGCCATAAAATTCCTCTTCAATTCTACTTTTGTGTCCCTTTCCTCTGCCGAAGCAGAATTTTCGATCCGGTTTTTTGCCGTGAAAGGGAACCTTCGGATGATGAACTCTGCATCTGAGATGAACGGTGTACAAACCGGCATACCGGAATTAATCACACTTCAGCAAAACGGCTTACCACATTTTCCAGCCGTGCTGCAATTTCCGGAATGGTGCCCATACCATCGATCCCGTAATGCTTGCCCTGCTTTTGGTAATACCGGATCAGGGGTGCAGTTTTTCTGGTATAAACATCGATTCTGTTTTCGATGACCGATTGGTCAAGATCGTCCGGCCTCCCCGAGATTCCGCCTCTGTTCATCAGCCTTGCAACCAGTTCATCGTGGCCAACTTCCAGCGAAATCATACATGAAATAGGTGTGCCGTTTTCTGTAAGCATCTGATCGAGGGCTATTGCCTGCTCCACTGTTCGGGGGAAGCCGTCAAAAATAAACCCCCGTGCATCTCCGACCGAACGGAGTTTTGACCTGATCATGCCAATCACCACTGCATCGGGAACCAGCTCACCCCTGTCCATAAATTGCCTGGCTTCCATTCCAAGTTTTGTTTGATCTGCAATTTCATTCCGGAGAAGATCTCCTGTCGATAAATGGATGAGGTGAAACGTCTCCGACAGGAAGGCAGCCTGCGTGCCTTTCCCTGCCCCCGGGGGGCCAAATAAAACAATATTCAGCATAAACATTTGAAATTTAAAAAATATTGTAATAAATATCCGTAAGGGTGCGGCCATATCCGTCATAATCAAGGCCAAACCCGACAATGAAGTCATTCGGTATCCTAAAACCCACATAATCGAGGGAAACCGATTTGACAAGCGCTTCAGGTTTCAGAAGAAGTGCTGCAATTTTTATCTCCCTGGGGTGCAGGTCGTTCAACTGGTTTATAACATTTTCGATGGTACTGCCCGAATCGACGATATCTTCGAGTACTACTACCGTTCTCCCGGCGATATTTTCATTCATACCGATCAATTGTCTGATGATTCCGGTAGAGTGCGTACCCTTGTACGAGGCCATCTTTACGAATGTGATTTCAGCCTCGGCAAAGCCGATATGTTTGAACAACTCGGCTGCAAACATGAAAGCGCCGTTCAGCACACATACAAAAAGCGGATCTTTCTCCTTCAGATCATCATGCATGGTGGCTGCCATTTCCCTGATCACCCTGATGATTTCTTCAAGCGGAATGTATTTCCTGAAAGTTCTGCCCCGGATTATTACCTGATCCTGTTGTTTCATGTTTTCGCGGATTACGCATTATAGGAAATTAGTGTATTTTTACCAGCAAAGATGCAAAGTAACGAAACATTATCAACACTTAAAAATATTTCATCATGATGAACCCAAAAGTCAGCATTATAATGGGCAGCACTTCAGACCTGGCTGTGATGGAACCAGCTGCAAAGTTGCTGGATGAGTTTGCAGTTCCTTTTGAGATGAATGCGCTTTCGGCTCACCGGACCCCGGCTGAAGTCAGTGAATATGCAGGCACAGCCAAGGAGCGCGGCATCAAGGTGATTATTGCTGCCGCGGGTATGGCAGCCCATTTGCCGGGTGTGATCGCTTCGCTAACTCCCCTGCCGGTGATCGGTGTCCCCGTGAAAGCCAGCCTCGAAGGAATAGATTCCCTCCTGGCCATTGTCCAGATGCCTCCTGGAATTCCAGTTGCCACCGTTGCAATAAACGGGGCACTGAATGCTGCACTGCTGGCAATTGAAATTCTTGCAGTGAGCGACCAGGAAATCATGGACAGGCTGATCGCTTACAAAGAAGGTTTAAAAGAAAAGATAATCAAAGCAAACAAGGAAATCGGGCAAATCAGGTATCGACACAAAACCAATTGAAAAACAGGAAAATAACGTAATCCCATAAAAAATATCCTTAGTCATGGGTCCACTGTGATAAGTGAAATTTCACGCATCCCTGCCTGGCGCCTGCCGAAAAGCAGAGGTGCCAAGAATGCAAAGCCTAAATTCTTTGACATAAATACTCTGGGAACTTTGCTCTACATATAATAAAAGACTTTTCGGATTACGTCATTCATGGACACTCCCCCTTACATATTTTTATCTGACATCTTTTTTTAATCTGAAATCTTCTCATCAAATTTTGATCTGAAATCCCTCCCTTTTTTTGTTGAAATTCCTGATAAATTTTGTATATTGGGTATTGCCTGATACACAAAACCAGTTATGGATTTATGAAAACCGCAAGAACCGGACCGGCTGCTGCCTTGCTGGTAATCAGTCTGTTTCCGGGCCGGATATGCGCATTGGACAATCTTCATCCGGGTGCCCGGGCAGGATCATTGTCGGGTTCGTTTGCAGCCCTTCCCGGAATTGAATCGCTTTTTCATAACCAGGCCGGGCTTACCTATCTTGACCGGACTTCGTGTTACCTTACCTGCGAAAACCGATTTTTGTTGAAAGAGTTATCGCTGATGGCAGCGGGTATTGCATTTCCCTCTAGTAGGGGAACTTTCAGCACCTCATTCTACAGGTTTGGTTCTGATGTTTACAACACCTGCAAAACCGGAGCAGCCTTCGCAAGGAAATTTGGAAAATCTGTATCGGGGGGGTTTCAGTTCGACCTGATTTCAGAAAAATACCCTGAAAACAGATTCCCTTTTTTTGCTTGGGTTGCCGAATTTGGGATCATGGCCGGAAATCCCCAGAAATTTCTTGCCGGGTTTCATTTTTATAATCCCATGATGGCCCGGATGAAAACGGGATGGGGTGTGGAGCCATTGCCGCGTTGCATGAGGGCAGGATATTCCTGGATTCCGGGGGAAGGGGTTATCCTTTGCGGTGAAGTAGAAAAAACTAACAGGTCAAAGCCTCTTTACAAAACCGGGATTGAATTCACTCCCCATCCGGTGTTGTCATTCCGTGCGGGTGTATGCAGCAGGCCCCTGAAATTCACAGGGGGGATCGGATTCCGTCAAGGAAAAGTAACCTTTGATCTTGGGTTTAGTTATCACGGCAACCTGGGTTATTCACCTTTGGCAGGAATTACCATTACCCCATGAAAGCTCAACGCAGAATATTGCTGATCTTGTTCCTCGCATGGGCAGGCATTCAACCGCTGAAAGCCCAGTTCCCGGAGGGAAGGTACCGGAATCTCGATGCACTGATCGAGTCATTGGCCGAAACCGTCGACGACAATGAAGCGTCACTTTCCTGGCTTGAAGAACTTCACGAGCTTTATGAAAATCCCGTGGATATCAATTCCTGCAGTCGCGACGATCTCCTGAAAATCCCTTTCGTAAATGAAATCACGGCAGATAAAATTATCGACTACAGAACCCGGAACGGGCCGTTCTATTCAGTTTATGAAATTTCAGCCGTCCAGGGGGTTGGCAGCGATATGGCTGAGAAAATATCGTTCTTCATTTATACGGGTGAAATTCCATCCCGGGGTGAAATTTCCGTCACAAATAGGGTTCGGCATGAATGGCTTGTCAGGGGGAACAGGAATTTCCCAGTATCGTCCGGGTACAAGGCAAAAAACGGTGAAACACCTGCTTATCAGGGAAGTCCCGAAAGGTTTTACTTCCGGTACCTATGTAAAAATTCCGACAGATGGCAGGCAGGTCTGACAGCTGAAAAAGATCCGGGTGAAACCTTCTTCCGGACCGGCAATCCACAAGGATTCGATTTCTATTCGGGACACATCTCTTTTTTATCAAAAAACAGAAAATCAAAGCTGATTGCAGGAGATTTTACTGCAAGATCAGGCCAGGGACTGGTTATCTGGCAGGGATTCCAGGCCGGAAAGTCGTCCGACGTAACACAAATCTCCAGGAATACCAGCCTGATCAGACCATACACTTCCACCGACGAAAATCTCTTTTTCAGGGGGATTGCCTCCTCTGTTGAAATCAGGAACAGCCGTATCAACCTGTTCTTCTCCTCGAAGAGGTCCGATGCAAACATGGAAGTAACCGACAGCCTTCGTTACATCACAAGTCTCCAAACCTCAGGATACCACCGGACCAGGTCAGAATCGGAAGATGAAAAAAGTGTCCGGCATTCAGTGGCCGGAATGATCTGGAACTTCCACGGAAATAACTTTAAAACAGGCCTCACACTGCTGTACGAAAAGCTGGGATATCCATTCAGACCGGGAGAGCAGCTTTATGAGAAGTTCTATTTCAACGGAAGCGAAAACTTCAACATTGGGTGCGATTACCGTTGGGTCAGAGGCAGGATTGAGGTATATGGCGAAGCTGCAGTAGCCAGATCGGGGGGAGTTGGATTGCTGCAGGGGCTGGATGCCAGGTTGCACGACCAGGTCCATGTTGCTTTTCTTTTTCGGCACTTCGACAAAGATTACCATGCAACCTGGGCGTCGGTATTCGCAAATGAATCAAAAGCAATCAATGAAACAGGTTGTTACGCTGGACTACGGGTACTACCTGCACCCGGAATCATCCTGTCGGGTTATACCGACTGGCATTCGTCCCAGTGGATAAAATACACAACAGCATCCCCTTCATCAGGAAATGATTTTCATTTCCAGGCTGATTTCCGGTTTTGTCCCCATTTCTCAGGATATTTCCGGTTCAGGGAAAGGAGCAGGGATGTGAAAACTCAAGCTGAGAACCTGTACCTCGGGAAGAAGGAAGAGCGTCAGAACTTTCGTGCACATTTCAGAACGTTGATATCCGAAACCTTCCAGCTCCAGTCCCGGATTGAGGCAGTCAGGCTTTTATACGGGCAACGGGAAAAGGGGTTCCTGGTTTACCAGGATTTAGCCTGGTCTCCGGTCAGAATCCCGGCATCCGTAGTCTTACGGGCAGCCTGGTTTCATACCGGCTCATACAATTCAAGAATCTTTGCATATGAAAACGACCTGTTGTATACCTTCTCAAGCTTGTCTTTTTATGGCAAAGGTATCCGAACGTACCTTGACCTTCACATCCGAGTGACCGATAAACTGGAAGGCTGGCTGAAGGCAGCCAATACTTCCTGGTTCGGCCAGGAAACGGTAGGCTCAGGCTACGACAAAATCAGCAGCAGTTCTAAAAGCGAAATAAAAATTCAAATCCGTTATCGATTATAATTTGTATATTTGTTTCCTCGTGGGAAAAAACCGATACAAATAATGATGAATCCGGATGATTACGAAGACATTCGTCCTTATACTGATGGCGAAATCCCGGGGAAAATAGAAATATTGCTAAACGATCCGGTATTTGGAAAGGTTCTTAAAGCAATTTTCCCTGATCCTGACATAGAAAACCAGATCAGGATTCAACTGAGACAGGTGACCTC
Source organism: uncultured Prolixibacteraceae bacterium (assembly GCA_964395045.1). Classification (GTDB taxonomy): domain Bacteria; phylum Bacteroidota; class Bacteroidia; order Bacteroidales; family Prolixibacteraceae; genus UBA1413. The sequence goes on along the minus strand of CAYNBE010000005.1, from coordinate 6,159 downwards.
TGTTGAGCAGCTTCAGCGAGCTTTTGTTTACCAGATTGTTGAAAAGATCATCCATTCGACAACCCGGGGATTGAGTGTAAGCGGCCTTGACAACCTTGACAAAAACAAAGCCTATCTCTTTATCAGCAACCACCGGGATATTATCCTTGATAGCGCCTTTCTCAATTACAATATTGTCCGACATGGCATGAACACCACCCATATCGCCATGGGTGACAACCTGCTGATATACGATTGGATCGTACACGTGGTTAAGATGAACCGTGCCATCATTGTAAAACGAAGCCTGAGTTCAAAAGAGTTGCTGAAAGCATCGGTCATCCTTTCTTCATACATCCGTGATTCCATCACAAAAAGAAATATTTCGGTATGGATTGCCCAGCGGGAAGGCAGGACAAAAGACGGCAATGACAAGACACAGGTAGCCCTTCTGAAAATGCTGAACCTGAGCAATACACTCAGCCTTGCCGACGGATTCGATGAGCTGACTATCATTCCCCTGTCCATTTCCTATGAGATTGAACCGAGCGGGATCGCCAAAGTTGCCGAGATGATTAAGAAAAGCTCCTATGGCGGATTCAAGAAAACCCCTGCCGATGACCTGATGAGCATGGCAGCCGGATTTTCTGCACAAAAGGGGAGGGTTCATTTCTCTTTCGGTAAGCCGTTGATGCGCAGTTTCCTGGATTCGATCAATGATTTACCGGCCAACGAATTCTTACTGGAACTGTCTAAAAGGATTGACTACCGCATTCATCAGTATTACCGGCTTTGGCCATTTAACTATGTTGCATATGACATGATGAACGGCACGGGTGAATTTATCGATTATTATACTTCGAACGACATTGTGGAGTTTAAAAAGATGATTGCCGAAGCCCAGGGTGCTATTTCCTATAAACCGGAAGAGGTAGCCCGACGGTTCACGCTCATGTATGCACGGCCTGTTGAAAATTCCATCATTGCAGCAGAAATCTTCAGGACCTGAAAGTGAAACCTGAATGATAATTTCCGGAAAAGGATTCTGGTCAGCCAGACTTGGCCCTGATATCCCTGATATTGAGTTGCAGGTTTGTTTTTCCCCTGAATTCATTCACCCCGACAGAATAACATATATCGAAGGGCGAACCTGACTGAATAATAGGGAACTTGTGTGCCAGGTTGAAAGCAATTCCGGCAAAAACGCCTGCAGAGGAGTCCGGTTCCACAAGATCCATTTTGATGTGTTCCGAATTCTTGCCTACAAGGCGGCTGGTTCCGGCATCAATGACATCTTCGGTCACAAATATCGGCAGCATATTGTGCGGCCCGAAAGGTGCAAACTGTTTCAGCACCCTGTAAAATGCCGGTGTTATTTCATGCAGGGCAATTCTTGCATCCACTTCGATGGTTTGCAACTGAGGCTTTTCATTGAGGGTCTTTGTCACTATCTCTTCAAACCGGATAGCAAAATCCCTGATATTTTCAATTTTCAGGGTAAGTCCCGCAGCAAACATATGTCCCCCGTACGATTCGAGCAGGTCGCTGCATGCACCGATGGCTTCGTAAAGATCAAAATCCTTGACTGACCTGGCTGAACCGGTAGCTAATCCGTTTGATTCGGTCAGAACCACGGTCGGCCTGTAATAAAACTCTGTCAGCCTCGAAGCAACAATTCCCACCACTCCCTTGTGCCAGTCTCGGTTATAGATCACCGTGCTGTTCCTGTTTCTGAGGTCGGGATTGTTTCCAATCATCTCCAGAGCTTCCTGGGTGATATCACGATCGAGTGACTTGCGGATTTCATTGAATGAGTCAATCTCTTCTCCCAGGGCATCGGAACTGACAGTATCTTCCGACACCAGTATCTGCACTGACTTCTTCCCGTGCTCGATCCTTCCTGATGCATTTAGTCTGGGCCCAATCTTGAAAACAATATCGCTGATGCTGATTTCCTCACCAGCCAGTCCAGAGTAATTGATGATGGTTTTGAGACCGGTGCCGGGATCGGTATTCAGCTTCTCAAGTCCGAAATGAGCCAAAACCCTGTTTTCCCCGGTGATCGGCACAATGTCGGAGGCAATGCTTACAACCACCAGGTCGAGCAAGTTGAACAGCTTTTCTTTCTCCAGACCGTTTTTCTCGGTAAGAGCCTGCAGAAGCTTGAAGCCGACACCACATCCCGACAATTCCTTGTACGGATATTCACAATCGGGACGTTTGGGATCGAGAACTGCCACAGCATCGGGAATGAAATCCCCGGGATTGTGGTGATCACAAATGATGAAATCAACCCCGATCTCTTTTGCATAATGGATTTTTTCAACTGCTTTGATCCCACAGTCCAGAACGATCACTAGGGCAAAATTCTCGCTGGCAGCATAATCGATGCTACGGGGGGAAATGCCGTATCCTTCGGTATAGCGGTCCGGAATATAATAATCAATATTAGGCAGGTACTCTTTCAGAAAAAGATACATCAATGCCACCGAAGTAGTACCATCCACATCATAATCGCCGTAAATCAGCACTTTTTCCTTCCTGTCGATGGCCTGCTCCAGCCGGGCAACGGCCTTGTCCATGTCTTTCATCAGAAAGGGATTATGAAGGTCAGATAACCTGGGCCGGAAAAAAGCCTTGGCTTCATTAAATGTCTTGATCCCACGATGTACCAACAGATTGGCAATCACCATGTTCACATTTAATGCCGCCGACAGATGCTTAATCTCATTGATGTCGCCCTGTGGTTTTATGCTCCAGATTTTATCCATGCATTGCCTTTCAGCCGTAGAATATCTTTACAAATATAAGAAATGAAAGATGATTAGGAAAATAAAACCAAAACAACAAATGATTTTCTTAATTAACTGATTGACAATTTACTAAGAAGAACAATGATAATCTGTTCCTAACAAGGATTTTCTAAGTGGTTGTGTGATAATCCCCCCTGAAAAAATCTTTTTTTTATCTTTACCCGGTTTTTATGTTTTAATCATGACAGTACTTACTCTTAGTGAACAGGAAATTATCCGGAGAAAATCACTTGAAAGGATCCGGGAATTGGGGATTGATCACTATCCTGCTGCGGAATATCCTGTAAAAGACCTTTCCGCTTCCATCAGGGCAGAATACTCTGATGAAAAAAAGAACTTCGAAAATGTATGCGTCGCAGGAAGGCTGATGGGAATACGGATCATGGGAAAAGCTTCTTTTGCCGAAATCCAGGATTCTTCAGGAAGAATCCAGTTGTATGTGAACCGGGATGAGCTTTGTCCCGGGGAAGACAAAACCATGTATAACGAAGTTTTTAAAAAATTGCTTGACATCGGAGATATCATCGGGGTCAAGGGGTATGTTTTTATCACACAGATGGGGGAGATTTCGGTTCATGTGAAAGAAATGACCATTTTAAATAAGTCGCTTCGTCCGCTTCCTGTCGTGAAGGAAAAAGAGGGGGTTGTCTTCGATGCATTCACCGATGTGGAGCAAAGATACCGGATGAGGTATGTCGACCTGATCGTAAATCCGCAGGTCAGGGAAGTGTTCAAAAAGAGGACCAGGATCATCGACATCATGCGGGGAATGTTCAACGAACATGGTTTTCTTGAAGTAGAAACCCCCATCCTGCAATCCATCCCTGGAGGAGCAGCAGCCCGACCTTTTATAACCCATCACAATGCTCTCGATATTCCGCTTTATCTGCGCATTGCCAATGAACTCTACCTTAAAAGGCTGATTGTCGGCGGATTCGACGGGGTCTACGAATTTGCAAAAGACTTCCGGAACGAAGGGATGGACCGGACGCACAATCCTGAATTCACGGTTCTCGAAATCTATGTAGCTTATAAGGATTACTACTGGATGATGACCTTTACTGAAAAAATCATGGAACGGATCGCCATGGAACTCCACGGAACCACAAAAGTGGAAGTTGGTGGCCAACAGATTGATTTCAGGGCACCTTTCCCTCGGGTTCCTTTCTGTGATGCCATTAAGCAGTTTACTGGGTATGATATCGCCGGTAAAAATGAAGAGGAATTGAGAGAGATATGCAACCAGCTGGGAATTGCAACAAATGAAGGTATGGGTAAAGGAAAACTGATTGACCAGATCTTCGGTGAAAAATGCGAGCATCATTTTATCCAGCCCACTTTCATCATCGATTACCCCATCGAAATGTCGCCCCTTACGAAAAAACACAGGAATAACCCGGGACTGACCGAGCGGTTTGAGCTCATGGTTTGCGGGAAAGAACTGGCAAATGCCTATTCGGAGCTGAACGATCCTATCGATCAGCGCGAAAGGTTTGAAGAACAGCTTCGGTTATCGGAAAAAGGGGATGATGAGGCAATGTATATCGACCACGATTTTCTGAAAGCTCTGGAATACGGAATGCCACCCACCTCCGGAATGGGTATCGGTATCGACAGGCTGACCATGTTTATGACCAACAATTTGTCTATTCAGGACGTACTGTTTTTTCCGCAAATGAAACCTGAAACGAAAACAATGGATACCATCGCCGGCAAAGATGAAATCATGGCTGCCGGGATTCCGGGGGAATGGGCCGGCGTCCTGAAAAACCTCGGATATACCTCTGTTTCCAGGTTGAAGGATGTGACCAAACATACCCGTTTGCACCAGGAAATATGCAGTTACAACAAAAAGAACAAACTGGGCCTCCCGAACCCCTCTCCGGAGGAGGTTAACAACTGGCTCAAAAGCCTTTCCTGAGTATTAGTTACTACGATGCTTCCTGAAAAGGCATCATCGGCACAGAAAAGAAAAACCTGAAAAATTGATAAAGAACGATGGATAAATTATCATTCAGTTACGACCGGGTATTCAATTTCCTCAACAGAGAGGATGTTGAAGCTTTCGGGGATGAAATAGAAATTCACAACCGGGCACTGCATCAAAAGAGCGGCAGGGGAAATGATTTTCTGGGGTGGGTGAACTTGCCATCCTCGATCACAGAAAAGGAACTCGAACAGATCGAAGCAGTTTCCTACCGGCTGAAATCAAAAAATCCTGAATTATTAGTTGTTGTAGGAATAGGGGGCTCATATCTCGGTACCAGGGCGGTGGTGGATGCACTTTCAGACAGTTTTATCCAGTTAAAACCACGCGAAAACCCCCTGGTTGTCTTTGCAGGTCAGAACATCGGGGAGGATTACTTCGACGAACTCCGCGGACTGCTCAGAACAAAGGACTATGTCATGATAGTCATTTCCAAATCGGGCACCACAACGGAACCAGCCCTTGCTTTCCGGGTGCTTAAAAATGAAATGGAGATGAAATACGGGAAAGCAGAGGCCTCATCAAGGATTGTTGCTGTTACCGACGCATCGCGGGGAGCACTCCGGAAACTTACCGATACCGAAGGATATTCTTCTTTTACGATCCCGGACGATGTGGGCGGGCGTTATTCGGTACTCACTCCGGTTGGTCTTGTACCCATTTCTGTGGCCGGATTCAATATCCGTGAGCTCGTCAGAGGGGCATTGGAAATGGAATTGTCAAGCGGACCCGGTGTGCCATTTTCCAAAAACCTGCCCGGTTTGTATGCTGCCGTCAGGAACGGGCTGTACAGAAAAGGATACCTGGTAGAAATCCTTGCTAATTACAACCCGAAACTCCATTTCTTCAGTGAATGGTGGAAACAGCTGTTTGGAGAGAGTGAAGGCAAGGAGGGGAAAGGCATCTTTCCTGCCAGTGTCGATTTCACTTCTGACCTGCATTCAATGGGACAATACATCCAGGAAGGAGAACGCAAACTCTTTGAAACGGTTATCTCGGTCGGAAAACCCAACGCTTCTGTCACAATCCCCGATGATCCGGAAAACCTTGACGGGCTCAATTTCCTGTCGGGAAAACATGTTGACGAAGTCAACAAGATGGCAGAACTGGGAACAGCCATTGCTCATGTCGACGGAGGGGTTCCCAACATGTTGATCAAAATCCCCGCCCTGAGCGAATATACCCTGGGACAGCTCATCTACTTCTTTGAAAAAGCATGCGGACTAAGCGGATATACCCTTGGAGTGAATCCCTTCGATCAGCCGGGGGTGGAGGCTTATAAGAAAAATATGTTTGCCCTGCTTGAAAAACCTGGGTTTGAGGAAGACACCCGGAAAATCAGGTCAGAAATCCTTTATCAGAAAGAAGGATAGCTGAGTG
>CAYNBE010000004.1:0-40363 GCA_964395045.1 uncultured Prolixibacteraceae bacterium | reverse complement strand
ATGGTTTGTACCGGGTTACTATCACAAAGGGAGACACAATTCAGATTTACAAGGCCTGGGTGATCAACCACCGGAACAATGTAAAGGCAGAGATTACAGAATCGAATTGTGATTTCTTCGTCCTGAAGGGAAGCATGAATGATACTCCCCTTGAATACTATGATCCTGTTTCCGGCCAGCGGGTCGAAATGGCAGGAAATGCCGAAGTTGAATGGCATCAGGGGGATGAACTGGTTTCCAGGATTCTGTCACCAAAAATCTTTGATCCACCCACCAAAGACACTGAATATATTTTCACAGTGAGGGACCGGTTCGGATGTACTTTTTCAGACCGTGTCACCTACAGGTCGATTGTTACCAAAGCTGAGTTTAAGGCTGATCCCATGAGCGGGGAGGCCCCACTGGAAGTAAAATTCAGCAACACTTCCCAGAACGGGGACCCAGGTTTGTATGAATGGTTTTTTTTCAGAAACCTCGACGATATCAAAAAGGAATCGGCCAGGACAACGCTTCCTGTCGATAGTTTCATGTTCGTGAAACCGGTTACAAACGATAATCCTGTGATGGTATACGAGAATTCAGGCACTTACATGGTCAAGCTGATTTCAAAGAAACAGTCTGAATTTCACCTTTGCACCGATACCGTCTACATGGATGATTACATCGTGGTTGATACTTCTTATTTTGCAGTTCCCAATGTTTTCACTCCGAACGGTGATGGCACCAACGATTTATTTGTGGTGAAATTCTGGTCGATGCAGAGTGTTAAGATTTCGGTTTTCAACCGCTGGGGCAAGGTGGTCCATGTCTGGCAGAGCGGAAATGTCAGGGGATTTGAGAAAACCTGGACCGAATCGGTATGGGATGGGCGCATCGGAGGCCGGATGGCTAGCCCGGCCGTAAACTTTTATGTACTGCAACCAACCGGACGGGATGCAAAGAATCGATGGAAACACGGTAATGTGTAACTGATCAGGAGAAAGGAATGATTCGTTCAGGTTCTCTATGAATCATCATGCTATATTCCCGATTCATAATAATTTCAACTTAAACATTGCTGTTACTTGAAGACATATACGGACAAATACAGATAAAAAAAGCTGCCCTGGTTAAACCCGACAGCTTTCTGAAATCTGAATAAGATTTATTCTTCTTCCTGTTCTGCCTCATATGCTTTGAGCAAAGCATCCTGGACATCGGCAGGCACTTTTTCGTAAGCGTTGAAGTTCATCCTGAAAATACCCCTTCCCCCGGTTAGGGAACTGAGTGAAGTGTTATATTTGTTCATTTCCTTCAGGGGTACACGGGCAGTGATTTTTTCAAATCCCTTTTCCGATCCCATTCCCATAATCAGGGCACGGCGCCCCTGTAAGTCACTCATCACATCGCCCATTCTTTCTGAAGGAACCCAGATCTCAAGGTCATAAATGGGTTCGAGGATTTTGGGATTCGATTTCTTGAAGGCCATGCTGAAAGCATTCCTTCCGGCTAGCCGGAAAGAAATTTCATTGGAGTCGACCGGGTGCATCTTGCCGTCGTAAACATAAACAATGATGTCGCGTGCATAGGATCCGGTAAGCGGGCCTTGTTCCATTTTTTCCATAATTCCTTTCAGAATGGCAGGCATGAACCTTCCATCAATCGATCCGCCCACGATGCAGTTGCAGAACAGCAGTTTGCCACCCCAGGTGAGGTTGTATTCCTGCGTATCCCGGATTGAAAGTTTGTATTCTTTTCCGTCAATTACAAATGCTGTTTTTGGTACCGATCCTTCTTCGAGTGGTTCGATAATCATATGGACTTCACCGAATTGTCCCGCTCCCCCCGATTGCTTTTTATGTCTGTAATCAGCCTGAGCCGCCTTTGTAATGGTTTCGCGGTATGGTATCCTGGGCTCTTTGAATTCCACATCAATTTTGTATACATTGTCAAAGAACCATTTCAGTATATTTACATGGTATTCGCCCTGGTTGTGAACAATCAACTGCCTCAGTTCCTTCGAGTATTCAATGACATATGTGGGGTCCTCATATTTGATCCGGTTCAGGACTTCCCCAACCTTTTCATCATCGGTTTCACTGACAGCTTTCACTGCTACCCTGTGCCTCGGGTTAGGAAATTCAATCGGGGCAAACTGTGTTCCAGCCTCTTTCAAAGTCAGGGTTTGGTTGTATTTTGTATCCTTCAGCTTTACCGTACATCCGATGTCACCTGCGTATATTTCGGGTACCTTTACCCTGTTTTTGCCGGCAGCCACAAAGAGTTGCGACAACCTTTCCTTTGACCCGTTGTTTATATTGACCAGGTCGATGCTTTCGGTTATTTTCCCCGACATGACTTTGAAATAGGTGATCTCACCCACGTGGGTCTCAACGGCCGTTTTAAATACAAAAAGAGAAGGTATATCATTCTCGTTCATGGTAACTTGTTTCCCGGCCTCAATTTTCCGCATCGGTCTTTCATCAGGAGCAGGTGCTATCTCGGAAAGCACTTCGAGCAATCTGTCAATTCCAATACTTTTCTTGGCACAACTGCATAAGACGGGGAAAAGGTCCCTTTGCAGGATCCCCAGTTTCATTCCCTTGTGCAATTCTTCTTCGGTAAGGGACCCATTCTCGAAATAGGTCTCCATCAAAGATTCATCATTTTCGGCAGCCATTTCAAACAACTGATTCTGGAGCTCTTCGGCCCGCTTTTTTTCTGAATCGGGTATATCAAGAACCTCGGCCCGTCCGCTATCTTTTCCATACCTGTACATTTTCATTTTCAGAACGTCGATGATGGCATGGAATGTCGGCCCGGTTTCAAATGGGTACTGGACAACGGTCACTTTATTCCCGAATGAGGCCTTGCATTTCTCAAGCGACTGTTCGAAATTGGCGTTTTCATGATCCAACCCGTTGAACAGCAGCGCCATGGGAATATTTTTTGATTCTGCATGTCGCCCGGCTGCTTCAGTCCCCGCTTCCACACCGGTTGATGCGTTAATCAACATCAGCCCAAGATCAGCTACTTCGAGTGAAGAAACCAGACCACTGTTAAGATCATCCATCCCCGGTGTGTCGAGAATGTTCAGCTTAGTGTCTTTGCATTCGGTATATAAAACAGAGGAATAAACCGAATTGCCATATTCCTGTTCAATGAGATTGAAATCCGATACCGTGGTTTTTGCCACAACATCTCCTTTGCGGTTGATTACTCCACCCTCGAGCAGCATGGCTTCCGCGAGGGTGGTTTTTCCGCTGCCGGCATTGCCGAGTAGCGCTATGTTCCTGATTTGTCTGGTTTTATAAACTTTCATTTTATAATGTTTTGATGAATAATTCAAACAGGAAGAAGAACCTTTTTTAAGGTCGCCAAAAATAGCAATAATTTGGTAACAATCAAGTTGATTGAATTTTCAAAAATGAAACTTTCAAATATAATCCAATGATTGCCATCAATTATCTGGTCAATATTTCTATTTTTGGGAAGCTTTATCTGAACGGATCATGCCGAAGTTTCCTCATTATCTCCAGCCCGATGCAATGGATTGCGGTCCGACCTGTCTGCGAATTGTGGCAAAGTATTTCGGACGGCACTATAATCTCGAAACCCTCCGGCAACTCACCTGGAAGACCAGGGAAGGAGTCTCCCTGCTGACTATCAGCGATGCAGCAGAAAAAATCGGTTTCCGTACCCAGGGTGTTAGGCTGACTTGCGAAAAATTGAAAGAGATTCCGTTACCTGTGATACTGCATTGGACCCAGAATCACTTTGTTGTTCTTTATAAAATAAGGAAATCAGGGAAAACAGCTCTTTTTAAACGGGAAAGCAGTGAGAATGACCTGTTTTATATTTCGGATCCTGCCCACGGATACCTGACATATACAAAGGAAGAATTCCTGAAACACTGGGCTTCCACCATGCAGGAAGGTGTACCGGCGGGTATTGCCCTTTTGTTAGCACCCACTCCTGATTTTTACAGGGAGGAGGGTGAAAAACTCAATAAAACCGGTTTCAGATACCTGTTTTCCTATTTGCGGCCATACCGGAAACTGATTATTCAGCTTCTTCTCGGATTTTTGACAGGCAGTTTTCTAAGCCTTATCTTTCCTTTCTTTACCCAGGCCATTGTCGATGTGGGGATCGCAACCAACAATCTTCGGTTCGTCGTCCTGGTGCTGGTGGCCCAGCTGGTGCTGACTGTCAGCCAGACCAGCGTTGGGTTTATACGGAGCTGGATAATGCTCCATACAAGTACCCGTATCAGTATTTCGCTGATTTCCGACTTCCTTATCAAACTGATGAAACTGCCGGTCAGTTTTTTCGATACAAAAATGATCGGTGACCTGCGCCAACGGATCGATGATAACCAGCGAATCCAGGTTTTCCTGACCGGCAGCCTGATCAATATGTCGTTTGGTATATTTGTTTTTGTTATCTACAGTTTTGTTCTGGCATGGTACGACCTGAATATTCTTTGGGTTTTTTATGTCGGAAGCGCACTATACATCGGATGGATTCTTCTTTTTCTTAAAAAAAGAAAAGAGCTTGATTATAAGCGTTTTAATGTGGCCTCTTCCAACCAGAGCAACATTTACCAGCTGATTACCGGGATGCAGGAGATCAAACTGAACAACTGCGAAAAGCAGAAACGCTGGGAATGGGAACGTATCCAGGCCAGGATGTTTAAAGTCAGTGTAAAGGGATTGATGCTGGGCCAAAACCAACAGGCGGGGTCCACCCTGATCAATCAGACGAAGAATATCCTGATCTCCTACCTTGCAGCCAGGTCGGTAATTCATGGTGACATGACCCTGGGGATGATGATGGCCGTACAATATATCATCGGACAGTTGAATGGTCCTGTGAGTGAGTTTATTGGTTTTATTCAGGCAGGGCAGGACGCAAGGATCAGCCTTGAAAGGTTGGGTGAAATCCATAACCGGGATGAAGAAGAAGCGGGTGCTGATCTGATCACTGAACTGCCTGACAATAAGGAGATCACGATTTCCGGATTGGGATTCCGGTATGAAGGGCCCAGGTCTCCGGCTGTACTCCGAAATATCAATATGGTGATTCCGACAAATAAAGTAACCGCTGTTGTCGGACCAAGCGGAAGTGGAAAGACCACACTTCTCAAACTTTTACTTGGCTTTTATCCCCCCGGCGAAGGTAAAATCCAGATCGGGGGAATTGACCTGTCGCAGTTTAGCATGGAAATGTGGAGAAGCCATTGCGGGGTTGTTATGCAGGATGGATTCATTTTCTCAAATTCAATTGCAGAAAATATTGCAGTCGGTGATGAATTTCCCGATAAAAAGAAGTTGAAAAATGCCGTCTGTCTGGCCTATATCGATCAATATATTGAATCGCTCCCGTTGCGGTACAATACAAAAATCGGTCAGGAGGGAGCCGGGCTTAGCCAGGGACAGAAGCAGAGGATCCTTATAGCACGGGCGGTTTATAAAGATCCAGCCTTTCTCTTTTTTGACGAGGCAACCAACTCACTCGACGCAAACAATGAAAAAAAAATTATCGAAAACCTGAAACAGTTTTTCTCGGGACGAACCGTTGTGACTGTCGCCCATCGCCTCAGTACAGTAAAACATGCCGATCAGATTATTGTACTGGAAAATGGAGAAATAGCGGAAACTGGAACACACGATGAACTGATCGCCCGAAGGGGAAAATATTTTGAACTGGTGAAAAATCAGTTGGAACTTGGTGGGTAAATTGACAAATTGCTATATTGTTAAAAATCAAAAGTTTATAGGGTGGATTGAATATTATGGTATAACAGTTTAAAAATTTATCACTTGTCCGAAAATAACAATTTAGAATTAAGGTCCGATGAGGTACAGGAGATTCTGGGAACTCCTCCGCAGTGGATAGTCCGATGGGGAATCACGGTAATATTCATTGTAATCATCGTGTTGCTGGCAGGCAGTTACTTTTACAGGTACCCCGACATTATTCCGTCGCGTGTGACTGTGATCCCGGAAAATCCCCCCGTTTCGATTGTTTCGAAAACAAACGGCAAGATTGATACATTGTTCGTGGTTGATAAACAGATTGTTGGCCCGGGAGAGTTGCTCGGAATTATCGAGAATCCCGCTAACTTTACTGATGTTTACAATCTGATCAGAGAACTGGATTCAATCAAAGGGTACTTTGATTTACCTGATAAGATCAGTGAGATCAGATGCAACGAAGGGTACAGCTTAGGTGAATTCCAGACTTATTTTTCATCATTTGTGGGCCGGATAAAGGAATACAACACCTTTCTGGGGTTCAACCCGGTGAGCCAAAGGATACAGACACTGAGAAAACAGGTGAATGATTACCGGAATTATTACCAGAAAATGCGCGATCAGGCTGATGTTTTGAAGGAAGATTATGAACTGAAGGAGAAACAATATCTCCGTGATTCAATGTTGCATGTCAGGAATGTGATTTCCGATATGGATTATGAAAACTCAAAAGCTTCACTTCTGAAACAGAAGTATTCATACCGGAATTCTCTCACTGACATGGTCAACATCAACATTACAATCAATAACCTGAATCAGCAGATTCAGGAACTGGAAGTTACAAATGCAGAAACCGCAAAGAAGCTTCAGTCTTCATTGAAAGAACATTACGACAATCTTGTGAGCCAGTTGAAAACATGGGAGCAGATGTATGTTCTGAAGTCTCCGATTGCCGGCAAAATCACTTTTAACAGCATCTGGGCGAAAAACCAGTATGTGCCGGCCGGAAGTGTTGTGTTTTCGGTAGTACCGGTTGATTCACAGAAAGTAATTGGCAAAGCACTTGTTCCGGTTTCCGGTGCGGGAAAGGTTGAAGTGGGGCAGAGGGTAAATATCAAACTTGATAATTTTCCTTACATGGAATATGGTTTCCTGGAAGGCAGAATCACAACTTTATCTTCGGTAACTGTCAATGTCAACGGTGAAAGTTTTTATACTGCTGAAGTGAGTCTGCCTCCGGGTTTGATTACAAACTACAGGAAAGTGCTTCCTTCCGGCCAGGAGATGCTTGGTACGGCTGAAATCATTACCAGGGACCGGCGGCTGATTGAGCGGATAGTGGCTCCTCTTGTTTCTATTTTTAGGGAAAGAATGTTAACCGATTGATACTTTCCCGGGTCGAATTTTCATTTTTTTCATTTTTTTCCTTCCCTGAATTTGGCTTTTCCTGAAAATTCGTACTTTTGCGTGCCGTTTTTGGAGCTATATCCGGTTTTTAGCACTGAAAACCGTTGTATTTCAATAAATATTCATACTTTTGCAGTCCATTTTAAAAAATTATAAACGAGAAAAACAGGTATTTATGCCAACGATTCAACAGTTAGTAAGAAAGGGAAGACAAAACAAAGTTGATAAGAGTAAGTCACCTGCTTTGGATTCATGTCCTCAGCGACGGGGAGTTTGCGTGCGAGTGTACACAACCACACCAAAGAAACCGAATTCAGCCATGCGCAAGGTTGCAAGGGTTCGTCTGACAAACCTGAAAGAGGTGAACGCTTACATTCCCGGCGAAGGACACAATCTGCAGGAACACTCGATTGTACTGGTACGCGGAGGCAGGGTGAAAGATCTGCCGGGTGTGCGTTATCACATAATACGCGGAGCACTGGATACAGCCGGAGTTGAAGGCCGTCTCCAACGTCGTTCAAAATATGGCGCCAAAAGGCCGAAAGCAGGAAAGACACCTGTGGCAGCTGGTAAAAAGAAATAAAAAATCTGTTCATTTAAGTTCTTTGCTAAGTGGTTTGGTTGAGTAAGCAGTTCGCCCAAGTCTTCCCGGGCAACGCTGAAGACACCGCCTGTGGGCAGCCAATTTAAATAACACTAACAACAAAAAAAATGAGAAAAACAAAACCGGGGAAGAGGCATCTTCTTCCCGATCCCAGATTTAACGATGTTCTGGTTACCCGTTTTGTAAACGACCTGATGAAAGACGGCAAAAAATCGTTAGCCTATTCAATTTTTTATGATACCCTCGATCTTGTCGGCAAAAGGATGAAGAATGACGAACTTTCGCCGCTTGATGTCTGGAAAAAAGCCCTGGAAAACATCACCCCCCAGGTTGAAGTGAAAAGCCGCCGAGTGGGCGGGGCAAACTTCCAGGTGCCTATGGAAATCCGCAACGAACGGAAAATAGCTATCAGTATCAAGAATTTGATCCTTTACGCCAGCAAACGTTCAGGCAAATCGATGGCCGATAAGCTTGCTTCCGAGATCGTGGCTGCGTACAACCAGGAAGGGGGCGCCTACAAGAAAAAGGAGGATACCCACCGGATGGCCGAAGCAAACAGGGCATTCGCACATTTCAGGTTCTGATGATCAGGGTGCATACTACTGATAATGAATTGAGAGGAAGATCAGAATGGCTTTACAGGATCTGAGATATACCAGGAACATAGGGATAATGGCTCACATCGATGCCGGTAAAACCACTACGTCCGAACGGATCCTTTTCTATACCGGTCTGACACACCGCATGGGGGAAGTCCATGACGGAGCTGCAACAATGGACTGGATGGAACAGGAACAGGAACGGGGGATTACGATCACATCGGCTGCGACCACTACCTTCTGGAAATATGCAGACCGGAGCTACAAGATCAATATCATTGATACACCAGGCCATGTCGATTTTACTGTTGAAGTGGAGCGTTCACTCCGTGTTCTGGATGGAGCAGTTGCCTTGTTCTGTGCAGTAGGGGGTGTGGAAGCACAATCGGAGACAGTGTGGAGACAGGCCGCTAAATATGGAGTTCCCCGGATCGCTTTTGTGAATAAGATGGATCGGCACGGGGCTGATTTTTTCCATGTCTATTCCGATATCCGGGAAAAATTAAAAGCCAACCCGGTTCCGCTCTCTATTCCCATTGGCGCAGAAGAAAAATTTGAAGGAGTGGTCGACCTGATCCGGATGAAAGCCATCCGTTGGTTCGATGATGAAACCCTTGGCTCCAGGTTCACCATCGGCGAAATTCCTCCGGAACTTGAGGAACAGGCTGAAGAATGGCGTGGCCGACTTATGGAATCGGTCGCCGAAGTCGACGATGCCCTGCTTGAACGTTATCTCGAGAATCCCGGATTGATTACGATCGATGAACTACTGTCTGTCTTGCGAAAAGCAACCATGCAGGGAACCATTGTCCCGATGTTGTGCGGGTCGGCATTTAAAAACAAGGGCATCCAATTGCTGCTCGATGCAGTCTGTGCCTTTTTGCCAAGTCCGGTTGATATTGGAGCCATCACCGGAAATGAGCCTGGATATCCCGACCGAAAACTCTTCAGGAATCCTGATGTAAGTGAACCATTTTCAGGACTTGCCTTCAAAATTGCCACCGATCCCTTTGTGGGAAGGCTATGCTACATACGTGTCTATTCAGGGAAAGTCGATTCCGGACAACTGGTATTAAATTCGAGAACCGGTAAAAAAGAACGGATTTCGAGGTTGTACCAGATGCATTCAAATAAGCAGAATCCCAAAGAGACTATTGAAGCTGGGGATATCTGCGCTGCTGCCGGTCTGAAAGATATCAGGACCGGCGATACCTTGTGTGCTCCTGATCACCCTGTCGAACTGGAAAGCATGATTTTCCCCGAACCAGTGATCGGTATCGCAGTGGAGCCCAGGTCGCAGAACGATATTGACAAACTGGCCAACGGTTTGTCAAAACTGACCGAAGAAGATCCTACTTTCCGGGTACAGACCGATCCCGAATCGGGGCAAACTGTGATCAGCGGAATGGGCGAACTTCATCTGGAAATCATCATCGACCGGCTGCGGAGGGAGTTCAAAGTCGAATGCAACCAGGGGGCCCCCCAGGTAAATTACAAGGAGGCCATCACCCTACCGGTTGAACTTCGGGAAGTATTTAAGAAACAAACAGGAGGACGGGGAAAATTTGCTGACATCATTGTCAGGATCGAACCTGCCGAAAAAGGATTTCAGGGCCTCGAGTTTGTTGATAAGGTGAAAGGCGGGAATATTCCGAGGGAGTACATTCCGGCAGTGGAGAAGGGGTTCAGGGAGGCTCTTCTGAATGGTCCCCTGGCCGGTTATCCGCTCGAAAACCTCAAGGTTACCCTGATCGATGGTTCATATCACCCTGTCGACTCCGATCAGCTTTCATTTGAGATATGTGCAAGGCAGGCATTCCGGTCGGCAGCACCCAAAGCTGGTCCCAAGCTGCTTGAACCACTCATGAAGCTTGAAATTGTCACCCCCGACGAATATATGGGGGATATCATCGGCGATCTGAACCGGAGGAGGGGAAACGTGACAGGAATGGAAACCAAGGCAGGTGCCAGGGTTATCCATGCCCTGGTTCCACTGGCCGAACAGTTCGGTTATGTAACAGTGTTAAGGACCTTGTCATCGGGACGGGCCACCTCTACAATGGAATTCAGCCATTATGAAGAGGTACCCAGGTTCCTTGCTGAAAAAGTGCTCTTTGAAATGAAAGGCAGGACAGATTTATTACAATAATCAATACAATCTCATTATGAGTCAGAAAATCAGGATTAAACTGCAATCGTACGATCATAATCTTGTTGACAAGTCAGCTGAAAAGATCGTAAAGACAGTGAAAACCACCGGAGCCGTAGTCAGCGGTCCAATCCCGCTGCCAACACACCGGAGGGTATTTACGGTTTTACGGTCGACCTTTGTGAACAAAAAATCAAGGGAACAGTTCCAGCTCTCGTCTTATAAAAGACTGATCGACATTTACAGTTCAACGGCAAAAACCATCGACGCCCTGATGAAACTTGAATTGCCAAGTGGTGTGGAGGTGGAGATCAAAGTGTGATAATCATTAAAAAAAGTAGTCGAAATGGCTGGAATTATTGGAAAAAAAATCGGAATGACATCCGTATTCAGTGTTGAGGGGAAAAATATCCCATGCACTGTCATTGAGGCCGGTCCCTGTGTGGTAACACAGGTGAAAACGGTTGAGAAAGACGGCTACCATTCTCTGCAGCTTGGCTTTGACGACAAAAAGGAGAAAAGCGCAAACAAGGCAGAATTTGGTCACTTCAGAAAAGCCGGAACAACCCCCAAGAAAAAGGTTGTTGAATTTAAAGACACTTTCAGGGAACATTTCGACCTGGGAGATGTGATTACCGTCGACATTTTTCATGTAGACGATTATGTGGATGTTGAAGGCGTTTCCAAAGGGAAAGGTTTCCAGGGAGTTGTCAAGCGCCACAAATTCGGAGGGGTCGGACAGTCGACACACGGACAGCACAACCGCCTGAGAGCCCCCGGATCACTCGGTGCCTCCTCATGGCCGTCGCGCGTTGTGAAGGGACTCAGGATGGCAGGCAGAATGGGTAATCAGAGTATGACCATCGAAAACCTGCTGGTTTTAAAAGTCATCCCAGAGCAAAATATCATTGTGCTGAAAGGATCGGTCCCCGGTGCAAAAGGTTCTTACATAACAATTCGGAAACAATGGAACTAAGTGTTTTAGATATTCAAGGAACAGATACCGGAAGAAAGATCGTACTGGATGATCAGATTTTTGGTATTGAGCCCAACGACCACGCCATTTATTTGGATGTTAAACAATATATGGCCAGTCAAAGGCAGGGAACCCATAAGTCGAAAGAACGGGGTGAAGTTGCTGGTAGTACAAAGAAGATCAAACGGCAGAAAGGAACAGGAACCGCCCGTGCGGGGATGATCACCTCACCTACCATTGTTGGGGGAGGCCGTGCTTTCGGACCCCGTCCCCGGAACTACCGGTTCAAGCTGAACAAAAAAATCAAGCAACTGGCCCGGAAATCGGCGTTGTCATATAAAGCTTTGGATAACAATATTCTGGTTGTCGAAAACTTTACATTTGAGGCACCGAAAACGAAAAAAATGGTAGCCATTTCCGCTAACCTGAAATTATCTGATAAAAAGTCACTTTTCGTGTTACCGGAAGAAAATAAAACCATATATTTGTCCTCCAGAAATTTACAAGACGTTTCGGTTGTAACTGCTTCAGAATTAACAACTTACCAGATACTAAACGCCAAAACACTTGTGTTTCTGGAAAGTTCAATCGGAAAAATCGAAGAAGTATTTAAGCTATAACAGCATTGCATCATGGATATATTAATAAAACCGATCGTAACCGAAAAAATGACGGGACAGGCCGATCGCTTCAGCCGTTACGGGTTTATGGTACGTCGGCAGGCTACAAAGCAGCAGATCAAAACAGCGGTGGAGAGCCTGTACAGTGTTTCGGTGGAGAAAGTGAACACCATGGTTTACAGCGGGAAGAAGAAGTCGAGGTACACCAAAGCTGGCGTTATCAGCGGACGGACAACTTCATACAAGAAAGCAATTGTGACGCTTGCAAAAGGTGAGAGCATTGATTTTTACAGTAATATTTAATTAAAAAATGGCAGTAAGAAAAATTAAACCAGTATCACCGGGTCAAAGGCACAAGATTATCAGTTCCTTTGATGCCATTACTGCATCTACGCCTGAAAAATCGTTGTTGGAGCCCCTGCGGAAATCTGGTGGTCGCAATAACCAGGGTCGCATGACAATGAGGTATATAGGTGGGGGACATAAGCGGAAATACCGGATCATTGATTTCAAACGGAACAAGGATGGGGTTTCTGCTGTTGTTGATTCGATACAGTATGATCCAAACCGCACGGCGAACATTGCGCTTCTTGTGTATGAAGACAGTGAGAAACGGTATATTCTGGCTCCCCAGGGACTGCAGGTTGGACAGAAGGTACTCAGTGGCAGCGGGATTGATCCCGAGATCGGAAATTCCCTTCCTTTGGGGGAGATACCATTAGGTACCCTTGTTCACAACATTGAGCTTCAGCCCGGGCAGGGCGGAGTAATGGCGCGCAGTGCAGGAACACATGCTCAGCTGACATCCCGTGAAGGGAAGTATGCGATTCTGAAAATGCCTTCGGGTGAAAGCCGGATGGTGCTGACCAGTTGCAGGGCAACGGTTGGTATTGTCGGAAATTCGGATCACAACCTTGAAAAATCGGGTAAGGCCGGAAGAAAGAGATGGATGGGACGGCGACCGAGAGTACGCGGGGTTGCCATGAATCCTGTCGACCATCCGATGGGTGGTGGCGAAGGCCGGGCTTCGGGAGGACACCCCCGGTCGAGGAAAGGTTTGCTGGCAAAAGGTTACAAAACCAGAGCCCCCAAGAAGTCATCGAACAAATACATCATAGAGCGTAGGAAGAAATAATTGTAAAGGAGAGAATCATGAGTCGATCGTTAAAAAAAGGCCCGTATATTGCATATAAACTTGAGAAACGGGTGTTGGCCATGAATGAAACCAACAAAAAGTCGGTTTTAAAGACCTGGGCCAGGGCCTCAGTTATTTCACCTGATTTTGTAGGACACACCATCGCGGTCCACAACGGGAATAAATTCATTCCTGTCTATATCACCGAGAATATGGTAGGACATCGCCTGGGGGAATTCGCTCCGACAAGGACATTCAGGGGACATTCCGGGAACAGGTAAATTGCAATGATAATCATTAAATTGAAAATCAATGGGTTCCAGAAAAAGAATCGCAGCTGAAAAGCGCAGGGAGCAAAAAAAACAACAATACTTTGCCATATTGAGAAATTGCCCGTCATCACCACGAAAAATGAGGCTGGTAGCCGATATGATCAGGGGGATGGAAGTAAACCGGGCGTTAGATGTGCTTAAATTTTCGTCGAAGGAAGCATCGCAGAAGGTTGAAAAACTGCTGATGTCAGCAGTTGCCAACTGGCAGGCAAAAAACGAAGGAGTCAGGATTGAAGAGCATCCTCTGGTAGTCAGCCGGATTACGGTAGATTCGGGTCGGATGCTGAAAAGGTTGAGGCCGGCACCACAGGGCAGGGCACACCGGATCAGAAAACGCTCGAATCATGTGACTATTTTCGTGGATCAGAAGCAGGAATTGTTTGAAAATAATAACAAATAATAGATGGGACAAAAAGTAAATCCAATTTCAAATCGTCTGGGGTTCATTAAAGGATGGGATTCCAATTGGTTTGGCGGGGACAATTACGGTGATAAACTGGTCGAAGACCAGAAGATCAGGGATTACCTGAATACACGTCTGTCGAAGGCAAGTATTTCTAAGATCATTATCGAACGGACACTGAAACTGATCACTATCACTGTACATACTTCGCGTCCGGGAATCATTATTGGCAAGGGAGGACAGGAAGTTGACAAACTGAAAGAAGAGTTGAAGGGGATCACCAATAAAGAGGTACAGATCAACATTTTTGAGATCAAAAGGCCTGAATTGGACGCCCATATCGTGGCGAGCAATGTGGCACGGCAGATCGAAGGGAAAGTTGCCTACCGCAGGGCGGTCAAATTAGCCATTGCATCGACCATGAGAATGGGTGCTGAAGGGATCAAGATTCTTGTTTCCGGTCGTTTGAACGGGGCTGAAATGGCACGTTCTGAAATGTACAAGGATGGCCGGACCCCCCTGCATACCCTTCGGGCCGATATCGATTACGCACTAGGCGAAGCTCTCACCAAAACGGGGCTTATCGGTGTCAAAGTCTGGATTTGTAAAGGAATGGTATATGGAGTTCCCGACCTTTCACCGAACGTAAGCCCAAAACAGACGCGCAACGGTGCCCCGAAGAGCAGCGGAGGAACAAGGAAGAGAAGAAAGTAATGGTCTAACCGGCAAGAATATAAAAAGATGTTACAGCCAAAAAGAACAAAATTCAGAAGAGCACAAAAGGGCAGAATGAAAGGCATTGCCCAGAGGGGAAACCAGTTGGCTTTCGGTTCATTTGGGATTAAATCACTGGAAGAAGCATGGATAACTGGCCGTCAGATTGAAGCAGCCAGGGTGGCAGTCACGCGCCACATGCAAAGACAGGGTCAGATATGGATCCGGATTTTTCCCGATAAACCCATCACGAAAAAGCCTGCAGAAGTGCGTATGGGAAAAGGAAAGGGAGCACCTGAGGCATTTGTGGCCCCGGTCACACCCGGCAGGATCATCATCGAAGCCGAAGGAGTGCCTTTTGAGATGGCAAAGGAAGCATTACGCCTGGCAGCCCAGAAATTGCCCGTTACTACCAAGTTTGTCGTAAGGCGCGATTATGTTGAACAGTGATAATAGAGAAATATGAAAACGTCTGAGATAATAGAACTGACAAGCAAGGAGATCGAAGAGCGCCTGCAAACTGAACAGGAAAACCTGGTGCGCATGAGGTTAAACCATAGCGTGTCGTCACTTGACAATCCCATGAAGATCCGGGAGTCAAGAAGAAACATTGCCAGGATGAAAACCATCCTTAGAACCAGGAAAGTTTAACACAACAGAACTTATTCGGAAATGGAAGAAAAAAAAGAAAGAAACCTCAGAAAAGAGCGCATCGGGCTGGTTGTCAGCAATAAAATGAATAAAACCATTGTGGTTGCCGAAAAACGGAAAGTCAAACATCCGATCTACGGGAAATTCATTAACAAAACAACCAAGTTTTACGTCCACGACGAGACCAATACATGCAACATCGGAGATAAAGTGCGTATCATGGAAACCCGGCCGCTCAGCAAACAAAAATGTTGGAGACTCGTTGAAATAATTGAAAGGGCTAAGTAATTATGATACAGCAGGAAACAAGATGCGTGGTAGCTGATAACAGCGGAGCGAAGGAGGTCCTATGCATCCGGGTTCTGGGAGGTACCCGCAAACATTATGCAACATTGGGTGATACCATTGTAGTTTCAGTGAAAAGTGCCACTCCGGGAGCCGATGTGAAAAAAGGCTCTGTCTCGAAGGCCATCGTTGTGCGGACAAAAAAAGAGGTTCGCCGTAACGATGGTTCTTATATCCGCTTTGATGACAATGCGGTTGTACTGTTAAACAATGCAGGGGAAATGAGGGGTACCCGTATTTTCGGACCCGTTGCCCGTGAATTGCGCGATTTGAATATGAAAATCATTTCACTGGCACCTGAAGTGCTTTGAAAAACAAAATGTACCATGCAAAAGAAGTGCCATATTAAAAAGGGAGACACGGTTGTGGTGATTGCGGGCGATGATCTTGGAAACAAGGGGCGGGTGCTGGAAGTCATCCGGAAATCAAACCGCGCCATCGTGGAAGGAGTGAATGTAATTAAGAAGCATACAAAACCGAATGCGAAACATCCGCAGGGAGGCATTATTGAAAAAGAGTTGTCAATTCATATATCGAACCTGATGCTGGTAGATCCGAAAACCGGAAAACCAACCCGGATCGGACGCAGATTGAATGCAGAAGGCAAACTGGTTCGTTATTCAAAAAAATCAGGAGAGGAGATTAAGTAATGGACTATATACCCACCCTCGAAAAAAAATACAGGGAAACCACCATTCCTGCGCTGATGAAAGAGTTCAGCTATAAGTCGGTGATGCAGGTTCCCAGGCTGGAAAAGATTGTTCTTAACCAGGGTGTAGGCTCAACCATTGCCGACAAGAAGATCATCGAAGTGGCAACTGAAGAAATGACCATGATTGCCGGCCAGAAAGCCGTACAGACCAGGTCGAAAAAGGATATTTCCAATTTCAAACTAAGAAAAAAGATGCCTATCGGGGTTCGTGTAACCTTACGGCGTGACAAAATGTATGAATTCCTCGACAGATTAATTTCGGTTGCACTGCCTCGTATCCGTGATTTCCACGGGATTGAGAGCAAAATGGATGGCCGGGGGAATTATACGCTGGGCGTACCTGAGCAGATCATTTTTCCTGAAATCAACATTGACAAAGTGACGAAAATCAACGGAATGAATATCACGTTTGTTACAACTGCCAATACGGATGAGGAAGGCTTTGCTTTGCTGAGAGAGTTAGGATTACCGTTCAAAAACGTCAAAAAGAATTAATTATGGCTAAAGAGTCAATGAAAGCCCGGGAGGTCAAACGCGCAGCACTTTGTGCAAAATATGCCGAAAAAAGGGCACGGTTAAAAGCTGCCGGTGATTCCGTCGGATTGCAGAAATTGCCTAAAAATTCATCGTTTGTGCGGTTGCATAACCGTTGTAAGCTGACTGGAAGGCCTAAAGGATATATGAGGCAGTTCGGGATCAGCAGGATCAATTTCAGGGAAATGGCTTCTCAGGGGTTGATCCCGGGTGTGAAAAAAGCAAGTTGGTAAATGGTATTAAAGAGTTGAAAAATGAGCAAAATTACAGATCCCATTGCAGATTATCTGACGCGGCTGAGGAATGCAATCCGTGCCAACCACCGCGTGGTCGATATTCCTGCTTCCAATATAAAGAAAGAAATGACCAGGATATTGAAGGAAAAGGGATACATACTCAATTACAAATTTGAAGAGAATGTGAATTACCAGGGTAACATTAAAATAGCCCTGAAGTATCATCCTGAAACAAAGGTGTCGGCCATCAAAACCCTGAAGCGGGTCAGCCGGCCGGGATTGCGCAATTACTGCGATGCCGAAAATATACCCCGGGTGCTGAACGGTTTGGGAATCGCCATCATTTCAACTTCGAAAGGGGTAATGACCGATAAGGAAGCCCGTACCATGAATGTAGGGGGCGAAGTATTATGTTACGTATATTAACAGGAGGAATGTCATGTCAAGGATTGGTAAATTGCCCGTCATAATTCCTGCGGGGGTCAGTGTAAAGATCAGTGATGACAATGAGGTTACCGTAAAGGGGCCTTTGGGGACTCTCAGTCAAAAGGTCAGCAAAGAGATCAGGGTGATTCAGGAAAACAACGAACTGCGATTTGAGCGCCCAAGCGACCAGAAGAACCACCGCTCGCTTCATGGATTGTACCGTGCACTCGTGAACAATATGGTCACCGGGGTAACCAAAGGATTTGAAATCAAAATGGAAATGGTCGGTGTGGGATACCGGGTCGAACAAATGCCCGACAATGTGATTGATCTGGTACTTGGATATTCACATCACACTTATATCCAGCTGCCTCCTGAAGTCAAAGTTGAAGCCAGGACGGAGAAAAGGAGCAATCCTTATATTACGCTTAAAAGCATCGACAAGCAGTTGATCGGACAAGTGGCAGCTAAAATCCGTTCTTTCCGTAAACCCGAACCTTACAAGGGCAAGGGAATCAAGTTTGTAGGCGAAAAACTCAGGCGCAAAGCCGGTAAAGCCGCAGGTGTCAAATAGTTAAATCAAGGAGAGTTATGTCATTAACAAAAACAGAACGACGGTACAGGATCAAAAAGAGAATCCGGAAAATCGTTAGTGGAACCCCTGACAGGCCAAGGATGAATGTTTTCAGGAGCAACAGGCAGATCAGCGTACAACTGATCGATGATGTCAACGGGGTCACGCTCCTTTCAGCTACCTCACAGGGGAAAGAGATGTCGGAACAGGAAGGGAACAAGTCGGTGAAGGCTTCGCTTGTTGGCAAAAAAATCGCCGAGAAAGCCCTGGCTTCCGGCATTACCCAGGTTGTGTTCGACCGGAACGGATATCTCTATCATGGAAGGGTTAAACAACTGGCTGATGCCGCGCGCGAAGCAGGCCTTAAATTTTAAAGTTATGTCAGAGAATATCAGAAATATCAAAACCAGTGATCTTGAACTGAAAGACAGACTGGTGGCCATTAACAGGGTGACAAAAGTAACCAAGGGAGGACGTACCTTCAGTTTTTCGGCAATCGTAGTGGTGGGCAATGAAAACGGAATCGTCGGATGGGGTCTTGGAAAAGCAAGCGAAGTAACTGCTGCCATCGCAAAGGGAGTTGATGCAGCAAAGAAAAACCTTGTAAAAATTCCGGTGATCAAAGGAACCATCCCCCATGAACAGGAAGCCAAATTCGGCGGAGCAAAAGTTTTGCTCCGTCCGGCCCGTTCCGGGACCGGCGTGAAGGCTGGAGGTGCTATGCGTGCTGTCCTTGAAAGTGTCGGAATTCACGATATCCTTGCCAAATCACAGGGATCGTCCAATCCTCACAACCTTGTCAAAGCGACCATGGAGGCTTTGCTCGAACTGAGAGATGCTTATACCATATCACAGCAACGCGGGATTACTTTGGAAAAAGTCTTTAAAGGATAGGAATCATGGCAAAACTGAGGATTACACAGATCAGGAGCAGTATCGGCGCTTCAAAACATCAGAAGGCAATCCTTGCCTCACTGGGTTTGCGAAAAAGGTTACAGACGGTTGAACACAACGATACCCCGGTGATCAGGGGAATGGTCAATAAGATGATTCATCTGTTGGCTGTGGAAGAAGTAAATTAACACAGAAAGCTCTACTATGATGGATTTAAGTAAAATACGGCCGGCCAAGGGATCGACCAGAAACAACAAGCGGTTGGGCAGAGGACAAGGATCAGGAAGGGGAGGTACATCAACCCGTGGGCACAAAGGCGCAAAATCAAGATCGGGCTACTCGCAGAAGATTGGGTTCGAAGGAGGTCAAATGCCACTTCAGCGTGTTGTGCCAAAATCAGGTTTTAAAAATTTTAACCGGATTGAATTTAAAGCAATCAATCTGGAGGTCTTGCAGCGTCTTTCCGAAAAACTCAATATTTCGGTAATCGATCTGGATGTGCTCGTGAATTCCGGTATCGTCTCAAAAAATGAAAAAATCAAGATTCTGGGGAAGGGTGTATTAACCAACAGGCTGACTGTAAAAGCCCATGCATTTTCGAAAAGTGCGAAAGATGCAATCGAAAAATTAGAAGGAACCACAGAAATACTGTAAAAAGGAATGAAACGATTTATAGAAACACTGAAGAACATCTATAAGATAGAAGACCTGCGGTCACGTATTGGTACTACATTGTTTCTGCTGATGATTTATCGTCTCGGTTCCTATGTGTCGCTTCCGGGAATCGACCCGGCCCAGTTGGGGCAACTGAAAAATCAGACAGCTACCGGTTTGCTTGGCCTGCTCGATATGTTTTCGGGAGGTGCATTCTCAAATGCTGCTGTTTTTGCACTTGGGATCATGCCCTACATCTCTGCTTCAATTGTGATACAGCTGCTTGGAATTGCCGTACCTTATTTCCAGCGCCTGCAGAAAGAAGGCGAATCAGGCCGAAGAAAAATCAACCAGATTACCCGGTATCTGACGGTGCTGATCCTACTTTTCCAGGCCCCGGCATACCTTACCAACCTGAATTTCCAGTTACCCGATTCAGCTTTTGCAGTGAAAGGGACTTTCTTTATGGTCTCTTCCACCATTATTCTCACAGCAGGATCTATGTTTATCATGTGGCTGGGTGAAAGAATCACTGATAAAGGACTGGGGAATGGGATATCGCTCATCATCATGATCGGGATTATTGCCCGTTTGCCGTTTGCAATCTTCGGTGAGCTCGCATCGCGTCTTTCCCAGAAAGGAGGGGGTTTGGTGTTGTTTCTTGTTGAGTTTGTCCTTCTTTTCTTTGTATTTGTTGGAACCATCATGCTCGTTCAGGGAACCAGGAGGATTCCCGTCCAGTACGCAAAACGGATTGTCGGAAACAAACAATATGGCGGAGTCAGGCAGTATATACCACTAAAGGTGAATGCCGCCGGGGTGATGCCTATTATTTTTGCCCAGGCCATCATGTTTATCCCGTTAACCCTGGCAGGTTTCACCAGTTCCGAAAACATGGGAAAATTTGCCAGCGCATTCAGCAACCATACCGGTTTCTGGTATAACTTTGTACAATTCATGCTTGTAATAGCCTTTACCTACTTTTATACAGCCATTACCGTCAATCCGGTCCAAATGGCTGAGGATATGAAAAAGAACGGGGGATTTATCCCCGGAGTGAAACCCGGGAAAAAAACGGTGGAATTTCTGGATGCGGTGATGTCAAGAATCACATTGCCAGGCTCGATTTTTCTGGGTATCGTTACCATTCTGCCCTCATTTGCGATGCTGATCGGCATCAATACACAGTTTGCCTATTTTTATGGCGGAACTTCGCTCCTGATCCTGGTGGGTGTCATTCTTGACACCCTGCAGCAAATTGAAAGCCACCTCCTCATGAGGCATTACGATGGCTTGATGAAATCGGGCCGGATCAAAGGCCGGACGGGCGGTGGTCAGACAATGTACTAATAACGGTCTGTTCTTCCTGAATATACGGAATGATGTAATTATCACTTATACTGCCTCGTTAATCAAAACAAGTCCATTATGGCAAAAACGCCATCCATAGAACAAGACGGAACGATCATCGAAGCATTGTCGAATGCAATGTTCAGGGTTGAACTGGAAAACGGGCATGTGATCACTGCACACATTTCGGGCAAAATGCGGATGCATTACATTAAAATCCTTCCGGGGGACAAAGTAAAACTGGAAATGTCGCCGTATGACCTGACAAAAGGAAGAATTACCTTTCGATATAAAAATTAAAGATTTTCATCATGAAAACGAGAACTTCAATTAAAAAGCGGAGTGCCGAATGCAAAATTGTACGCCGGAAAGGCCGCTTGTATGTGATCAACAAAAAGAATCCGAAGTTTAAACAACGTCAAGGTTAAAAAAATTAAAAATCATAAAAAGTAACTATGGCACGTATAGCAGGTGTTGATATTCCTGACAATAAAAGGGGAGAGATTGCGCTGACATATATTTACGGCATCGGCCGGAGCGCATCGTGTACCATCCTTGAGAAAGCCGGGATTGACCGGAATCTGAAGGTTCAGGACTGGAATGATGAACAATTCGGTAAAGTGAGGCAGATAATCTCTGAAAACTTTAAGGTCGAAGGGGAACTGCGATCCGAGGTGCAACTCAATATCAAACGCTTAATGGATATAGGTTGTTACAGAGGGATTCGTCACCGTATCGGTTTGCCGGTCAGGGGGCAGTCGACTAAAAATAATGCCCGTACACGCAAAGGAAAGAAAAAAACGGTTGCGAATAAGAAAAAAGCCACTAAATAAGGAATTTGAATCATGGCAAAAAAAACGGGAACCAGTAAGAAAAGGATTGTTGTCGTTGATGCAAACGGCATGGCACATGTGCATTCCTCGTTTAACAACATCATTGTTACCCTCACAAACCTGAACGGGGAGGTTATCAGTTGGTCATCTGCCGGGAAAAAAGGTTTCAGAGGATCAAAGAAAAATACCCCTTATGCAGCACAGGTAGCAGCTGAAGAATGTGCAAAAACCGCTTTCGATCTCGGACTGCGCAAAGTGAAGGCGTATGTCAAAGGACCGGGCAACGGACGTGAGTCGGCCATCAGGGCAATAGCGAATATGGGGATCCAGGTTACTGAAATTGTGGATGTGACCCCCCTTCCCCACAACGGTTGCAGACCTCCCAAAAGAAGACGTGTTTAATTTTTAATTGAAAAGCAATGGCTAATTACAGAGGACCAAAGTCAAAAATAGCCAGAAAATTTGGCGAACCTATTTTTGGACCCGATAAAGCGTTTGAGCATAAAAACTATCCTCCCGGAATGCATGGATTGAATGCAAAAAGGAGAAAAAAATCGGAGTATGGCCTGCAGTTGAAAGAGAAACAAAAGGCAAAATATACCTATGGATTACTGGAGCGCCAGTTCAGGGGACTGTTCAGGCGAGCTGCTTCCTCCACCGGTAAAACCGGTGATGTTTTGCTGCAACTGCTTGAATCAAGGCTCGACAATGTCGTTTTCCGTTTGGGAATTGCAAAGTCAAGGGCAGCTGCGCGTCAGCTTGTTACCCACCGGCATATCGTTGTGAACGGCAATGTGGTGAATGTTCCTTCATATCTGCTGAAACCAGGTGATCTGGTCGGTGTACGTGAAAGATCCAAATCGCTCGAAATTATCAATGAATCGTTACATTCACACCGGCACAACCGGTATGGATGGCTGGAATGGGAAAGTTCACAGATGGTTGGGAAATTCATTAACAGGCCTGAAAGGGATGAAATTCCTGAAAACATCAAGGAACAGTTGATCGTTGAGCTTTATTCGAAACAATAATACGTAAGGTCACTATGGCAATATTAGCATTTCAGAAACCTGACAAGGTTATAATGATTGAATCCGGTGACAAATTCGGAAAATTCGAATTCAGACCACTGGAACCCGGTTACGGCATCACCATCGGGAATGCCCTTCGCAGGATCCTTCTTTCCTCACTTGAAGGGTATGCCATTACCACTGTCAAAATTGAGGGTGTCGATCACGAGTTTTCAACCATCAAGGGGGTTATCGAAGATGTGACTGAAATTATCCTGAACCTGAAACAGATCCGTTTTAAGAGGGAAATCAGCGATGTGGAAACTGAAAAAGTCAGCATTCATATCGGCGGACAGGAGGAATTTACAGCCGGAGATATCAATCGGGCCCTTACCGGGTTCAGGGTGTTGAATCCCAAGCTGGTGATTTGCCGTATGGAACCTGACGTTAAACTGCATTTTGAGATTACCATTTCGAAGGGACGGGGATATATCCCGGCTTCCGAGAATAAACCTGCTGAAGCTGAATTTGGAGTAATCCCGATCGATTCGATTTTCACACCGATCACAAAGGTGAAATATACAGTCGAAAATTACAGGGTTGAGCAGAAAACAGACTATGAAAAGCTGGTCATCGAAATATCAACCGATGGAAGCATTCAGCCAAAAGACGCTCTGAAAGAAGCTGCCAAGATCCTGATTTATCATTTCCTGCTCTTCTCCGATGAAAAAATCACCATCGATTCGGATGAAAAGTTCTCCAATGAAGAGTTTGATGAAGAGGTACTGCATATGAGGCAACTCCTCAAAACCAAACTGGTCGACCTCGACCTTTCAGTCAGGGCACTGAATTGCCTGAAAGCTGCCGATGTGGATACCCTTGGCGAACTGGTTCAATACAACCGGACCGACCTTTTAAAATTCCGCAATTTCGGGAAAAAATCACTCACCGAACTTGATGACCTTCTCCTCGGAATGGGACTGAACTTCGGGATGGAAATTACGAAGTATAAACTTGACAAGGATTAATATATCATGAGACACAATAAAAAAGTGAACCATTTGGGTAGAAAAAGTGCCCACCGCAAAGCCATGTTGTCCAATATGGCTGCATCCCTGATTTTACATAAGCGGATACATACCACCCTGGCCAAGGCCAAAGCTCTCAGGGTGTATGTGGAACCGC
Source organism: uncultured Prolixibacteraceae bacterium (assembly GCA_964395045.1). GTDB lineage: Bacteria > Bacteroidota > Bacteroidia > Bacteroidales > Prolixibacteraceae > UBA1413. Next base: position 16,285 of record CAYNBE010000004.1, on the reverse strand, counting down.
TGATTACCAAATCGAAGGATGATACGACACATGCCAGAAGGGTTGTATTCAGTTATCTTCAAAGCAAGGAAGCCGTAACAGAGCTGTTCCGTGAAGTGTCGGGGCGTGTGGCTGACCGCCCAGGGGGGTATACCCGGATATTGCATACAGGAAACCGTCTGGGTGACAATGCCGAGATGTGTATGATGGAACTGGTCGATTTCAATGAAGCTATGCTTGCATCGAAAGAGGAAGCTGCAAAAGGTAAAAAGAAACGTTCACGTCGCGGTTCAGGGAAAAAAACGGAAGATGCCGTGAAAAAAACCGAATCCCCAAAAGCCGTGAAAAAGGAAATCCCTGTCAAACCGAAGGAGACCCCTGATGAACCGGAAACAACCAGCACCGTAGTACCTCCTGCCCCGGCTGATACACCTGAAAATACTGCCGGAGAATGATTCCGGGAAGAATATTCACTGAAGGCTGGCTTTTTGCCAGCCTTTTTTGTCCCTGAAAACGATACCTTTATGAAATGTTTATGGGGGGGTTAAAAAGTTACATAAATATCCTCGAAAACATTGGGGAGCTGGTCAGGATTCAGGAATTCGTTGATCCTGTACTCGAAATTTCTGAGGTGACCGACCGGATTTCAAAACTCCCCGGAGGAGGTAAAGCAATTCTGTTCGAAAGCAACGGTACCCGTTTCCCGTTGCTGATCAACTCCATGGGGTCGGAAAAAAGGATGGCAACGGCCCTTCATCACGAAAATCTCGAAAGTATTGGAAAAGAGATCACCACCCTGTTCCATGGGATCATTTCCCCAAAGGAAAATTTACTTGCGAAGCTGAAGATACTGCCTCTCCTGAAAGAGGTCTCCTCATGGGTTCCTGTGAAACTGAAGAGAAAAGGTTCGTGTCAGGAATTTATGATAACCCCTCCCGACCTGTTCAGTTTACCCGTATTGAAATGCTGGCCGGCCGACGGAGGCCGCTTTATCACCCTCCCTGCAGTCCATACAGTTGATCCGGAAACCGGATATCCGAATGTTGGCATGTACCGGATGCAACTTTTTGATAAAAACCTGACAGGAATGCACTGGCACCGTCATAAAACCGGAGCCGTCCATTTTGAAAAATACAGAAAACTGGGCATGAAAATGCCGGTTTCGGTAACCCTCGGGGGAGATCCGGTCTATACCTATGCGGCTACTGCACCCATGCCCGAAAACATGGACGAATACCTGCTGGCAGGCTTCCTCCGAAAAAGAAAAATCCGGTTGGTGAAGTGCCTGACCAATGACTTATATGTTCCCGACGATGTCGATTTTGTTATCGAAGGGACTGTCGACCCGTCGGAAGAGTTTGTCAGGGAGGGACCTTTCGGCGACCATACCGGTTTTTATTCCCTTCCCGATAACTATCCCGTATTTCATGTGACCTGCATCACCCACCGGAAAGATGCTGTTTATCCGGCAACCATCGTGGGAATTCCACCGATGGAAGATGCATGGATCGGCAAAGCTACGGAACGAATATTCCTTGCACCCATCCGTCTTTCCATGATACCCGAACTGGTGGATATGGACCTGCCCTTTGCGGGTGTTGCACACAACATTTCGGTCATTAAAATCAGAAAAACCTACCCAGGTCAGGCCGTGAAGGTGATGCATTCGCTCTGGGGCGCCGGGCAGATGATGTTCAACAAGATACTCGTGGTAGTCGATGATACGGCAGGCAGTACAAATCCGAAATCCGAAATCACAGATGTTCACGATTATTCAGTCTTATCCAGGCTTTTTAGTGAAAACTTTGATCCGGCCTATTCCCTTCACTTTTCGAAAGGTCCCCTCGACATCCTGGACCACTCCTCAGATGCTTTTGCTTATGGGTCCAAATTGGGGATCGACCTGACACGACCCTTACCCGAAGAAATTACAGAAAATAAGAGCAATAGCAAGAATGTTTCCGGTTGGGATATCAATGCAGTCGGAGAATTACCAGGTGTTACCCGCTTCAGGAACCTGCTTGCCGAAAATTTGCTTCCGGTCTTGCTGCTTTCAACAGACAAAACTCCTTTTTTCTGCAAAAAAGAGCTTGAAAAGGAGTTATCGAAGATACCCGGGATGGAGTTTTTTAAAGCAGTGGTCGTATTTGATCATGAGGCTGACCTGAATGACCTATTTATGCTGGTTTGGCTGCTCGGTGGAAATATAGAACCCACCCGTGATATTACAGTTTTAAATACCCCCGCTGAAACCTCTTTTGTGCTTGCCGATGCTACCATCAAAACACCCCGGCATGACCATTTTACCCGTGACTGGCCCAATGTGGTAACCATGGACGACGCCACCATCGCTGCTGTTGACCGGAAATGGCCGGGGCTGGGACTGGGAGATCATATTTCAAGCCCGTCACTGAAGTATAAAGCGCTGGTAAAAGGAGAGGGAGCAGTCAGGGAGTAACCGGGAGCCGGAGTTGGAAGCTCCGGCAATTCGCAATCTGTCATCTTTTCCTTCGCTCAATATCTTATCTTCTATATGCGATAACTCCTAAAGAAGGCTATCCAGGCAAAAACCTGTTGCATGAATCCGGTCAGGGGTAGTGAACAGGAAGAGTTGCGACCGGTGGTCATAATCAGCGGCAATGTAGTCAATACTCACCTGCCGGTTGTGATAATCTGTCCCCTGACAACAAAAATAATAGGATACAAGGGGAATGTCGTTCTTGAACCTGACTCCGGCAATGGATTGACTCAAAAATCGGAGATCGTCATCTTCCAGATTCGCTTTGTTTCAAAACAGAGGTTGCTTAGGAAAATTGGTGAAATTCCCGAAAGTCGACTAAATGAAATCAAACAGGGACTGGAGTATATTTTGAGATACTGATATACCTCACACCCACGCCCCTGCGGTTTTGTCATTCAACCAATAGCTCGGTGACCTTCTCCAGCCATTGCTTATCTGTATCATCAAACGATGCCTTTTCTTTGCTGTCGACATCAAGCACACCAATGATATTACCGCTTTTGTCGCGCAGGGGCACCGCAATTTCTGATTGTGAACGGGAATCACATGCGATATGCCCGGGGAAAAGGTGCACATCCTCCACAACAATTGTTTCTCCCCGTTGAATGGCTGCCCAGCAGACCCCCCTGTCTTTTTCAAGAACCTGGCAGGCCACAGGTCCCTGATAAACCCTAACTACCAGCTCTCCGGCGCTCAGTATGTAAAATCCGGTCCAGAAGTAAAATTCCATTTTTTGGTGAAGGACTGCAACCACCGTTGCCATCCGCGAATGAAGGTCGCCTTTTTTTTTCATCAATTCTTCCAACTGCGTGTATATGCGCTGATACCGGCCGGCTTTTTGAAGGGGATTCATATTCTTTTGTTTTCAATTTGATGGTGAAAATAGCATTTTCTCAGGCATTGGAAAATGAATATTTCAAAGACTGCCAGGAGTTTTTTGTTGGTTGTTCTACCCGCAACACCTAAAAATAAACAAAAGCCTTCGTTTTGATGTAAGTGCAGGCAATCCTGTCAAACCAGGATGCCCTGAATCATGATTTGATTATCCCTTGGTCATTAGTGGAAGAAACTGTTTCGAGTGCTGCTGATTGTGTTAATTGTATACAGTTTTTGAAGGATACTTCATAAAAAGATGACAGGCGCATTCGGGACTATTTTATGTCATTAAAGTTGTATTTTTACCCTATCATTAGTTGGACAATCCGCATTGAAAAGCTTATGGCAAATTTACCAACGATTCCAAAAGGGACACGCGACTTCCTGCCGGTCGAAATGGCCGGGAGGGATTATATTTTCGACACCATCCGGTCGGTTTTTCACCTGTATGGTTTTCAGCCGATCGAAACTCCTGCCATGGAGAACCTTTCCACGCTGCTGGGAAAATATGGGGATGAAGGCGACAAGCTTTTATTCAGGATACTCAACTCGGGCGATTTTTTATCAGATGTACCCTCCTCCCTTCTGACCGGGAAAGATTCAGCACAGATATCTTCATGCATTGCAGAAAAAGGGCTCCGGTATGATCTGACGGTTCCCTTTGCCCGTTTTGTGGTGCAACACCGGAACGACCTTGCCTTTCCTTTCCGCCGGTATCAGATTCAGCCTGTCTGGAGGGCCGACAGGCCCCAGAAAGGCCGGTACCGTGAGTTTTACCAGTGCGATTGCGATGTGATTGGCAGCGACAGCCTGCTGAATGAGGCAGAACTGGTCAAAATCGCCGGAGATGTCTTTTCCAGGCTCGGGATTCGGGTGGCCATAAAAATTAACAACCGGAAAATTTTGGCCGGAATTGCGGAAGCTGTCGGTCAGGCCGGGAAGATTACCGATATTACGGTCGCCATTGATAAAATGGAGAAAACGAGTCTTGAAAACGTGAAAAAGGAGTTGGAGGGGAAAGGAATCCCTCTTTCTGCCATCGAAAGACTGGAACCCATCCTGATGCTAAGGGGGACTACAGATGAAAAACTTGCTTCGCTCAGGCATATTCTTCATGGGTCAGCCATCGGCATGAAAGGGGTAGAGGAACTCGGAATCCTTTTCAGGTACATCACTGTTTTTGGTTTGGAAAACACTGCCGAACTGGATCTGACACTGGCACGCGGTCTCAACTACTACACGGGTGCGATTTTTGAGGTGAAGGCGCTTGACAACGCAATCGGCAGTATCTGCGGCGGGGGCCGGTACGATGACCTGACAGGAGTATTCGGAATGCCGGGCGTTTCGGGAGTGGGCATCTCCTTTGGCGCTGAAAGGATCTATGATATTATGTCAGCATTGAACCTCTTTCCCCTCGAAAATCAAACATCCACAAAGGTGCTTTTTCTGAACTTCGGGCCTGCAGAGGAATCATACGTTCTTCCTATCCTGTTTAAGCTGAGAGAAAATGGCATCCGCTGTGAAATCTACCCCGATGCCGGGAAAATCAAAAAACAGATGAATTATGCCGATAAAAAAGGGATCCCTTTTGTGGTTCTGGCCGGTGAAACGGAAATGGCAATGGAAAAGGTCACCCTGAGAAAGATGTCAACCGGGGAACAAATTCTTGTCTCGGCAGGAGAACTGATAAAAGTCGTTTCAGAACAGCAGGAAATTTTTCAAATTCGCACAAACTGAAATTCATGAAGCGACCGGTTCACCTGATTTCCCCGGATCCTCTGACTTTTGAGACGATCGAAGCGATCCTTGAGAAGGATTTCCGGCTGGAACTGTCGCCGGAATCTGTCGCACGGATCCAGAAGAGCAAAGCCTATCTCGACCGGAAGATTGCAGAAACAAAAGGCCCGTTGTACGGGATCACCACCGGATTCGGGGCATTGTGCGATATTGGGATATCGAGGAGCGATCTGAGCAGGCTTCAGGAAAACCTGGTGGTTTCACATGCCTGTAACCTGGGGGCGGAGGTACCCCATGATGTGGTCAGGCTGATGCTGCTCCTGAAAGCTCATGCACTGGCCAAGGGCAATTCTGCTGTTCAGCTGAAAACCGTGCAGATGATCATTGACCTGTTCAATTACCGGGTGATTCCGGTAGTTTGTGAACAGGGTTCCCTGGGGGCCAGTGGTGATCTTGCCCCTTTGGCCATGCTGTTCCTGCCTCTTCTCGGGAAAGGCCAGGTCTATTTTGATGGAGTGAAGTGCGAAGCATCCTCCGTTCTCGAAAAACTGGAATGGGAGCCGCTGAGACTTGAGGCGAAGGAAGGGCTTGCCCTGTTGAACGGCACACAGTTTATGAGTGCACATGCTACCTGTACACTTCTGAAATCATTCAGGCTGGTCAAACAGGCCGATATCATCGGTGCATTGTCGCTCGATGCCTTCGATGGCCTGATTGAACCCTTCCTGGAGAATATACAACTGATCAGGCCTCATCCCGGACAAGCGCAAACTGCATCAAACTTCAGATACATTCTAAATGGAAGTGAACTGATGGCACGACCCAAGAAGCACATACAGGACCCTTATTCGTTCCGGTGCATCCCACAGGTCCACGGAGCGATCAAGGATGCTGTGAAATATGTGGCCGGCGTGATTGAAGTGGAAATTAATTCAGTGACCGACAATCCGACAGTTTTTCCCGATGAGGACAAAATTGTTTCAGGAGGCAACTTTCACGGGGAACCTCTTGCCCTGGCACTTGATTTTCTGGCGATAGCCCTGGCTGAATTGGGAAGTATTTCTGAAAGAAGGACATACCGGCTGATTTCAGGAGAACGGAACCTTCCTGAATTCCTGGTAGCCAATCCCGGTTTAAATTCCGGTTTTATGATCCCCCAATACGCTGCTGCTTCTATCGTCAGTCAGAATAAACAGCTTTGTACTCCTGCGTCCGTTGATTCAATCCCTTCCTCCAACGAGCAGGAGGATCATGTCAGCATGGGAGCAAACGCTGCAACAAAAGCACTGAAAGTTGCTGAAAATACAGGCCGGATTCTGGCGATCGAATTATACAATGCCGCCCAGGCGCTCGAATTCCGGCGTCCCGAACGGACATCGCCGTTTCTTGAGGATTTTGTGGCTCAATACCGTACCCGTGTGGCCTTTGTCCAGGAGGATACCCTCATGTATGAGGGTATCAATAATACGATCGATTTTCTGGAAAAGGGAAGAATCATTTTCTGATTCTTCAATCTGGATTTCATGTATGAATAATAGATAGTAACTGGGAACCTGACCTATTCTTTATTACTGTCCGGTTCAGGTCCTTTTTTTCTGTATTGCTCAAACATATGCGCCCTGAACTGATTTTCAGCCCGGTACAGCTGAAGGACCTTCTGCGGGGGTAACAGTTTCAGGAATTTCTCGTTGTACCCGGTGGCAAGTTCTGCCTCGGTTTTAAAAGTTGCCGCAATCTCCCTGGTGATCTGAATGATCTCCTGGTCTGTCATTTTGAGGTTTTCATCCCTGGTTTTCTGTTCCAGTCCACGCCGCTTATGCTGTAGATCCATCCTCTCTTTTTCATATTGGTTGTAAACCGGCCAGAAATTCTGTGCTTCTATGGGAGAAAGGTTCATTTTTTCGGTCAGAAAGGCAATCTTCTGGCTTTTGAATTTCTCAAAGTCGGGCCCCCCTCTGTGTTGCGCCTGAACAGAAAGGGAAAAAAACAGGAGAGGGACGAAGATAAAAAGATATGCTCTCTTCATGGTGGTTATTTGTGAGTTTCAAGATAAATGTCAAAATCGCTGAAATTAGCTGCCAAAAAGTTTTCGAGTGTCTCGTAATCAATTGTTTCGGCTTTTTCTCCGTTTTCAAGCAACGAAAAGAAGGTTTGGTCGTCAATATGCTCGACCAGATTTATGACACTCTCACTCAGGTTGTTTTGATTTTTAGCCGGATAGGCAATTTGATGGGTTATCCATCTGGCCGGCCAGTAGACAAGGATAAAAACCGCAGCAAATGAAGCAGCCAGTCCGATAATCGGCTTGATGGTTTCGAAGAACCTGATGGATTTCGGTTTCCCGGTAGATGATTCCTGATCGATCCGGGCTTGTAACCTGGCCGGAAAATCATCGAAATACCGGGGAGGGATGCTGAATGGCAGATTCGTACCCGCCTCCTGCAACTTTCTTGTCGATCTTTCCGGATTTTCCATTTTTGTTGTTTTTTATGGTTTTTGACTATAAACAGGGTGAAAGGTTTAATGTCAGCCGGTTATTCTGAACTGGCCAGATACTCTTCTACTTTTCTGACCGCATGGTGGTATGAAGCTTTCAGTGCGCCGACCGATGTGTCAAGTATTCTGGACATTTCCATGTAGGGCATTTCTTCGAAATACCTCATGTTGAAAACAATTCTTTGTTTTTCGGGTAGTGTGAGAATCGCATTTTGCAGTTTTTTCTGGATTTCGGTTCCATCGAACCAGACATCTGCTTCCATCCGGTTCCTGATCATTTCGCTTGTATCGTTGATCGGTACAGTGCTTCTCCTTTTCAGTGCAGTGGTATATGTGATCGATTCATTGGTTGCGATCCGGTAAAGCCAGGTATAGAGTGAAGATTCCTCTCTGAAGCTGTCAAGGTTTTTCCATACTTTCAGGAAAGTGTTTTGTAATACATCATCCGCATCGTCATGGTTCAATACGATTTTCCGGATAAGCCAATAAAGCTTTTCCTGGTAAGTAAGCACCAGTTCACGGAAAGCAGGTTCCCGTGTTTTTTCATTTTTTAGTTTTTTGATCAGCTCCCGTTCGGAATCCTGCATTTTTTTTATGGATAAGACTGAATCCGGTCCGAAAAGTTTAACCGGATGTCACATCCGGAATGTCAATCCTTCTTTTACCAGCTTGTTGTAGTTCTGTTGGTCAAACCTGTAAAGTCGTGCAGCCCTGTGTGGTACATTTTCCTGTTTCTCTCCCGTCGGTTCGATCAGGTTCATTTTCTGCACTTTTTTTCTGAAATTGCGTATATCCAGTTTTTCTCCCAGGATCACCTCATACATAGTCTGGAGTTCGGTGAGTGTGAAATTCTCCGGAAGCAGATGGAATCCCACCGGATGGTATTGCACATTTTCCCGGAGATGGAGCAGGGCGTGCCGGATGATTTCTCCGTGATCAAAGCAAAGTGGTGGCAGGCAGCAGATATCGAACCACTGCATTTTGCGTGTCAGCGGCGATTGCCTGATATTATGATACCGGGGATTGATAAGTGCGTAATAGCCAACCGTGATCACCCTGTAATACGGAACCCTTTCGACTGATCCGAATGTGTGAAATTGCTTCAGATATACGTCGGTCAGTCCTGTACAACTCGAAGTAATATCCGCGGCAAAGCTGTCGAGACTTGTATCTGCCGGGGCATGGGCACCGATCAGTCCCCAGGTCTGATCATTTAAAAGGGATGGATGGGTGTCGTAAAGCACCCTGATCTCCTTGTAATCTTCTTTCTCCTCCAGCACATGGATCAGGAGGTTTGGATCAGCCTGCCAGAGCAGGACATTCAGTTTTTCTCCGTCAAATCCAAAGATCACACAATCAACAGAGATATTTTTGAGCAGCATGTCGTTAAGTTTGTCCAAAACTAATCATATTCAGGATATATCGTAATCTGCAAAAAAGAGTTTTCATACTTTCTTTACATTTTTGTGAAATTTACAAGATGATCATTGCTGAATGAGCTTCCCGGCAGGAATTCACTTACTTCAGCAACTTGACACTGAAAGCTTGATTTTGCATCTCGTCGCCCTTTGCTGGTTTACCTCACCCCCGATTGATAAATTGTTAACATGAAGATATATAGCCATATACCCTTGTCCAGACTGGAGAGGGGTAGGGGGTGAGGTATAACTCAAAACAGTCTTATGACAGTATCACTCCATCTGTCGTTCTTTTGGCTGCTGGCAGGAATCTGGGGGGTCTGTTTTTCTACCAGGATTTCACTCCTCCGGAGTGTTCATTTTTCATAATAAGATTTCCTTGCCGGGATATGTCTCTTTCTCACAAATAATCATTTCTGATTAACAATCACAAGCTAATCTGCAATATCAGCCCATCACTTCGCGAAGAGTGGGGGCGGGGGTGAGTTTGAATATTGAGGTTGTCCTGTTATTTTTTAAAGTGATGCAAACCTTTTACTGCGGGACTCTTCTGCATGGATTGAGCCTCGTAGCGGTCGGAATGCGTACACCAGGAATATTTCCGATTCCGAGTCTTATTCAATTATAAAGTCACTCGCTCCCTTTTTTAAGTTTCGAGACTCCAATTATTCATCTTTTTCACCATCATCTGCCACATCGTTTTTTAAATTATCAATGGATGAAAAGCAAGTTAGTCAAACTGGATTCGTACGGAACCATTACCTTTGTGCCAATATCAATACCAGACAAATATGGCTTTGAAATGCGGAATTGTAGGTTTACCCAATGTGGGAAAGTCGACCCTCTTCAATTGTCTGTCAAGCGCAAAGGCGCAGGCGGCCAATTTCCCCTTTTGTACCATTGAACCCAATGTCGGGGTGACCACAGTCCCGGACAACCGGTTGATCCGTCTGGCGGAAATCGATAAACCGGCCAAAGTGATTCCGGCCACAGTTGAGATTGTGGATATCGCAGGTCTTGTAAAAGGGGCTAGCAAGGGGGAAGGGCTGGGGAACCAGTTTCTTGCAAACATCCGCGAAACCGACGCCATTATTCACGTGCTTCGTTGTTTTGACAATCCAAATGTGGTGCATGTTGACGGAACAGTCAATCCCGTCCGCGACAAGGAAATTGTCGACATTGAACTGCAGATGAAGGATTTGGAGACCATCAGCAACAGGCTGGATAAACTTGAAAAACAGGCCAGACACGGGGGTGACCACAGGATGAAACGCACATGGGAACTTGCCCGTCAGTATCATGACCTCCTCCTGCAGGGAAAATCAGCCCGTACCCTCTTCCTTCATGAGGAGGATATGCAACTGGTGAAGGAATTCTATCTTCTGACCAACAAGCCTGTCCTGTATGTGTGCAATGTGGATGAAGCATCGGCAAAGAGAGGAAATGTCTATGTGGAAGCCGTTAGGCAATCCATTGCAGGGGAGGGGGCAGGGCTACTGGTGGTAGCAGCAGCTACAGAGGCTGATATAGCTGCCCTGGAAACCTACGAGGAAAAGCAGTTATTCCTCGAAGAACTTGGCCTCGATGAACCCGGAGTGAACAAACTCATCCATGCAGCATACCAGTTGCTGAACCTTTCCACATTTTTTACGACCGGAAAAGACGAAAGCCGTGCCTGGACATTCCGGAGAGGGATGAAGGCTCCCCAGGCTGCCGGCATTATCCATACCGATTTTGAGCGGGGCTTTATCCGTGCCGAAGTGATTAAGTATACCGATTACATCCGCTTAGGATCGGAAAGCGCATGTCGCGAAGCAGGAAAGATCGGAATCGAAGGGAGGGATTATCTCGTTCAGGATGGCGACATTATCCACTTTCGGTTTAATGTATAATTGAAACACCCCGCCGCAGAGCAGTGGGGAATCCCCGCCTGACTGTCGGGCAGGCGATCCCGTCAAGGACTTCCTTATTTTGTTGTTCGCTTACCCCGCGGCAGAGCCGATGGGGAATGCGCTCACCGGAATTCAAATCGCCTGTTGTTAATCCTGATCATTTCTTCTGTCATTCACCAATGCAGGATTCAGAATAAATATCTCCATTTAATGAAACAATGGGAATCACTGTTGTTCCGGTTCCCGTTTGCCTGAACCCCGATATCGTTTAATCCGGAATAACCATTGTAACTCTTTGCTTGCAGTGGCCCGGTTTACCAGTCCAATTGCATTGCTAGTTTGTTTGACTGATATCTTAATATTTTATCAAAAAGATAATAAATATTTAATGATACAAGAAAAATGATATTGAATATATTAAATATATGTCTAAAAGATTATTTTTGCCCGATGAATATTAAAATTTGACAGAATATGTGTGGTATTGTATGCGTTTTTGATCTGAAAAGTCCGGGGTCGGTTTACCGGCAGCAGATATTGGATATGTCAAAAAAGGTCAGGCACAGGGGGCCCGACTGGTCGGGGATATACTGTGGTGAAAAGGCGGTGATGGCACATGAGAGGTTATCGATTGTGGATCCGGCTTCAGGAGGCCAACCGCTTTATTCAGAAGACAGAAAACTTGTGCTGGCAGTCAACGGAGAAATATACAATCACCGAGAAATCAGGGAAAGATACGAAGGAAGGTACCATTTTTTAACACAGTCCGACTGTGAGGTAATTTTACCCCTGTACCGTGAAAAAGGGGCCGCATTTCTGGACGACCTGAACGGGATTTTTGCCTTCGCTTTGTATGATGAGGAAAAGGAAGATTATCTGATTGCGCGTGACCATATCGGGATTATACCCCTCTATATGGGATGGGATATGCATGGCAATTTTTATGTTGCTTCGGAGCTGAAGGCATTAGAAGGGATTTGTGTGCGGATCAGTGAATTCCCTCCCGCCCATTATATAACCGGGAAGGAAGGGAAGTTGAAGAAATGGTACAGCCGCGATTGGGAAGAGTGGGAGAACGTCAGTGAAAACAAGACCGATATTGATTCCCTTCGGTCGGCACTTGAATCGGCTGTACACCGACAGTTGATGTCGGATGTTCCGTATGGGGTGTTGTTGTCGGGCGGCCTTGATTCTTCGGTTGTTTCGGCGATAGCCAAAAAGTATTCGGCTATGCGGGTTGAAACAAACGACAGCCAACCGGCCTGGTGGCCCCAGCTCCATTCGTTCGCCATCGGCCTGGAAGGATCGCCCGATCTGGCTTCTGCCAGAAAAGCTGCCGGATTCATCGGAACTATTCACCATGAAATACATTATACGATTCAGGAAGGGCTTGATGCCATCCGCGATGTTATTTATTTTCTTGAGACATACGATGTCACGACTGTCAGGGCTTCCACCCCGATGTATCTCATGGCAAGGGTGATCCGGTCGATGGGTATTAAGATGGTACTGAGCGGTGAAGGTGCCGATGAAATTTTTGGAGGATACCTCTATTTTCACAAAGCACCCAATGCAAAGGAGTTTCATGAAGAAACAGTCAGGAAGATAAGCAGGCTTCATCTGTACGATTGCCTGCGTGCCAATAAATCATTGGCTGCCTGGGGAGTGGAAGGAAGGGTGCCTTTCCTCGACAAGGAATTCCTCGATGTTGCCATGCGGTTGAATCCGGCTGATAAAATGGCAGGCAACGGACGGATTGAAAAATGGATCGTCAGGAAAGCATTTGAAGACTATCTTCCTCCCGAAATTGTCTGGAGACAGAAAGAACAATTTTCGGACGGGGTAGGGTACGGCTGGATCGACACCTTAAAGCGCATCGCTTCGGAAAAAGTCACCGACGAAATGATGCTGACCGCTGGTTTCCGGTTTCCCGTCAATACCCCTAAGTCGAAAGAGGAATATCTCTACCGGTCAATCTTTTCCGAACATTTTCCGTCAGAACAGGCTGCAGCCTGCGTGCCTTCGGTCCCATCCATCGCCTGCAGTACGGGTGAAGCTCTTGCCTGGGACAAGGCATTCCGAAACAATGCCGATCCTTCGGGAAGGGCAGTGGTCAGTGTTCATGAAGCAGGCACCGATTTTTCTGAAAAAGCCCGGGTACCGGAAACCGCCTGAATCCGGTATGTGAATGAATCTGATTTATCTGTTGATATTTTTTTCTTGTTGAACCCCAGCATTCCGAATTTTATAATTTTGTCACGGAATTTTACAGTTAAAACAGGGGAAAATGAAGAAAATGTTGATCGCCGGACTGGCTATTGTAGTTTTCGGCTGTACCAAACCATCGGGATATAAGATTGAAGTGTCGCTGGATGGTGCCACCGGAAAAATGTTTATCGAGAAACGCGATGGCGGGAAATTTGTTGCCATTGATACAGCCGAAGTTGTAAATGGAGTTTCTGTTTTTGAAGGGAAGGTTGACTTTCCCGATCAGGTGTACCTGAGCCTGGAAGGCAAAAACCAGCGTGGGGTGTTCTTTATCGAAAATGTGGCCATGAACGTGACCGGCCATATCGATTCACTAAGAAAGATCAAAGTAACGGGATCACCCCTGAATGATGAATACTTTGCAATCAGGGCGAAAATGGACGAAGTCAGTGAAAGAGGCAGGGCAAAATACAGGGAATATGAATCAGCGGTTCAGTCGGGCGACACGGCAAAAGCTTCCGGATTAATGAAAGAGGTGGAATTGGTCTTTTCCGAACAGGATACCATCATCATGCAGTTTATCCGGAACAATCCTGGTTCCTGGATCACCCCGGTATTCCTTTCCCAGGTTCAGTATTCAAAAGACATGGAAGAACTTGAATCTATGGTGAACTCCCTTGATCCGAAGCTGGCTGTGGTTCCCTCCATCATAAGGATAAAAGAACATATTGAAGCAATGAAAAAGGTGGCTGTCGGACAGATTGCCCCGGATTTCACCCAGAACGATCCGAAGGGAAATCCGGTCAGGTTATCGGATGTCTATTCAAAAAACGCTTTTACACTAATCGATTTCTGGGCATCGTGGTGCGGTCCCTGCCGTCAGGAGAATCCGAATGTGGTTGCTGCTTTCAATACCTACAAAGGTAAAGGTTTCGGGATCATAGGTGTATCGCTTGACCAGGACTCTGCCCGGTGGATCAAGGCCATCGCCGACGATAAGTTAGACTGGACCCAGGTTTCTGACCTGAAATACTGGCAAAATGAAGCTGCTTCGCTGTATGCGGTCAATTCAATCCCTTCAAATTTTCTGGTTGATAAAACGGGAAAAATCATAGCCCGGAACCTCCGGGAAAAAGCTCTTCACGAAAAACTTGCCGAATTACTTCCTTAAGAGGTCATTTACCCGGGGAATGGAGGATATCTTTTGAATTACACAGGTGAACTGGCAGCGCTTCTGACCGCGGTTTGCTGGACGGTGACAGGTCTTGCATTTCAATCGGCGGGGAGGAAAGTTGGTTCATTGCCTGTAAACCTGATCAGGCTGGTACTGGCTTTTCTTTTTCTTTCTGTTTACCTCAGGATAACAAGGGGAATGTACTTCCCCTTTGATGCGGGCAGGCAGCAATGGATATGGCTTTCCCTCTCGGGCCTGATCGGTTTTGTGATCGGTGACCTCTTTTTGTTCCAGGCCTATGTCGTAGTCGGTGCCAGGATTTCACAGCTCATTATGTCACTCACTCCACCTATCACCGCATTTATCGGATGGATGATGCTTGGGGAGGTGCTTTCGCAGATGAACTGGATTGGGATGATCGTAACCATTTCCGGAATTGGAATGGTCATCCTGAAAAGGGGAAAGGCAAACGGCAACAACGGACTGAAAAGCAAACTGACTACTTCCTATTCTGCCAGGGGTATCCTGCTCGCTGCCGGGGGAGCTCTGGGACAGGCTGCCGGACTGGTTCTCAGCAAAAAAGGAATGGGCGGTTATGACGCGTTTGCATCTACCCAGATCCGGATCTTGACCGGGCTTGCCGGATTTATCCTGATTTTATTCCTGACACGGCGGTGGAAAAATGTTTTCAGGGCACTGGGAAACAGGTCTGCCATGTCAGGAATTGCTGTCGGTTCCTTTTTCGGCCCATTTCTCGGAGTTTCATTTTCACTCCTGGCCGTGCAACACACCCAGTCGGGTATCGCTGCCACCATCATGGCAATTGTGCCGGTTCTCATCATCCCGCCTGCTGTCCTGATCTTCAGGGAAAAAATCAACTGGAAGGAAATAACAGGTGCCATCATAGCCGTAGCCGGAGTGATGTTGTTTTTCCTTTAGAACAATTTAATCTGTCAGAAATTCCATTTTCTTTTTGCTTTCTTTCCGGGCTTTTCCCATGATACTGCTGATTGAAACCGGGACTCCCCCTTTTTTGTTGCTCAGGTCGGCAGCTTCCATAAAGGCAAGTATTTCCAGTGTTTCTTCGGGTTGTACGGGCAGTACTCCTGTTTGAAAGTATTTGATAATTTCATCAAGCAGTGGATTGTACCCATTGTATGATCCCAATGTGATGATGGCTTTTTCTCCGAAAATGGTACCTCCATAACTTTGTTTTCCTGACCGCAGACCGCGGAACGAACCAATCCTTCCATCCTGCCATGTTCCAACTGCCACATCGGTATCGGCAGTTTTAATCCGAACAACTGTCTTACAACCGGTCCCCATTGCAGTGAACAATGTTTCAACACCATGGATGCCATACCAGAAGAAATCGGGATGGGTGGCTTCCAGTTTGCAGGGGCTGAATGTTTCTGCACCGATGATTTTTCCTGCTGCTCCTTTTTGTATTTCATCCATTCCTTTGATATAGCGAAGGGAGGATGCTGAGAATATCGGGACATTATAGTGACGTGCTGCTTCAAAAATGGCCATTGCATCGGCCAGGGAAGCGGCCATGGGTTTGTCGATGAACATCCGTTTTCCTGCTTTCAGCACTGGCAATGTCTGCTCCAGGTGACGGCGCCCGTCGTTCGTTTCAAGAAGGACAGCATCAACTTTACTAAGCAATTCGTCAATAGAACCGACAATTTCCACCCCGAATTTCTGAATCTCCTGAGTATAGCCCTCAATTCGTTCGACCGACGATTGGATATCCAGGCTCCCCTGCGGATAGGCAGCCATGATTTTGTATCCCCCGAATGTATCTCCGGCTGAAGGGTCGTTTAATGCTTTTGTAAATGCAATGCTGTGAGAGGTATCAAGTCCGATGATCCCGATCCTTTTTCCGGTCGCCGGATTTTGCGATTTGAGCGTAAAACTGAAAAGGATTCACTACTGTCCGACTAAATAAAAAGTAGGGGTTACTCCCCAGAGGTTTCACCCC
>CAYNBE010000003.1:0-44749 GCA_964395045.1 uncultured Prolixibacteraceae bacterium | reverse complement strand
GAAAAGAACAAAATTTAATCCGTAACACATTCTGCCCATAAAATGGGAAATCATCTCTCTTCCAATTATATACAAAAATCAAATTAGATATACTATAACTTAAAGATAAGTGGTCATATCCACTGATAATAAGGTATATAAAATATTGAAATATCAAAAATCAAAACATTTTCAGTTTCCGGAGGTAAAATAGATTGATTAATTCTTTATATAAGTCAACTATAATGTCTCATATTGTGTGCTTTAAGATACTCATATATTTCTGTTCAACTAAAAAATCAACTGCATTTACCTTGATCACAAAACAGTTGCTTTTGTATATACATATGTACAATTAATGGATATTCTTATGGACACATTTGTTAACTATATCTTATGGGTGCTAATTGTTTAAAACGTATCTTATCCCCTGCCCTGCCGGTTTGCGTTTGGATTTCCGGGATTATTCAGATATTTGTAATCATTATGATTCATTAAAACTGATCTGATGCGAGGAATTGATCCCATCTCTTTCGTTATAGTGATTACGGTTTATTTCACTCTCTCCTTCCTGGCATGGAGGGTAATCCGGTTTATCCTGCCAGCTCAGCAACTCCTCTCCCTTCGAGTGTTAAAAAGTCTTTACTTTTTTCTGGCAATTGGTCAAATGTTATTTTTCTCAATACGGTTTATCGGAGTGAATCTTTCCGGATCCCTCAGTTCAAATTACAATCTTTATTTCTATGCCAATGCGTTTCTTGCATCCGATCTGGCTTTTAAAATCCCCCTGGCTGTCAGTTTGCCATTTATTACAATGTCTGAAAGGGTAACGGTAAAACGACGGATAGCACTCATGGGGATGATTCTTTCTGTGTCTGTTTTTCTAACATTTGTATGGGGCATTCTCTTTGGGATCAAAACTTTTGAAAAGAAAGAAATTACACTTGGTTTCGAATCGTTGCCCAAATCCTTTGATGGATTCAGGATCGTACAGATCAGTGATTTCCATTTTGGGAGTATCACAAACAAAAGATTGTTGGAAAAAATAGTATCTGAAAGCAATCGGTTCAAGCCACATATTGTGGTATTCACCGGTGACCTGGTGAACAACCACGTTGAAGAAGCACTTGACAAGATTGGTTATCTGGATTCCTTTTCGTCTGAGAAAGGCAAGTATGCAATCAGGGGGAACCATGATTACGGGGATTATTCAGGAAGGAAAGATACCGTCAGGAAAGCCGGAGATGTCGCCGGAATTTGTAAAATATTTCAATTATCAGGATTCCAACTGCTTGATAATGAATCGGTGAAAATTATGCAAGGACAGGATTCCCTCTATCTGGTGGGCGTCGGAAATTGGGGGCATCCACCATTTCCTAGGTATACCAACCTTGAGAAGGCAGAAACTGCCATTCCCGATGAAGCATTCCGGATTTTGTTGTCGCACGATCCTGCATTTTGGGATATGAAAATCAGGGATGACCGGCGATATCCCTTGTGCCTGTCGGGTCACACCCATGGATTTCAATGGGGGATCCGCATTGCGGGGATTCAGACCAGTCTTTTTCAACTTTTTGGCAAACATTGGGGAGGATTGGTTAAAGCCGACGACAGCTATCTTTACATTAACAGGGGAATAGGAATCATGGGGATGGCGCTGAGAATTGACATGCCTGCTGAAATCACCCTGATCACCCTCAAAAAGATGTAAAATCAACAGAAAACAAGAATTCAAAATTCAGTTTAGGTTCATTGGGGTATATTGCCTGTATGTCAGGCATATATGAGATACGGAATCCGAACCGGGCTGGTGCATACAACCGCATGAAATTAGAATCAGCATTTATTTCCATGCCCATGGATGTCATCGGGAATAATGAGGTACCGGTAAGGGTATTGTTTTCATATCGTTTCATAAGGGCACGGGCATAGTCATAGAACAACGACGATGAAATCCTGCGGATGTAAACAAATTTTCCTGCGTTCAGGTCGGGATAGAACAATGGCATGGAATAACGGGCAGATACTACCGCCATTTTGCTGCTGTTTGGATGTGGCCATCCGGTAGGGATATCGATGACGTCCGAAAAATTGTATTCGCCCTGCTTGCGTTCCTGGTATCCAAAAGTGGTCGAAAATCCGTGGTTTGATGCAAATCCGGGCCAGTAACACTTCATCCTCGCTGCAAACAACTTTCCCAGTTCAAGGTCGCCTGCAGGTGACCGGCGGTAGCTGATATCGGCTATCCACCCCCAGTCGGGCTGAAGGTCCCTGTACGACTTCCTCATTACCTGGTGATAATAAATCCGGCCTATCAAACTTTGCAATGTGCCGTTCGCAAAACGTTCTGGTGTCGATTGCCGATGCCCGTATTTCGTGAAATTGTATTTGATTTCGGGTTGCAGCAATCTAAAATACTTGCCATTTGTCAAATTCAGAGGTGCACGTAAATCCAGGCTGAAATCAGACTGATTCCAAAAAAACCTTTTTACGGTTGTATCCCGTTTAACAATATTACCCCACTGATCTTTCACCGTTGTAATCAGTGAATAATAAGAAGAACGTTTTCCACTCTCTGCTTCGAAAGTTATGACAGGGTAAAAGCCTGTATATTCATACCTGAGATAATATTTTCCGCTGCTTTCAGTATTGTTCCATTTGTAACCCATTGTTGTTACAGATGTACCCAACTTGTTTTGAGATGCAAAGCTGATCCCCGGTTTCAACTCCCGGGAATCCATTTCGAATGAAAAAGGGGCCCAGCTATGGAAATGAAACAAATCTGCTGCTTTTTTGAATGGAACTGATCTGTATTGCACAGAATCGGGGGCATCAAAATCAACCCTCCCCTGTTCCTGTGATGCCAGTTTTTCAGCCAATGGGTAAATGCCTTTTGTGATTTGATGGAGCAGTTCCCGGCGGAGTGCTGTTGGTTCCATCCCTATTAACCGGAATCCATTGGCCGTATAATCACTTAACACCAGGAACCTGCCGTCGGATGAAACGGCGGGGTATCCCACGCCAAACCTTGCACTGACTTCCCTTCTGACATCGCCTCTTTCCGGTTGAATTGAGTAGAGTTCATTCTTTGCTGCATAACTACTGATAAAATAGAGTCTGTCGCCTGTCCAGCACAATTGCCTGATCTCCCCCAGGTCCTGGTGGACAAGTTGTTTTGTCTGACCTGAATAAGGATCGATGAGGCCAAGCCTCTTGCCATCGCCTGTCAGCAAAATCACAAACAAACTGGTGTTGTCGTTCCAGACTGGATTAAAGAGGTAGTTATTGCCGGGAGTCTGGTACCTTCTTACCAGAGACCCGTTCGCTGTGCTGTATACCGACAGAAAATATTGATTGCTAAAATCGGCCTCCACAACAGCTACATTATGTTCATCAGGAGAAATAGCCGGGGCAAAACATTTGTAATCAGGAACGATGGTTTTCATTTCCCTGCTTTCTATATCATAAATCCGGATGAATGAGCGCCCGCTGTGTCCCCAACGCAAATCCGGAACATTTTCGGACCACACGACGAGTTGATTTCTGTAACCGACCGATTCATCAAAAATCTCACCGGGAGTATAAAGGATGGATTCTTTCCCGGAGGGTTCAATCAACACAAACCTTGGCACCTGATCGTAGCCTGATTTGAGAGAGACGATGTTTCCCGAGTTAAGAATATGGTTATACCGGTATGAAGTAAAGCATGGGGGCTGCTTTGTGATGACACTGAAGTTTTCAGGTTTGTACAGGTTGTCCTGTTTGATCCATATTGTCCGGAGACTGTCAAAGACTATTTTGTACAGTTTTTCCTGATTCATGCCTGTTTGAAGAATCAGGCTTCTTTTCACTGGTTGAAGTGAAAAGGGTTTTTGAGCAAGCCGGTCGATGACGTTGTTCCACAGATCAATCCCGTATTTGGCGCGCAATTCACCGGTCAGTGTATACCCGAGTTTATAATGGTCCGGGACATAATCCCTGAACGATCCGTTGTAAGCTTTGTCAAATGAGAACACCCCTTTTTCAACCAGTTGTGCCCTTTGTTCTGACAGAAAAGAGGGATCGCGCCCCCGGCCAGCATTGCTCAGGGTGGTTTCAGTGATCACGGCATCCCCTTCCAGAAACCAAAATGGAAGATAGAGTCCTGTTACCAGTGCAACTCCCTGTTCGCCCAAAAGGGCTTTCACAATCTTCGGAACCTGGCTGCTGATTTTATCAACCTGAACCACGTGCCTGAACTCATGCAGAACCAGATGCCGGAGCCAGTCCTGGGCAGGTATATCCTGGTTCGGAGTGGTATAAATTTCCATTCTTTTGGGGGCATAACCTACCAAACCATTTGACCGCACTGTCCGTGTATGAAATATCACGGATATTTTGCGGGGTTTGTGACGAAGTGTTGAACTTCCGATCTGATATACTTTTTGAAAATACCCTGCCATGATCTTTGCTTTATCCTCAAATTCAGCCGGATAAATCAGCTGGAAGTCGGGAGTGACAATCTGGTGCCATCTTAGGACAGCCGGATCTTCTCCTGTCAAAAAGTACTGTGACCTTGCACACAGCGGAATCAGGATAAGCAGCAGGGTAATTCCTTTCAACTTCTTCATCCGGGAAATATAATAAAAATAATTACGGGAATCGCCACATGCAGGGATGGTGAGATTTCGCCTGCGGCTTAGAGCCTGACAATCAGGGAAAGCTGCTTATCCTGCCGGATGATATCCACTGCAATTGTCTGCCCTTCGGAAAAGTTTTTCAGCCGGTTCATGTAATCATATATGTTTGCTACGGATTTACCATCGATGGCAGTGATGATATCCCCTTTCTTCAGGCCTGCCTGATCGGCAGGTTTGCCTTTTGTGACGGCATCAATTCTCAACCCTCTTTTTTCCATCCCTGCATAATCGGGCATAATGCCAAGCGTTACTTTAAATCTGCCTTCCCTGCTGCTTCTGTATTTCGTTCCTGCCTCACGGAATGTCAAGGATTGATCCCGGCAGGCAATCTCTGAGATTACAGCAAAAGCATATTCGACTATGTGATCAAGACCCCGGAAATTGATCCTTTCCGCATTATCGCCAGGTGTATGGTACTCCTGGTGTGAACCGGTGGAGAAAAACAGCACCGGTATATCCTTCACATAAAACGAAGCATGGTCGGAAGGACCGGTCCCCTCAACAGAAAAAGCCAATGAGAATGCTTTGTTTATCCGTGTGAGGATTTCTTCCGCTTCCAGTGAGGTACCTGTCCCGCCGATACTCAGTGACTTTGTAAGAGTGTCGAGTCTTCCAACCATATCGAAGTTCAACATTGCAGTGGTTTTTCTTAAGTCAACAGGAGATTCCTCAACAAATGCCCTTGAACCGATCAGTCCCATTTCTTCAGCACCGAAAACTACAAAAACAAGGCTTCGCCTGTTGTTCCTTTGCTTTGAAAACCTCCGGGCCAGTTCAAGAATGGCTGCAACACCCGATGCATTGTCGTCAGCTCCGGGATGCACAGCAAGGGTATCGGTTGCACGCGAACCCGAACCAGGTCCGCCATACCCCAGATGATCATAATGGGCCCCGACCACAACAAACTCATCTCGCAGCAAGGGATCGTACCCAGGCAGAATTCCTGCTATATTGTTCGAGTGTACGGTTTTCTGAACAACATCGGCCTGGCCCCTGAGGTTGCCAGATATCCGGAAACTGAATGGTCGCCGGGTTTCGTTGAGAAGCTTTTCGAGCAATTCCACCGAGGTATTTTCTGCCGCAAGGATTTGATTGGCCGCGGCCCTTGATATTTGTATTACCGGGATTTTATAAATACTGCTGTTTCTGTCATAAAAAAGGTTCTCCAGTTGATCTTTTTCGCTAAAGGCAGGCCCTCCGGTCAGAATAATCCCGGAAGCCGCATGGTCGATGGCAGTGAGCACTTTTGTCCGTACATCGGAAAAAGGTGCAAACTTACTCTCTGCCTCGTTGATTTCGGGATCACCCTTCAACATGAGAATCCACTTACCCTTTACGTCAATGCCTTCATAATCATTCCAATTTAGGCTATCAGATTGAATATCAAAACCATATCCGGCAAAAACCACTTCACCTGTACATGCATTCACTGAAGAAAAGGAATAGGGAAGAAAGTCGGTGTTTACTTTAAACTCTGTTTTATTGAATGACAAGTGATTTTTATCCCCGAGGGATACCCCTGCCACCAGAGAAAACGGCTGAAACCCTTCTGAAAACAACAGATCAAGTCCACTCTCCTTTAATCGCTCCCTGATATAAAGGGCAGCAAGTGTATCCCCTTTTTCACCTGATTTCCTTCCTTCAAGTTCAGGTGATGAAAGAAAAATGATATCTTTCTTAACAGGTTGTACAGGTTCTTCTCCAAACACCGGGTATAATTGAAGGCTATACCCCATGACCCCAGCAAACAGGATTAATATCTTTGCATTTCGAATCAAGAATACTTTATTCATAATCATTTTTTTAATTTCAGGAAGGAGAAATTCGGAAATATCTGCCGTTCCCTTTCACCACACGGATTCATCATTCCGGGATGGGAATATTATTTCTGCAATAATAACCCGAATTCTTGAAATTCGCCGTAGTTTGCTAAATTTACCGGCTTAAAAAAAACATTGGAAATCATTTTCGGACAGGGCAACTGGGGGGTCATCGTTTTGATCAGTGTGCTGACCGCATCGGCAGCAACTGCAATTGTTTACCTAAAGAATTCTGTCAACCAGGAACTTATGGTGAGCCAACGTAGTGTCTTGATGTCTCTCCGTTTCCTTTCGGTGTTTTTAATCGCATTACTTCTGACAAATCCGTTTATTAAAACCCTGAAGAAAATCAACCAGCCACCACAGTTGATTCTTGCCGTTGACAATTCCCAATCGATGGCGGGTATTGATGGAGCAGAAGAAAAAAAGGAACATGCACGCCATGTTATCTCCGAAATAGTGGGAGGACTGAGCGATCGGTTTGAGGTTATCACCTATTCCTTCGGCGAAAAGACCCGACAAAACCAAAATCCCGATTTTTCAGAAAAAACCTCAGATTATGGAGAAATGATTCGTACGATATATGACCAGCATTTCAATGAAAATACTGGAGCCCTGATCATAGTCGGTGACGGAATATACAACAAGGGAGAAAACCCTGCCAATTTTGTTAAGAGGTATCAATTTCCCGTATACACCATAGGAACAGGCGACACCGCTTCAGTCAGAGATGCAATCATTTCGGGGATCAGGGTGAATCACACGGCTTTCAAGGGGAACAAGTTTCCGGTTGAAGCCGACCTGCAGGTTTCAGGATTTTCAGGCAGAAACATCCGGTTTAATATGACAACCAATGGGGAGCAGGTTTTTTCCAGGAACATCCTGATCTCCGAAGATGAATATTTCACAACCATTTCCATGTTTCTGGATGCTACCACAGCTGGAATTCAATATTATACTGCAACATTTGAACTGCCTGAGGGAGAGAAGAACAAGGCAAACAACACATGGACATTTGCCATAAATGTACTTGAAAACAAACAAAAAATTCTGATCCTCTCCAATGGACCACATCCCGATGCAGGAGCCTTGAAATACGCACTTGAAAAACAGATCAATTATGAGGTTGACCTGATCACCTCTGAGCCATATCCTGAGGAAATAAAAGATGTGAACTTGATCATTCTGAACCAGTTTCCTTCATCTGAAAAATCGGGAAGTCATTTTTTCAAACAGTCAGCTGAAAAAAGAATCCCCCTGCTTTTGATCATCGGAAACAAGACTTATCTGCCACAGCTCGGAACTTTACTGCCGGGCATTGAAATCATACCTGAAGCAGGAAATGCAGAAGAAGCTCAGTTGTCAGTAAATGAACTGTTTACGTCATTTGCAATCGGAAATGAATTAAAAAGCAGGATTTCAGGTTATCCTCCCATCATGGTTCCTTTTGCCAGGTACACCCTCGATCCTACATTACAGGTTATCGCTTTTCAAAGGATTAAAAACGTGACGACTGCATGGCCAGCCATTGCTGCCGGAATTCTGAACGGCCGGAAAATGGGGATTATTTTCGGTGAAGGATTGTGGAGGTGGAGAATGCACAACTATGCATCAGGCAAAAGCCACGCGGAATTTAATGAGCTGGTGGATAAGCTTGTACAATATCTCGCTATACGTGACAACAGTGATCATTTCAATATTTATTTTAATCCTGTTTTTGATGAAACTGAAAATGTTACTTTCACCGCAGAAGTATACAATGATTCATACGAATTGGTCAACAGCTCCGATGTATCCATGGCAGTAACCGATTCGACCGGAAAGGAGTTCAGGTATGTTTTTGATAAAACCGGCAGCTTTTACCGACTTGACGGGGGAATTTTTCCTCCCGGAGAGTATCATTTCACAGCTGTCACTTCTGTCGGGGAAAGTGAATATACTGAAACAGGTGATTTTACAGTTATGCCGGTTAATGCTGAAAAGCTCGAAACAAAAGCAAACCATCGTTTGCTGAACTTGCTGTCATGGGAAACCAACGGACAATTTTTCCTGCCTGATCAGACTGATTTATTGGTTGACACAATTCTCGGCAACAGATCGATTAAGCCTGTCAAATACTTTCAGACATTCATGGATGAGATTGTCAGTTTGAAATGGTTTTTCTTTGTTCTGATTCTGGTACTTAGTTCGGAATGGTTTTTGAGGAAATATTGGGGCATTTATTAACCACCTGTTTATCATGATGAAGAAGCTTCTCGTTATCCTAAGCGTGGTTTCTATTTTAACGGGCTCATGCAAAACCATGAGAACCATCAGTGTCGATCTTGCATATCCTGCAAAAGACGATCCTGGCGAGCATATTCAGAGCCTCACCCTGCTCAACCGGGCTATTGACAAGAGGTTCACAAATGATCCGGCCGACACAATTCAACTTCGCTTTTATAAGAAGCAGTTTGTAGTTGATACGGTCATATATGATCTGAAATCGGCAGATACACTTATGCAGGCCCTGGGTAACCTTCTTTTTGAATCGGGGAGATACGACATTGTCATTCCCGAAAACAGATTTCTTCTTAAGGACACCGTTTCTTATATTTCCGAACCTCTGAGCTGGGAAACCACTGCCAGATACAACAGCGCATTCAGGACAGACGCCGTGTTGTCGCTTGAACACTTCAGAACCTCCATACTTACCGGTTTCTATGAGACCTCTTCATATGATGTGAATTCTGACCAGTTTTATACAAATAATACTGCTGAAATGGAAATCAGTTATGTTGCGTTGTTTCGGTTATACGATCCTTCCGACCGGGAGAACCTGAGAAGTTATCTCATCAGTGACACACTTCAGTGGGAAGATAGTGACTTAAGCATCAAACAACTGTTCCGGCGTTTTACCCCTGTAAAAAACGCGCTGGCAGAAGCAGGAATTCATGCTGCTTTCAGATTGACCGACGAAATAGCTCCTACCTGGAAGCCGGCACGCAGGACATATTTTGAAAAAGGACATCCCTTGCTCAGGGAAACCGTATTGTTGATTGAAGATTACAACTGGAGTGAAGCAGAAATGATCTGGAAGGATTTGCTGGCAAAAACAAAGTCAAAATCATTGCGAAGCAAACTGGAGTTTAATATTGCGCTTGCCTGCGAGATGAGAGGAAACCTGAATGAGGCAATCCGCTGGGGACTTCAGTCATATAAGACCATGTACAGGCCGGCAACTTACCATTACCTGGAAATATTGAAGAAAAGGAAATCGCTTTTTGAAAAACAGGATGAGAAAACATAACCTTCGTACCATATTATTCGTGAACCTGGTTTTGATGATTTCGTGTACGATTACCAGGGAAATCCCCATTGAGGTATGGAGGACAAGTGAGGTAAAACTACCGCTGGCCGGAAAAAACATTGGTTTTGTTTACCGTAACTTTAAATTTAACAATGATACCCTGCAAAGCTATTATCTGAGCAACGATGTCCTTATCAGAGATTTCAGGACAAACAACACAGATACCGACACCATTCTGGTTTCAGCATGTTTGAATAGTGCAGCTTATCAATTTACACAGAATCATATAGGAAATTCAACGACCATTTTACCCTCCGGTTTGTTCCCGAGACAAAACGGTGAGAAAGTCCATCCGCTGCCCCCGGTTTTAATCCGGAAACTTTCGCAGAATTCCGGTGCTGATTACCTGATTGTCCTTGAAACGATCACCTATTTTTTTTCTGCCTACACCGATGAAGAATCGGGCGAATACCAACAGGTCAGAATGGGAGGTATCTGGGCAGTTTATAACGGTGAAACAGGTGAGGTTGCAGACCGGAAAACCATGGTAGATACAATATACTGGGAACAACAGGAAGACACGGATAACTTGAAATTTCCACCCCGGTTAGAGGCACTGAAACAAGCATCGGAGGTTTTCGGGGAGAGTTTTGCCAAAAGGTTTTATTCAGGTTGGGTAGAGGTTGACCGTTCGTATTTTATACCTCCCCTTGAAGATTTCAGGATAGCTGCAAACTATATGAATGAGCAGAACTGGGACAAGGCTGAAGAAATATGGGAGCGATATTCCGATCCAAAGTTTCGCAGGCTGGCCATCAGTGCATGTTACAACCTGGCCCTGGTTTCCGAAATAGGTGACGATCTTGAAAAAGCAATGTTCTGGATCGGGAAAGCTAAAGAGATGGCACGGTCATATCCCCGTTCCGATGAACTGAAAATGTCGCTTCAGTACGCATCCATTTTAGCGAGGAGAGTAAAGGAAATTGAGATATTTCAGTCACAGCCACCCCTGATTTCTCCCAGTCAGTAGTTCTTAAATTTCTTTTCGGGTCTTCGAAGTGCCCAAATCACAAGGCAAATACCTGCAATGACAAACGGTATGCTAAGTTTCTGTCCTACATTCAGCACCATCCCAGCTTCGAATGCTTCCTGATCTTCTTTAATAAATTCAATGAAGAACCGGGGAAGAAAAATCATGATAAAGAACACTCCCAACAACAAACCGGGACGGTTTTTTACAGAGGTTCTCCAAAAAAGCCACATCAATACTGCGAATGCAAGCAGATAAAAAAGTGATTCGTATATCTGGGTAGGATGTTTGGCGAGGGTTTCGCCATTCCGTTCGAAGATGAAGCCCCATGGCAATGAAGTTTCAATCCCATAAATTTCTGAATTCATCAGGTTGCCTGTTCGGATAAAGGCGCCGACCAAAGCCGTAGGCACTACAATTCTGTCGAGTGACCAGAGCATGGTCCTTTTTGTAACCAGCTTTGAATGAAGCCAAAGGGCGAGGATGATCCCGATGGCCCCCCCGTGGCTGGCAAGGCCTCCGTGCCATGTTTTAAAAATTTCAGCCGGGTGTTGGGAATAATACTCCCATCCGTAGAAAAACACATGGCCCAGGCGCGCACCAACGATGGTAGCGATGATTATATAAAAAAAGAGGCTGTCGATCCATTTGGAACTGACGCCCTCCGATTTCAGCATCCGTTCCCCGATTGAATATCCGATTAAAAAACCTCCTGCAAACAGCAAACCATACCATCGAACCGCGAAGCTTCCGATCCTGAAAATTTCCGGATCCACATTCCAGTGGATAAAATTCAGCAATGTGATCATCTCTTAACAAATGAATTTGTGGTTTGACGATTTGGTTTAAACATGGACCTGTCCATGACAGTGTTTGAATTTTTTACCGCTTCCACACGGGCAGGGATCGTTGCGCCCTACCCTCTTCTCAACCCTGACAGGTTCAGGCCTTGCTTTTTCCCTGGTGTCGCTCTGTGCTCCTTCCATCGGACTGGATGAGCCTGGGAGTTCACTCTTCTGGGTTCTGTACCTGCTCATATCTGTTCTTTTCATGGGAGCTGCCTCTTTTACCTGGTCCGGATTCTGAATGGGAATATGCCCTTTGGTGAGAGTCGAAACGATGTCCCTGTTCACTTTATTTACCATCAATTTGAACAGGTTGAACGACTCAAACTTATAGATCAGAAGGGGATCTTTCTGCTCATATGTTGCATTCTGAACCGATTGCTTGAGATCGTCCATTTCCCTCAGCTGTTCTTTCCAGGCTTCATCGAAGGTATTCAAAACGATTTGTTTCTGATATGCCCTGACAAGCTCCCTGCCTTTGTTCTGGTAAGCCTTTTCGAGATTGCATACAATCTGGAAAAGCCTACGGCCATCGGTAATGGGGACAACGATGTTCTGATATATGTGCGACTTATGCTCATATACCTCCTTTATTACCGGGAAAGCCTGCCTGGCAATATTCTGCACTTTCCGGTTATAGCTTTCAATCATCACCTGATAAATCCGGTCGGTGATTTCAGAAACATTTAATTTTTCAAATTCTTCTTCCCTAACCGGCGATTCGATGGATAGCAGTCTCATCAGTTCAAGGTTGAAATCCTCAAAGTTTCCGGATCCGTAGTATTCATTCACAAGGTTCTCAACCGTATCGTACATCATATTGAGGATATCCACTTCGAGCCGTTCGCCATACAATGCATGACGACGTTTTTTATAAACTACTTCCCGTTGCGAATTCATGACATCGTCATACTCAAGAAGTCGCTTTCTGATTCCGAAGTTGTTCTCTTCCACCTTTTTTTGTGCCCTCTCGATCGATTTCGAAATCATTGAATGCTGGATAACCTCTCCTTCCTTCAGACCGAGGCGGTCCATGATTCCGGCTATACGGTCCGATCCGAACAAACGCATCAAGTCATCTTCGAGGGATACAAAGAACTGCGATGAACCAGGATCTCCCTGACGGCCTGATCTTCCTCTCAACTGCCTGTCCACCCTTCGTGACTCATGCCTTTCAGTCCCGATAATGGCAAGACCTCCGGCAGCTCTAACTTCCGGGGTCAGTTTGATATCGGTACCTCGCCCGGCCATATTGGTGGCGATGGTGACCATCCCCGTCCGGCCTGCTTCGGCAACGATTTCAGCTTCCCGGGCATGCAATTTTGCATTCAGCACATTGTGCTGAATGCCTTTTATCTTCAACATCCTGCTCAATAACTCGGATATTTCGACCGAAGTAGTACCCACCAGAACAGGCCTACCGGCTTTATATAGTTGCTCAATTGCCTGAATGACCGCGTTGTATTTTTCCCTTTTGGTTTTATATACAAGGTCTTCTTCGTCTTTTCTAATGACCGGCATATTGGTCGGGATTACGACCACCTCCAGCTTGTAAATGTTCCAGAATTCGCCGGCTTCGGTTTCGGCAGTTCCTGTCATTCCGGCAAGCTTGTGGTACATCCTGAAATAGTTCTGAAGAGTGATGGTGGCAAAAGTCTGTGTGGCAGCCTCCACCTTTACCCTTTCCTTTGCTTCGATAGCCTGGTGCAAGCCGTCGGAATAGCGTCTTCCCTCCAGGATACGCCCGGTTTGCTCATCGACAATCTTAACCTTGTTATCCAGTACCACATATTCCACATCCTTGTCGAACATGGTGTATGCCTTTAACAACTGATTGACGGTGTGGACCCTTTCTGACTTCACTGCATAATCCTGAAGCAATGCATCCTTTTTTTCAATTCTTTCCTCTGCCGAAAGTTTTGCATGTTCCAATTCGGCTATTTCAGCACCCATATCAGGAAGAATGAAAAACGAATCATTATCAAAACATGTCGATATCAGGTCAATGCCTTTATCGGTAAGTTCGACCGAGTTTTGTTTTTCTTCGATGATGAAAAAAAGCGGATCGGTCACTATATGCATATTCTTGTTGTTGTCCTGCATATAGAAGTTTTCGGTCTTGAGAAGGAGCTGTTTCATCCCTTCCTCACTGAGGAATTTGATGAGAGCTTTGTTTTTCGGCAATCCCTTGTGCGCTCTCAACAGGAGCAACCCTCCCTCCTTTTTTTCTTCATCGGTGGCATTTTCCTTTAAAAGAAGCCTTTTGGCTTCAGAAAATACATTGTTGATCAGTTCACGCTGTGCCCGTACAACTTTTTCGACATAAGGTTTCAATTCCTCAAACTGCTGGTTCTCACCTTTGGGAACCGGTCCGGAAATGATAAGGGGAGTCCGGGCATCGTCGATCAGAACCGAATCGACCTCATCGACAATGGCATAATGATGCTTTCGCTGGACCAGGTCCTGCGGATGAATGGCCATATTGTCACGAAGGTAATCGAACCCGAATTCATTGTTGGTTCCATAGGTAATGTCAGAATAATAAGCTTTCCTCCTCGCTTCGGAATTGGGCTGGTGTTTATCGATGCAATCGACCGATAGTCCGTGAAATTCATAAATCGGCCCCATCCATTCAGAGTCACGTTTTGAGAGATAATCGTTTACTGTGACGATATGAACCCCCCTTCCGGCAAGCGCATTCAAAAATACTGGAAGGGTAGCCACGAGTGTTTTCCCTTCGCCGGTGGCCATTTCGGCAATTTTACCCTGATGCAATACCACACCGCCGATCAGCTGGACATCGTAATGAACCATATCCCACGTGATCTCTGTGCCTCCGGCCATCCATTTGTTGTACCAGATAGCTTTGTCTCCGTCAATAACGATGCTGTTCCTGGTTGCAGAAAGATTCCGGTCGAAATCACGGGCAGTAACCACCAGTTTTTCATTGTTTCTGAAACGGTTGGCGGTTTCCTTTACAATGGCAAAAGCAACAGGCAGGATTTCATTCAGAACCTCCTCTATTTTCAGGATAATGGATTCCTCTAATTTATCAATCCTCTCATAGATTTTTTCACTCTCCTGTATTTCAACCTCTTCAACCTTTTCTTTCAGGGAAGCAATCTCTTCTTCTTCAGCTCTTATCTTTTCAGCAATGTACGATTTAAGCCTGAGCGTTTCATCTCTCAGCTGATCGTTTGTAAAAGAGGATATTCTGTCGTATTCCTGTTTGACTTTTTCAACAATAGGCATTATTTCATCTATATCCCTTTCTGATTTGTTCCCCAGGATTTTCCCCAGTATCTTTGTAATAAATGCCATTTTAAATCGATTTATGATGAATTCCCCGCAAATTTAGTCAATGTGCCGGGCATTTAAAACTTATGAATAATCATATTATAAGAATGATGCCAAAAAATATAAAAGAATCAGTCAGCCTTTTATCGGTTTATTTATGTTTTCAAAATACGTAATGAAATTACAGGCAGATGATGTCAAAAAAAGAATATAAACAACCCGGTGTGGTCAGGCACCGGGTTACAGAATTTATTAAACACCGCCATTATCCAGCCGGTGCAATAGCTTCAGTCGGACAAACTTCGGCGCAGGAACCGCAATCGGTGCATATTTCCGGATCGATTACATAAATATCTCCTTCCGAAATTGCTTCCACAGGGCATTCATCGATACAGGTTCCACACGCAATACATTCATCGGAAATTTTGTAAGCCATAGCTATGAATTTTTTGTTATTATTGAACTTTGCCGGCAAATGTACAAAGTTTATCAATGAAAACATTTTTTTACCCGAAAAATATGGAATCTTCATTTGGCTGATTTTGACAACACTGACATTTTTCAGGTTTTATAGTACATTTATCCCCGATTAATTCGATATTCACATGGGAAACTACAACATTTTATGTGCTGTCGTCCTGACACTGATAGCAGGTCTTTCGACCGGTATCGGAAGTGCCATTGCGTTTGTGGCAAAACGCACCAATACCAGATTGTTGTCGCTATCGCTGGGATTTTCGGCAGGGGTGATGATCTATATTTCTTTTGTTGAAATATTCCCCGAAGCACGATCCGGTTTAATTAAATATTATGGAGAATTCAATGGCACGATTTATACATTGCTGGCTTTTTTCGGGGGGATGCTGCTGATCGGGATCATCGACAGGTTCATCCCTTCGTTCGAGAACCCACATGAAATGCGTTCGGTAGAATCGATGGAAAACGAAAAAAAAGCCGGGAAATTCCGGAAATTATACAGGATGGGGATGATGACTGCTTTTGCCGTCGGATTGCACAATTTCCCGGAGGGAGTGGCCACCTTCATGACCGCCCTCGAAAATCCCACGCTGGGAATTGCCATCGCCATTGCCATTGCAATTCACAACATTCCTGAGGGAATAGCTGTGTCGGTACCCATCTATTATGCGACAGGAAGCAAGAAAAAAGCTTTCCTCCTCTCTTTCTTGTCAGGATTATCGGAGCCTGTTGGAGGGTTAATTGCATTTCTCATCCTGCTTCCCTTTGCCGGATCGGGTCATTTCAATGTCATCAGTGCATCCACCATGGCTGCCGTGGCAGGAATTATGGTTTTCATCTCGCTCGACGAGTTATTGCCTTCGGCTGAAGAGTACGGGGAACATCACCTTGCGATTTACGGATTAACAGGAGGGATGGGTTTGATGGCTGTCAGCCTGCTGTTTCTTTTCTGATTCCCTAAAATAGAGACATACCTCTTTCAGCCCGCAGCGGATACATTCAGGCTTGCGGGCATGGCATACATATCTTCCGTGCAGGATCAGCCAGTGATGGGCTTTGGGGATCAGTTCATCAGGGATATAACGCACCAGTTGCTTTTCGGTCTCAAACGGGGTTTTTGCCCCCCGGGTCAGCCCCACCCTTGCCGACACCCTGAAAACATGCGTATCGACAGCCATGGCAGGTTTGTTGTATACCACCGAAGCAATGACACTGGCAGTTTTCCTTCCTACTCCGGGAAGTTTCATGAGTTCATCCACATCGGAAGGGATAGCACCATTGAACAATTCAACCAGTTTCCTGGCCATGTTCACAAGATGCCTCGATTTGTTGTTCGGATAGGAACAACTCCTGATATACTCCAGTACCTCTTCCGGGCCGGCTTCTGCCATTTTCCACGGATCAGGAAATCTCTGTAAAAGCGCCGGAGTTATCATATTTACCCTTTTATCGGTGCACTGTGCTGAAAGAATAACTGCTACCACCAGATGGAAGGGATCGGTATAATGAAGCTCAGTTTCAGCAACAGGCATATTTTCAGCAAAATACGCAATTACCCGTTCAAATAACTCCTTTCTGGTCATAACTGCCGGAAAAAGTCGTTGCCTTTGTCGTCGACAATGATAAATGCCGGAAAATTCTCAACACGAATCTTCCGGATTGCCTCCATTCCAAGGTCTTCAAAATCGACAAGTTCAACCGACTTAATGTTTTCTTTTGCAAGGATAGCAGCAGGACCACCAATCGACCCAAGGTAAAACCCGCCATATTTTTTACAGGAATCGGTCACTGCCTGGCTCCTATTTCCTTTGGCAAGCATGATCATAGAACCTCCCAGGCGCTGGAAAAAGTCGACATAAACATCCATACGGCCGGCGGTTGTGGGGCCGAAACTCCCAGAAGCCATCCCGACAGGAGTTTTCGCCGGACCTGCATAATAAACCGGGTGATTTCTGAAATAATCAGGCAGAGGATGTCCGTCATCCACCATTTTTTTCAGCCGGGCATGGGCAGCGTCACGGGCCACAATCAGGGTGCCGTTCAAACTCAGTCTGGTTTTCACCGGGTAGGCTGAAAGCTCGGCCAGAATCTCACTCATCGGCCTGTCAAGGTCGATTTCCACCGCCGGCTGAAGGTCAGGAGCTGCCTTCGGAAGGAACCTTGCAGGATTCTTTTCCAGCTCTTCGAGGAATATACCCTCTTTTGTAATCCTGGCCCTGATGTTTCTGTCGGCACTGCAACTGACCCCCATTCCCACTGGACACGAAGCTGCATGACGGGGCAAACGGATCACACGCACATCGTGCACGAAATACTTCCCTCCGAATTGCGCACCTACGCCATAATCCATACAAATTTTCTCCACCCGTTTCTCCCATTCGATATCGCGGAAAGCACGCCCTCCGTCATTCCCTGAAGTGGGAAGCTGATCGTAATATCCCGCAGATGCTTTTTTTACTGCTGACAGGGTGGCTTCAGCAGAAGTCCCGCCGATGACCAGTACAAGATGATATGGAGGACAGGCTGCCGTCCCGATATCCTTTATTTTCTCGGATATAAACCTAGTCAGGCTTTCTTCATTCAACAAAGATTTTGATTGCTGATACAAGAAGGTCTTGTTAGCCGATCCGCCTCCTTTGGTTATAAAAAGGAACTCATACTCATCGCCGGAAGTTGCATACAAATCGATCTGGGCAGGCAGGTTGGTCCCCGTATTTTTTTCATCGGTCATGGTCAATGGTACTACCATGGAATAGCGCAGGTTTTTCTCCTGAAAAGTACGGAATATCCCTCTTGAAAGGTACTCTGCATCGTCAGCCCCCGTAAATATGTTTTCTCCCTTTTTACCAATGACGATTGCCGTACCAGTATCCTGACAGGTTGGCAACAACCCTTCGGCTGAAATAACCTGGTTCAGCAACATGGTGTGGGCAACAAAGCGGTCATTTTCACTGGCTTCCGGATCGTCTAGAATTTTTGCCAGTTTTGCCAGGTGGCCCGGACGCAGGTAAAAGGAAACATCCGAAAAAGCCTTGGCTGCTAAAAACTCCAAACCTTCGGGAGCAACCCTGATAATTCTGCGGCCACCGGTTTGTTCGACTGTAACATAATCTTTGGTCAGCAAACGGTAAGGCGTTGGATCGTCCGTTACCGGAAAAGGCTTCTGATAAAAAAACTGTGCCATTTTGTGTATCTTTTTAGCGTTTGTTAAACTGTCTCCGAAAAAGCAGGCCCCCAGAGGCATTCCCAATCATACTTTTTAAAATATATAATGAAAGGCCAACCCTGCAAAAATAGCATAATTCTGCGTCTGTCGCCCTGATTGACGACCTGCCGGAAATGAAAAATAACCATTACCCGATCACCGCTTCGTTCAGTGGCACTTACTTTCTTCTGATTTCGATCCGGTTGACTCCTTCATAACTGACCTCTTTTTTTTCTTCCAGGAAATTGATCAGTGTTTGAGCGGTTGTTTCATATTGGGACGTTCCCGGATCGGAATGGTCAAAAACATAAGTTGCTCCGATGTAACTGTTCATCCCCACTTTGTAACGCTTATCCGGGTCAAGTAAATTCCCGGAAGGGTCTCTCAGTTCCAGATCAACACAGATTCCATTTTCATTGAGCAGGGCTGTGTAATTCATTCCTGAAACCATCAGGTCGGGTTTTTTGTCCCTGTTGAAGGCATTCATGATCAACGACCTGATTTCAGCAATTGTCATAGTGTAGGTGACAACCTGGTTCCCGAAAGGATCTAACCGGAAAATATCCTTGTAAAGGATATTCCCCTGTGGCAGCGAATGTACCCTGATTCCTCCGGAATTCTGGAAAGCAAAGTCGACCCCGAATTGTGAGACGATGGCATCGGTCATCATGTATCCCAGTTCCTTCTGTGTTAAAAATGGTGTCAATGCCTGCGCTACAACACGATTCATCTCCTCATTGTCGTTGTACCGGTGAATGATCTCTTCGATCACAGGGTTGGTCCCTCCCACGTCATCCAAAGAAATCAGTTCAAACCTGCGATCGGCAATTTCCCCCCCCTTAATCTGCAAGGTGGTCATTCCAACATTTCTGAGTCCCGATCCGGTTTGAACAATCATAACTCCGTTTTCAACGAGTGGTTGTTTCATCATGGTATGGGAATGCCCCCCGACAACCAGGTCAAACTGCGGATATTTTTGGGCCAGTGCAACATCTCCTTCTACCCCCAAATGTGTGAGGGCAATCAGCATTCCATACTTTTTTTTCAGATATACATAATTTTCTGCAGTTTCCATAACAGGTTTAAAATCCAGGCCTACCAACCGTGAAGGATGTGAATCGGGCATCCCGTTTTCACTAACCTGAATAAGTCCAAGCACCGGAATCCTGCATTTACCTGCTTTCATGACAACATAGGGACGGATTTTTTCGAGAATCCCTCCTACAACTTCAATGTTGGCACTAATAAAAGGGAACCTTGCTTCGCTCCGTCTTTTGTTCAGAATATCCTGTCCAGGATCAAACTCATGGTTCCCGATGGCCGACAGGTCAAACCCCACCCGGTTCATCAGGTCAATCATCGGGTATCCTTTTTCGGGATACATATCCACTATGGGATTCCCAGTGAAGTTGTCACCTGCGGAAAAAAGAAAAACATGCTTGTGAAGTTTCCTGATACTGTCGGCCATGTACGCTAGTTTTCCCATGTTGTCGATTTTCGAATGCATATCATTGGTATGCAGAATAATAACCTCGACATTTTTACATTTTTTTGCCGATGCATTTCCGGGTAAAACAACTGCCCCCAGCAAAAAAAATGTCAGGATGAAAAGAAACAAAGCAGGTACTGCTTTCAGGTAATGGTTCATTTCGGCAAGGCATGACGTCCTTTGTTTTCTGTTTTCATGAAACCGGCTTAGACTGTCCGGCGACCATAAATCCATTTGATTCATCATGATTAAAAATCCTTTTTGTTAAAAAATTTCTTCTTAGCAACTTTCAGTGTAAAATGTTGGCCGTCGGAAACAGCTCCATCCACGCTGGTCAAATATCCAAAACGATCATATACATCAAGATAACCACTCATCACCATTTTAAAACATCGTTTAGAGTAAGCAAGAACCACATCTCCAAGGGTAGCTCCCTGAAAAATATCAACGACTTTCCTGTTTATATAAACTCTCATAATCAGATTTTCATATTAAACTGAAACCACAGTTTCTGTTGCATCCCCTCCGGAATCGCTATAAATAACTGCATAACAATAGATTAAGGTTTTTCTCCCCGGGTTTGTCATGATGCCCTGAAAGTAACCTTTGGTGCAAAGGTAAATATATATCTGCGACTTCCGAGCAAGACCAGTCTGCCAGCAATGCTGATTATGAAAACTCATCATTAAGAAACCGGAAATTGAGGAATAAGGTTCATCTGAAATCGCTCAATTTGATATTTTTGTCGAAACAATAAACCGAAGGTATGATTACACAGCAGGATTTTCAATCATTAAAGAATACGCTTGACGGCGATTTGTTCACTGACAACGTTCAGAGAATTCTATATTCGACCGATGCTTCCTCATACAAGGAAAAACCGGCTGCAGTCACACGTCCGAAGAATGCGGAAGACGTGAAGAAAATCATGGATTTTGCACGAAAACATAATACTTCGGTTATTCCGAGGGCCGGAGGTACCTCACTCGCAGGACAGGTTGTCGGGTCCGGAATTGTGATGGACATATCGAAATACATGAATAAAATCCTGGAGTTCAATAAAGAGGAACACTGGGTTTGGGTTGAACCGGGTGTCATTCCGGCAGAATTGAACAAGTGGCTACTTCCTCACGGATTGCTGTATGGCCCGGAAACTTCAACCGCCAACAGATGTTGCATCGGGGGTATGCTTGGAAATAATTCATGTGGTTTACATTCAATTATTTACGGTAGTGCACGTGAACATGTACTTGAAGTGGATGCAATTCTTTCAGATGGATCAGAAGTTCTATTCAAGCCATTGACAAAGGATGAATTCATGCAGAAATGCAGTGGTGATCCCACACTTCTGGAAACAAAAATATACCGGGGTATTTGTGAGACATTGTCGGATCCGGTGAATCAAAAGGAGATCAGGGAGCAGTTTCCCGATCCCCGGGTGACACGCCGCAACATGGGTTATGCCATTGATGTGCTACTTGAAAGTGAAATATTCACTCCCGGAGGTGAATCTTTCAATTTATGTAAGCTCCTGGCGGGTTCGGAAGGGACACTCGCATTCACAAAACGGATAAAGCTGAACCTGATTCCCCTGCCTCCGCCGCATATGGGTCTGGTTTGTGCCCATTTTGCCACCCTTGAAGAGTCTTTACTGGCAAATCTGGTGGCTTTAAAACACCAACCCCGGGCAGTTGAACTGATGGATGATATCATTCTTGAATGCACGAATGAAAACATTGAACAGCGAAAAAACCGATTTTTCGTTCAGGGCAGGCCGGGCGCTATCCTCATGATCGAATTTGCTTATGAAACTGAGGCTGAACTGATCGAAAAGAGTTCAGCCATGATTCATGAAATGAAAGAAGCCGGACTTGGATATGCCTTTCCGCTTGTAACGGGAGACGAAAACATTAAAAGGGTATGGGCCCTGCGTACTGCAGGACTGGGGGTTCTTGCCAACGTGCCGGGTGAAAGAAAAGGGGTTCCCGGTTTTGAGGATACGGCTGTGGCCCCGGAATACCTGCCCGATTATGTGGCTGAATTCAAAACCCTGCTGAAAAAATATGGATTGTCGAGTATTTATTACGCCCACATTGCCACTGGGGAAATTCATTTCAGGCCTCTGCTGAATCTCAAGGATCCCTTTGATGTGAAAATATTCCATCAACTGATGACCGATCTGGCAGCCCTTGTAAAAAAATACAGGGGTTCGCTCAGCGGGGAACATGGCGACGGACGTGTCAGAGGAGAGTTTATCCCTTTTATGCTGGGAGAAAAGAACTACCAACTGATCAGGAATCTGAAATACACATGGGATCCGGAAAACATTCTCAACCCGGGAAAAATTGTCGACACTCCCCCCATTACCAACAACTTCCGGTTTGAACCGGGAACTGTCATCAGGCCATTTGAC
The DNA here is from genome assembly GCA_964395045.1 of uncultured Prolixibacteraceae bacterium. Taxonomy (GTDB): domain Bacteria; phylum Bacteroidota; class Bacteroidia; order Bacteroidales; family Prolixibacteraceae; genus UBA1413. The sequence continues at coordinate 22,226 of CAYNBE010000003.1, read as the reverse complement.
ACAATTTTTGATTATTCGGCCAATCTTGGGTTTTTCCGGTCGATTGAAAAGTGCAATGGTTCAGGCGATTGCCGGAAAACAGAAATCATGGGCGGTACCATGTGCCCCACATACATGGCCACACGCGATGAAGACAAAACAACCAGGGGAAGGGCAAACCTGCTCAGGGAACTTCTTGCCGTGGCTGATGGGGACAATCCGTTCGATCAGAAAGAGATTTATCAGATTCTCGATCTCTGCATCTCCTGCAAAGCATGTAAATCGGAATGTCCGTCGAATATCGATATGGCAAAACTGAAAGCCGAATTCATGCAGCATTATTATGACAAACATGGAATTCCGTTCAGGAGCCGCCTGGTTGCGTATTTACCCCGGCTGGAAAATCTGGCCATGCTGGTCAGACCGCTTGCCAATTTTGTAATGCGCCAGCCACTTTTCAGCAGCATGATCGGTTTTACACCCAAACGCTCCCTCCCACCCCTTTCCAGGCTTACGCTGGAGCGGTGGTACAAGAACGGGGCATCCGTTCAAACCGATCACACGGTGAAAAAGGTGTATCTCTTTAACGATGAATTCACCAATTACCATGAAAGTGACATCGGGATCAAAGCCATCCTGCTTTTAACACGGCTGGGGTATGAAGTCCGGATTCCCATCCACAAAGAAAGCGGGCGGACCTGGTTGTCAAAAGGACTGATCAGGACTGCAAAGAAAATTGCAACTGAGAATGTCTTGTTGCTCAAGGATATCGTCAGCAGCAACACTCCGCTCATCGGAATTGAACCATCAGCGATTCTGGCTTTCAGGGATGAGTATCCCGAGCTGGTAGATGACAGGTACAAAGAAAGCGCCCGGACACTGGCTCAGAATGCCCTTTTATTCGAAGAGTTTTTCTGCCGTGAAGCAGAAAACGGGCATATTCATCCTGAGAGCTTTACTGATAAAAAAATGTCTGTCCTGCTTCATGGCCATTGCCAACAAAAATCAGTGGCATCGACCGCTCCTACAAAAAAAATGCTTTCCTTCCCGGCAAATTATGAGGTGAAAGAAATTCCGTCGGGATGTTGCGGGATGGCTGGTGCTTTCGGATATGAAAAGGAACATTTCGACCTGAGCATGAAAATCGGTGAAATGGTACTGTTCCCTGCGGTAAGAAATGCTTCGGAAAATACATTGCTGGCAGCACCCGGAACCTCCTGCAGACACCATATCAAGGATGGCACCGGACGGGAAGCCCGGCATCCGGTTGAAATCATGTATGAAGCGCTTGCCGTTGCCAAATAACGGATGTCAGGTTCTTCCTAATCCGGTAAAATGAGTGAATCCTGACTGTTGTCGAAAATGAGTTCTTCCCTGCTTGTTGAAAAACGGCACCACGCCGAATTCCTTCCTGATCAGGAGAGTTGTATCGTTGTGTGATGGGGCCAATGCCAGGTTTGCCACCTGTTTTATTGTAGTACAAAATTAATCGGGACCGTATAAGCCACACTGACAGGCTGGCCTTTTTGTTTGCCGGGAATCCAACGGGGCAGTGAGTTAACCACCCGGAGTGCTTCTTTGTCAAGGGTGGGATCCACTCCCCTTACTACCCGGGCATCTTTCACAGTGCCATCCGACGAAACCACAAATGAAATATATACTTTCCCCTGTATCCCTTTTTCTTTTGCTGAAACGGGATAATCTACAACCGACCCGATATAATTCCTGAGTGCTGCTTCGCCTCCTGGAAATTCGGGCATCTCTTCAACCATATTAAAAACCTGCTCTTTCCCTGCCGGCCCGGATGCAGTTATTACCCCTGCATCTTTCAGTCCGGGCGACAGACCCGTAGTTCCGTCCTTTTCTCCTTTTCTAAGGATGATCATACTCCGGTTTTCATCCGGCATTGAGCTGGTTGCCAACTGGTATCTTCCGGAGCGCAATAAACTGTCTACTTTGTTCACCACCTCGGTCGAACCGGATATCTTCAGGATATTATCACTGAATTCAATGGAAAGATTTTCAGGAGTTTCAGACCTGTCCACAGGGGCCTTTTTTTGTTCACAGGCAAACACAACTACCAGTGCTGCTGCAACCAAAAGCCCCGATACGGTTTTGATCCCCGCCATCCTGCCTGAAGGCAGTTTTGTCATCATCCTGAAACGGTTTTTAAGCAATGAATAGTTGAAATGATGCGCTGCATAAACCGGGCTTCCGGCAACCTCTGACAAAAGTAATTTCTTGTACTCGTCGGGATGAATTCCGGAATTAATCACAGCGCGGTCAACAAGATATTCATGATTCTCGCAGACCGCCCGCTTCAACAACCAGATGAAAGGATTAAACCATTGGAAAATCAGCAATATATCAATTAACAGAATGTCATAGGTGTGTCCCTGTCTGATGTGTTCCTTTTCGTGTCGAAGAATTCGGTCATATCCAGGAGTCTGAAGGTGATCAATTGATACAAAGAGAAAATTCATGAACGAAAACGGAGATGTGCCGGGTTTTGTTAAAACCAGTCTGTATCCCTCTTTTGCCACTACTTTCCCGTGTCTGACAATCAGCATGATCTGCGCAATCCTGACGCCAAAAATCACCGACATGATCGAAACCCCTGAAATCCAAAGGTTGGCCACCAACCGTGAGGAGATTACGAAGCGTTCCACGTTTCCGGATAACCGGTGGCTACTCACGATTACCGTTTCCAAGAGGTTCCTGTAAGGTGTCACGGTTACTTCGGAAAGGGTTACAGGCCCGGAGGGATAAAAGGGGATGGCAAGCAACGGCAGCAGGAGCGAAAAAAGGACAGAAAAAAGAATAAACAGCCTGTTGGTACTGAAATAGGTTTCCCTTCTCAGAAAGAAAAGAAATACGAGGGCAAATGCCGACAGGCTGATCCCCGATTCCATGAGAAAATTCACCAGATTACTCATCTTCCCTCTCTTTTTCGGCAGCTTCTATCACATCCTTCATGAGTTCATTCAAATCCCTGACCGTCAGATTATCCTCCTTTGCATAAAACGATACCATCTCCTTGAATGACCCGCTAAAATAACTTCGGATGAAGTTTTTCATAAAATTGCGGGTGTATGACTTTTTGTCGACCAAAGGAAAATATTCATGGGTTTTTCCGTATGCCGTATGATCGACAAACCCTTTCTGCTCCAATATTCTGACAATGGTCGACACTGTGTTGTAAGCAGGTTTCGGTTCAGGAAATTTCTCCACGATGTCTTTAACAAATCCCTTTTCAAGTTCCCAAAGGATATGCATGACCTGCTCTTCTGCCCGGGTTAATTCTTTCATTTTTCTGTGCTGATCAGTGCTATGACACAAAGGTATCATTTTTAACAAACCTTTGTATCATAGCAGCTTTGTGTCATTACTTTGTAGCTTATTTTAAGAGAAACGCTACCGGAATGGTGTAAGCAACTTTCACCGGCCTGCCTTTTTCTTTTCCGGGTTTCCAGACAGGCATGGATTGTACTACCCTCAGCGATTCATTGTCAAGAAGCGGGTGCACTCCCCTAACCACTTTGGCCCCCTCTACGAGTCCGGTTGTGTCGATCACAAACGAGATAAAGACCTTCCCTGTGATACTGTCTTTTTTATCTTGTTCCGGATATCTGATGTTGCCTGCAATGTAATCGCGTAATGCTTGCTCTCCTCCCGGAAATTCAGGCATTTCTTCCACTTTGAAAAATATTCCTTCCCCACCCGGCATCTCAACCTTTGTCTGGGCACTCATTCCAGCTGCCGAAAACAACAGGAGTGTAACAATAATAAAACTGAATGTTCTCATGATGATTTCTTTTTTTAGTTATCAATTCAATTGTTATCCGGATATATACTGCAAATATAAACTAAATATTTAGTTATTCAACTAATTTGTTAGTTATTTTTTAAAAATTATTATATACACGACGGCTCAGGGTATGTACTTTTTTTTTAAATTACAATTAATTAAAAACCAAACCTGTGAAAAAAAGAATGTATCTTATAGCAGTGCTGATTTTCAATCAAATTGCCGCCTTTGGCGAAACCGAACCCAACAACACCTTGCAGCAGGCCAATACATTGGCGTATAATGGCAGCCAATCGGGATCGCTGACCGGAACCGACACTGAAGATTGGTTTGTGGTTGACCTGCCTGCCGGAGGGATTTTTACCCTGACCACACACAAAACCGGAGCAGGGTATGCGAACATCTACCTCCTGGACGGGGAGAAAACAGGCAATCCAGAGATCGGGGGTACCGCCCTTTCTTATGGAAATTCCCCTGCGGAAGGATGGTCAGTGGTCGTCCCGCTTTTATCGGGCAGGTATTATGTAAAGGTCAGAAAATCAGCCGATCCGGTTGATTATCAGATCAGTGCTTCCCTGAAACCACCTGCCTTTCCGGAGGATACGGAACCAAACGACTCGCTTGCCCAAGCTGCTCTGATGTCAACAAGCGGCATCACCACTGGAACCCTTCACTATTATGATGCCGGGAAGGGAACCGACCAGGTTGACTGGTACAAACTGACGATACCGAAAGGAGGAATCCTGACACTGAAAATCCACAAACGAGGTCCCGGGAATAGTTGGTTGCGTTTCCTCGACGGGGCAAAAAAGGAATTACCGGAGGTTTCGAACTACTATTTCGGATTCTCAGAAACCGGAACACAGGGTGACACATGGAGTTTTCCCGTTCTGGCAGGGTCCTATTACGTTAAGATCGAAGGTGGTGGGAATGTGGTTGATTACAGGCTGGAATCTTCGCTTACCGATCCGTCATTCCCGGAAGATGCTGAGCCCAACGACTCAATAACCTATGCAATCAGGATGGATGAAAACGGGACGGTTAGCGGGAATGTTCATTATTACAATCCGGGGAAAGGATATGACTGGATCGACTGGTACAGGATTGATATTACAAAGGGAGGAATCCTGAACCTGAAGATACATAAAAAAGGTCCCGGGAATAGCTGGATTCATTTTCTTGACGGTGTAAAAAAAGAACTTCCGGAGATTTCAAATTATTACTTCGGATATGCCGAAACATCTGCCGAAGGCGACAAATGGAGTTTTCCCGTTCTGAAGGGTACCTATTACCTGAAAATGGAAGGGGGAGGAGGTATCCTGGATTACAAACTGGAAGCATCACTGGCAGCACCGGCATTTCCTGAAGACACGGAACCGAACGACACGATTACCAGGGCTTTGGTGATGAGTGAAAACGGAACGGTCAGCGGAAATGTCCATTATTATAATCCGGGGAAAGGATATGACCTGATCGACTGGTACAGGATTGATATCACAAAGGGAGGAATCCTGAAGCTGAAAATCCACAAAAGGGGACCGGGGAATACCTGGTTTCGCTTTCTCGACGGGGCCAAGAAGGGACTTCCTGAAATCTCTAACTTCTACTTCGATTACTCTGTTACTCCTGATGAAGGGAAGCAATGGAGTTTTCCCGTCCTTGCTGGCACCTATTATTTCAGGATGGAGGGAGGTGGAAATGTTGTCGATTACAAGATGGAAGCAACACTGGTGGATCCGGCCTATCCTGAAGATACCGAATCAAACGACTCCCTTTCCAAAGCGACTGTCATTCCGGTGAACGGTACGGTCAGCGGAAATCTTCATTATTACAATCCTGGTAAGGACTATGACTGGGACGACTGGTACAAAATGGATATCCCTCACGGCGGCATCCTTTCCCTCACGATTTTTAAGAAAGGGCCGGGGAACAGCTGGATTCGTTTCCGGGATGCCATCAAATCCGGGAATCCCGAAATTTCAAACTTTTATTTTGACTACAACGAAACCCAGGAAAAAGGTTTATCCTGGAGTTATCCGGTATTGAAAGGTCTTTATTATTTCCAGATTTCCGGCGGTTCACATGTACTTGATTACAAAATCGACATCAGGTTAATCCCTCCCCTCTGGGGCGAGGACCAGGAACCGAATGACTCAATTCACTTGGCAGTCAAAAAAAACCTGAACGATACGATCAATGGATTGCTGGGATATTACAAACCCGGGCTGGGAATCGATGACTGGGACTGGTTTACCCTGGAGGCAAAAGAAAATGGTTATCTCTCATTTCAGGTTGAAAAGAAAGGCATCCAAAATGGAAATGTCAGGCTCAGGGACTCTACCAGTGAAATCGGGGGGCAATATCTTGAATTTGGTGATTTCGGGGCCCGTTTCGGGAAACAGGTTTCAAAAGGGAGATTTTACCTGGGATTCCAGAAATACGGCGGGGATATCCAATACCGGGTTATCGGGAAACTGATGCCTAAACCGGCGGCTGATTTTTCCTGGATTCAGATGAACAATTCTCTGACATTCGAAAATAAAACGATCGATGGAGAAAACTTTAGCTGGGATTTTGATGACGGATCAACCTCTGCCGCTGTCCATCCCATGCATGAATACTTGAAACCGGGAAACTATGATATAACACTGATCGCCAAAAACATAGCAGGATCCGACACCATCACCCACCGGGTCGTCATTCCCGGACTGGACAGGATATATCCCAATTCGGCAGGGAATAGCGGCGATGCCACGCTCCAGGTTTTCGGAGGAGGACTGGATACACTATTCAGAATCAGGCTTGAGCAGAATGGTATGGTGAAAGCCTCATCAGGGCCTACGGCTTTCGGAGGGAAAAGCGGCATATCGGCTACTTTCGATCTGCGTAATATGCCAACAGGAACCTATGATGTGGCCGTTGAAAAGAAAAGCGGGCCGAGTTACAGGATTCCCGGTGGATTCACGGTTGTTCAGGGAAACAAGGCACAACCATGGGCAAGGCTTGAAGGAAGGAACCGGATTCTGTTCAATACGGTGACTACATACAAAATCGTGTATGGCAACAACGGGAATGTGGATGCATCGGGAGTGCCCATCTGGATTGCAGTTTCAGATCTTCCCGGGCTCACGGTTGAATTCAGCGGAATCACAATCCGAATTCCTGATTATGTCTACGAAAAGAAACTGATGGATGCCTATGAAGCCGTAGATTACTTTTTCACCACCGACAGCGTATTGGGTAAGCCTTTCAGGGCAAGGGTTTATCCTTTTTATATTCCGGTCATTCCTGCAGGGACAACCAACCAGGTGACTCTGAAAATCAAAACCGCACAAAATGTCAGGGTGATGGTTTGGGTGAATGATCCCTATTTTGAATCCCCTATGAAAGGCAGTTTTGCCGCATGTGTGGCTTCGGTTTTTGCAGAAGGGATCATCGATGCAGGGACAGCGGCTATTCCTGCGGTCGGGTGCATCACCCAGGGATTGAAATCGGTGTACACACTTTTCTCCCCTTTTCCCGGTCAGCCAGAAAAAGGAAATACCTGGGGGAGCTGGCTGAAAGGTTTCGCTGTTTCCCTTGTTGATTGCGGGATCAGTCTGACAGGTGTCGGTGCTGTTGTCAAGGCGATGGGTGTCCTGTTGGCAAACAGCTACCTTTACAAGGAAAAGCTGGATGATTGCCGGAAAGCATTCATGGTTAACAATCCGAACGACCAGGAGATTGCAGCAGTAGCTTCGCTCGACCCAAATGAGAAAACCGGGCCAACCGGATACGGAGCAAAAAATTACATTGCCTACAGCCGGAATTTCCCTTACACCATCTATTTTGAAAATAAGGCGACTGCAACAGCTCCTGCCCATACCATTTTGGTTTCCGATCAGCTCGACGTTGCCAAATTCGACCTTGCTTCTTTCAGCTTCGGAGATGTTACAATCGGAGACAGCCTGATCAGGATTACGAAGGGACTCCGCGAATTTTCAGCTGACATGAAGCTGGACAAGCTGAATATAACGGCACGAATCACCGGTAAACTGGATACAGAGACAGGGAAAGTGGACTGGACCATCCGGAGTCTTGATCCGGTTACGCTGGATGATATTGAAGATTCGGATAGAGGCCTGCTGCCACCCAATCTGAACCCACCACAAGGCGAAGGGAGTGTATCGTTCTATGTCAGGCTGAAAGAGTATCCGGAGCACAATTCGGAAGTCACCAACCAGGCCAGCATTGTTTTTGATGCAAATCCGGCCATTATCACCAACAAGCACCTGACTACATTTGACCTGAAAGCACCAGAGAGCGCCGTTCAATTGCTGGCAGCCACCACAGCCGCCCGGCAGTTCACTGTGAGATGGGCAGGGACCGACGATGGTTCGGGAATTGAAAACTACCTCATTTATGTGAGGAAAAACAACGGCCCTTACCAAATCTGGCTCGCCGGAACCACTGAAACAACGGCGCAATACCAGTCGGCCGATGACGGTATGTACCAGTTTTCCTCGGTCGCTGTCGATAAAACAGGTAACAGGGAAGTATTAGCGGAAACACCCGATGCAACCACCCAGGTGGTTACTCATTCAGAGAATCAGGCGGTGCATGAGGGAGATGTTTTGGTCACTCCGGTTCCATCATCAGGTTGCCTGATTGCTGACATCGGGATTCCCGGCAATTTCTCCTTCAGAATATTCGGCACTGATGGCAGGCTGAGAATGGAAAAAAAGATGAGCGGGCAGTCGGTCGTCCGGATCCCGGTCAACTCGTTGTCGCGTGGATTATACCTGTGGCAACTGGTAAGCGATGATTCCCAGGCAATGAAAAAAGGGAAATTTGTTGTTTCCGGAAAGTAAGAAATCAAGCTATTTACCTGTCTGTCGGGTTTTTCTTTGTACAGATGACCGTACGGCTCTCACATACACCAGCCTGATGTTTGATTTGTCGGTTTTCCGTTCGTCAATCTCGAAATGTTTTTTAAGCGATTTCAGCATGGGGGTCAGTTTGTTAAATCCGTAATTTCTTGGATCAAACTCCGGTTTCTTTTTGTTGATCAGATTGCCGACATCTCCCAGGAATGCCCAACCGTCCTCATCGGCCAGGTCGTCGATTGTCGAAGCGATCAGCCTGATGGTTTGCTTGTCGACTGCCTGGAGCGATTTCCGGGGTTCGGAAGCAACTTCCGGTTTGACTTCACCGGAGGTGGCAGGTTCAAACTCCGGATTCAGGATTTCGAGAAAGATGAATTTGTCGCACGCCACAATAAAGGCATTGGGGGTCTTCTTCTCCCCGATCCCGATCACTTTCATACCCGATTCCCTGAGACGGATCGCCAGCCGGGTGAAATCGCTGTCGCTCGAAACAATGCAGAAGCCATTGACTTTCCCGGAATAAAGTATGTCTATGGCGTCGATGATCATGGCTGAGTCGGATGAATTTTTACCTGAGGTGTAACTGTACTGTTGAACAGGGGTGATGGCATTTTCAAGCAGGACATTTTTCCATCCTGAAGTGACATTTCTGGTCCAGTCGCCGTAAATCCGTTTGGTGGTGGGCACCCCGTATTTGGTGATTTCTTCCATCATCTCTTTCACGTGGTGAAAGGGTACATTTTCAGCGTCGATCAAAACGGCCAGCTTCAGTTCGGGATGATTTTCCATATCTCCGGTTTTTATACAAAGATAACGATTTGTTGATGAATTGCAGGAGTCAGGAAACTCCTGACAGGAACATGTGAGCCGGACTTTCCCAAGTCCGGCACATGAGATGGACCTGCCTGCAATCAGGTAGGACTTTCCAAGTTCCCGAAAAGCAGGAGTTCGGAAACTCCTGCTCCCGGAGCATGGGAGCCGGACTTTCCCAAGTCCGGCACATGAGATGGACCTGCCTGCAATCAGGTAGGACTTTCCAAGTTCCCGAAAAGCAGGAGTTCGGAAACTCCTGCTCCCGGAGCATGGGAGCCAGACTTTCCCAAGTCCGGCAACTCGCTTTTAATCATTGCTATCGCAAATGCAGGAGTTTGGAAACTCCTGCTCCCGGGGTTGAGGTAATGAAATTTAACACCTCCATCCTGGTGAAAAATTCTTAAGCAAAATCGCACAGGAAAAAATTAACTACATTTATGACTTAAAACCGCTAAACCAAATGATCATTAAAGAAAGTTACCGAGGTAATTTACCACATTTTCAATTGCCGGGACAATGGTATTTTGTAACATGTGTCCTGAATGGCACTTTCCCGTTTTATATTTTGAAAGAACATTCAGAAAAAATTCGATTGCTCCAGTTAAAAATTACTCAATCTGTTGAACAAAATCCCGGGAGCATTGAATTACATTCGTTAAAGAAGAAATATATTCTTTACAGAACGCGGTACTTTTTCATGATGGAAAAACTGCTAAACAATTCAGACTTTCAGGGTATATCGTTGGTCAAGGAACAAAACAGGAAAATAATTGAGGAATCATTAAAATTTTGGGAGAAAAAAAGGGTAACAAGCCATGCATGGTGCATCATGCCAAATCATTTGCATTGGGTATTTACTTTAAATCAGAAGGATGAAATGGGCAGACCTGTTTATTTGCAGAACTTACTGCATTCTGTAAAACTTTTCTCTTCCCGTCGGATAAATAAGAACGAAAATCGAAAGGGACAACTTTGGATGCACGAAAGTTATGAGACAACAATAAGGAATGAAATACATTTTAGAAATGTTATAGAATATACTATTAACAATCCGGTAAAGGCCGGTTTCATTGAAAACTGGATGGAATGGCCGGGAACATTTGTCGATATGGAGCTTGTTTGATCCTTTCCTAAGTCCCCGAACAGCAGGAGTTCGGAAACTCCTGCTCCCGGAGCATGGGAGCCGGACTTTCCTAAGTCCGGTAACCCGCCTTTAATCATTGGTATCGCAAATGCAGGAGTTCGGAAACTCCTGCTCCCGGGAACAAAAGGGAAATCATATTATCTTTATACCTCACATCAAAGCGCATTAAAAGATGAAGCGCATCGAACTTTTTCAGGGAGACATTACACAATTGCACACCGAGGCCATTGTAAATGCAGCCAACCGTTCTCTGCTGGGGGGCGGAGGTGTAGACGGTGCCATTCACCGGGCTGCAGGCCCTGATCTGCTGAAAGAATGCCAAGAACTCAATGGTTGTGACACAGGCGATGCCAAAATCACCCGGGGATACCGGTTGCCAGCGAAGTATGTGATCCACGCCGTCGGGCCGGTTTGGAGAGGCGGAGGACACCGAGAAAAAGAGCTGCTCGCATCGGCCTACCGACGTTGCCTTGAAATCGCTAGGGATTACCAGCTCAACACCATCGCTTTCCCAAACATCAGCACCGGGGCGTATGGTTTTCCGAAAGCACTGGCTGCGGAGATTGCCATCAGGGAGGTGCAAACGTTTCTCGACGGGAATATCCTGCCGGAGAAAGTGATTTTTTGTGTATTCGATGAGGAGAATTTTGAGATCTATCAAACGGCCTTGTTTTAACAACTCTTACCCTTCGGCATGCAAATTGAAACTCCCCGCGGCAGAGCCGACGGGGAATGCGCTCACCGGAATTCAAAGTTGTCCGATAAATATAAACAAATTTTGCCCTTGTGCTGAAGATTTCTATTTTTGATGACAAAGATTACAGTTATGGCCGACGACAAACAAATCATCTTTTCGATGTTCAGGGTGAGCAAAACCTATCCCCCGAATAAAACTGTCATTAAAGACATTTCACTTTCTTTTTTCCTGGGTGCCAAAATTGGGATCATCGGACTGAATGGCAGCGGAAAATCAACTCTGTTGAGGATAATAGCAGGGCAGGATAAGTCGTTCAACGGAGAGCTTGTCTTTTCCCCCGGATATACTGTGGGATTGCTCGAACAGGATCCACACCTGGATGATTCCAAAACGGTCAGGGAAATTGTACAGGAGGGTGTGCAGGAGGTCGTTGACATACTGAAGGCATACGAAGACATCAACCTTCAGTTCGGATTACCTGAAGTGTATGAAGATGCTGATAAGATGGACAAACTGATGGAGGAACAGGCACGCCTGCAGGAAAAAATTGACCAGCTGGATGCCTGGAACCTTGACACAAAACTGGAGCGTGCCATGGATGCATTGCAGTGTCCGCCCGATGACCAGCCCGTTTCAGAATTGTCGGGGGGCGAACGGCGAAGGGTGGCTTTGTGCAGGCTTTTGTTGCAGGAACCTGATATCCTCCTGCTGGATGAACCCACCAACCACCTGGATGCAGAAAGCATCCTCTGGCTTGAACAACACCTGCAGCAATACAAAGGCACCGTGATCTGTATAACCCACGACCGTTATTTCCTCGACAATGTAGCCGGCTGGATTCTTGAACTCGATCGGGGACAGGGCATTCCTTGGAAAGGGAATTACTCCTCCTGGCTGGAACAAAAAGCAAAACGGCTGGAACTGGAAGAAAAAGGCATGTCGAAACGGCGAAAAACCCTGGAACGGGAACTGGAATGGGTCAGGATGTCACCAAAAGCGCGCCAGGCCAAGTCGAAAGCCCGTCTTTCGGCCTACGACCGTTTATTGAACGAGGATGTAAAGCAAAAGGAGGAAAAACTTGAAATATACATCCCCAATGGTCCCCGCCTTGGCAGCAAGGTCATCGATATGCACGGAGTGACGAAAGGGTACGGCGACAGAACCCTTTTCAGTAACCTGAGTTTTTCTCTCCCGCCCAACGGAATCATCGGAGTGATCGGACCCAACGGCGCCGGTAAAACCACCCTGTTTCGGCTGATCATGGGACTTGAGACTGCCGATAGCGGGACTATTGAGATCGGAGAGTCGGTTCAACTTAGCTACGCCGATCAGACACATAAAGCCATCGACCCTTCAAAATCGGTTTTTGAAGTGATTTCCGGAGGGCTTGAAAATATGCAACTCGGAGGGAAATTTGTTAATTCAAGAGCCTATGTCGCCCGTTTCAATTTTTCAGGCTCTGACCAGGAAAAGAAATGCGGCGTGCTATCGGGAGGCGAAAGAAACCGTCTCCACCTGGCGCTGGCCTTGAAATCGGAAGGAAATGTCCTCCTTCTTGATGAACCTACCAACGATATCGATGTGAATACCCTGAGGGCTCTCGAAGAAGGACTTGAATACTTTGCCGGATGCGCTGTCATCATCAGCCACGACCGGTGGTTCCTCGACCGGATCGCCACCCATATCCTTGCATTTGAAGGAGATGGTCATGTTCATTTTTTTGAAGGTTCATTCTCGGAATACGAGGAAAACAGGCGGAAAAGGCAGGGGGATGCAGCTCCGAAACGATTCAGGTATAGGAAACTTGTGAAGTAATTGTAGCCATTGTTGTCGTTGTTATTATGGTTGTCATGGTTGTCATTACTTCCAGTTCAGTTCAACGTATTCCATGAAGTTAGAAATCTTAATTCCCAATTTATTTAGTTCAAAACCAATTTGATCCCAACCGCTATCAGGGTGAATGTTGGAAAGGAATTCTGCTTGCGAGGTTGATTCTAAACATGAAGAATGACTGTATACCAAATATTTAATAAAATCTGACTTATATCGCCTTCTGCCGTACCCTTCCACAATTGTGTCTTTGATTGTCTGACTTGACCTTCTGATTTGTCCGCCAATTTCATATTTGTCCGGGGGTGGAAGTTTCATACTTAAATAGTAAATTCTGATTGCAAGATCAAATGATATTTGGTAAATCTCAAGATCTTTGTAACTTTTCATTTCTGGCTTACTGGTTAACGGGTAAACAAAATTATAATATTTCAGTCAAACTAAAACAACGTGAGCGTAGCGAATGGAGAACCATGAGAACGGCGAAGCGGACAACAGGGGGATATCACCGTTGTCTGTTTGTCAACGTTGTCTGTTTACATCAATCTGGATTACATTTAACGTGAGCGAAGCGTATGGAGAACTATTAGAACAACGAAGCGGGGAACAAAGAGATTTCTAAAGTTGCGTCCGGGCAAAAGGAACGGCATCCTGTCCGGCAAATTCTCCTTTCTGAAACTTGTAGAATCCTGCAATAGCGATCATGGCTGCATTATCCATGGTATATTCCAGTTTTGGGATGAAAAGGTTCCATTTTCTTTTAATCGTTTCATCTTTCAATGCATTTCTTAAGCCTGAATTGGCAGATACCCCTCCGGCGAGTGCGATATTTTGAATACGGTATTGCCTGGCTGCCCTGACCAGTTTTCCTGTCAGGATCGCGACAATCGTATTCTGCATCGAAGCGCAAAGATCGGCCCTGTTTTCTTCAACAAAATCCGGATTGTCCTTAAGACGGTCACGAAGAAAATATAAGAAATTGGTTTTCAGCCCGCTGAAGCTGTAATCAAGACCGGGGATCCTGGGTTTTGTAAAAATGAAGCGGTCAGGATTTCCACCTTGTGCGAGCTTGTCGATATGAGGGCCTCCCGGATAGGGTAATCCCATCACTTTTGCACACTTGTCAAAAGCTTCTCCGGCTGCATCGTCAATGGTCTGACCAACCACATCCATGTCAAGAAAATCCCTTACCAAAATGATCTGACTGTTGCCCCCGGAAACAAGCAGGCATAGAAAAGGAAAGGGAGGTTTTTGCATCACCACCCCGGGTTCCTGGATAAAAAGGGCCAATACATGTGCCTGTAAATGATTTACTTCGATCAAAGGAATCCCTAATGCAAGAGCAAATCCTTTTGCGAAAGAAGTGCCTACAAGCAACGACCCCAGCAATCCCGGCCCCCTGGTAAAGGCAACTGCCGAAAGATCAGATTTTAATATTCCGGCTTTCCTGATAGCCTGATCAACTACCGGTATGATATTTTGCTGATGTGCCCGGGAAGCTAGTTCAGGTACCACCCCTCCGTATTCCATGTGCACAAGTTGTCCGGCCACCACGTTCGAAAGGATGGTCTCCCCCCGGATCACCGCAGCAGAAGTGTCATCACACGACGATTCGATCCCTAAAATAATTCTTTCTTTTCCGGTATGATTATCCATCCTGATATCGTTTCTCCTTAAACCGGCATTCAGTATGCCCTGAAATAATTATTTTTGTAAAAAGCGCAAAATTATCAAAAAAGGGCGGAAAATAGTATTGATCATACTCACAGTATTGCTATTGCTGCTGTCGGGGCTGTACCTGGGGTTTAAAAGTCCGGGGGTCCAGTCGTTTGTGGTAAACCGTATTACCGCGAAGTTGTCGAAAAGCAGCAACATCCGTCTGCACATCGGGAAAGTCAGGTTCTCGCCATTCAACAAAATTGAACTTGGAAATGTCTGGATCGAGGATGAACATACCGATACCCTTATACATATAAACCTCATCTCTGCAAGCCTTTGCGGAGTCAGCCTGAAAGAAAAATCACTCCTCTTTGGAGTAATTACCCTGAAAGATCCTCGGATTAAAATTCAAAAATCAGAAGCTGGCATCTACAACTTCCGGGAACTTTTACAGTCGTTTGCCGCGGATACAACATCAGGTGGTGGATGGAGCTATCATTGCAACAGGTTCAGGATCAGAAATGCCCGGTTTGAATACGTTGACATGGCACAAAAACCAGGAATTTATCTGGTCAGGGAACTTCATATCGGGATCGATCATTTCAGGGCTACACCCGACAGCCTTCAGTTCAGGATTGGATATCTCCGCCTGACCGACAGCAATGGTTTTACGGTAAAACACCTGACCGCCGACCTGAAGTCATTGGGGAATGTCATCTCGATCCAAAATCTCTTTCTGAAAACCGAAAACTCCCAAATCGACAGTTCTGCCATTCAAATAAGGCAGGACACTTTGCCTGACACCCGTGAAACAATGCTGGTTGCTGAAGTTGATCTCCGCAGGTCGCAACTGGGTTTTGCCGATCTTGCCATGTTTATTCCTTCCCTGAAAGGAATGGACCAGAAAGTTGAAATCAGCGGATCGCTCTCGGGAACTCCCGGCAATGTCAAAGCTAAAAACATCCGTGTCAAGACAGGAAATTATACAAATATCCATTGTGACCTGTCGGTAAACTTTTTTGATGACATGACCGAACCATTCCTGTTTCTGGATATGAAGCTTTCACAAACCGATTTTCGGGATTTATCAGCGATCAGGCTTCCCGACCAGTCGGCTACTAAATATCTCAAGTTTCCGAACCTGCTTACGAAGGCTGGTATTATTACCTATCAGGGCAATTTTACCGGATTCCTGAGCGATTTCGTGGCTTATGGCACCATCAGCAGCAGGATGGGCCGGATCAAAACCGACCTCTCCTTTGTCCCAGTCTCGGGAAATGTAATCCGGTATAAGGGACAACTGGGAACTGCTGATTTCGATCTTGGAGCACTGCTGAAAAACGATATTTTGGGAAAACTTTCACTCAACAGCGTTGTTGATGGAATTTACACAAAAAGTAGTCAAAAAATTGAGGGTGAAATCAGTGGAACTATTTCAGAAATTGCTTTCAACAATTACAAATACCGGAATGTTGAACTCGATGGAAAAATCAACAACCGGAAGTTTGATGGCAAGGTAAGGCTGGATGACCAAAACCTGAAGCTCGATTTTTCAGGGGAACTCGACATGAACGAAAAGATGCCCATATTTGACTTTGTCATGAACCTGAAACGGGGCGACCTGGTAGCACTTCATTTCGATACCCTGAACACACATAGCGAAATCGCTTTTGAAATGGCAGCTAATTTTTCGGGCAACAGCATCGATAATCTTGACGGGCTGATCCAGGTTTTCAACGGAACATATTTCAACCAGAATGATTCGCTTCATTTCGACAATCTGACCGTCAATACCCATCTCGGAGAGAAATTAAGTCGTATTTCAATTCTCTCCGATTATATAAACGGAAATATAACAGGCACTTATCATTTCGGTTCCTTGTACGATTCGTTCAGAAATGTGCTGGCCAGGTATCTTCCTTCGCTGGGGACCGGTAATCCGGCAAAAATGAATACCAATCAGTTCAGATATGAATTTGAAGTACACAATCTGGACGAAATCGCATCGGTATTTTTACCCGGACTCCAGGCTCCGGGCTCTATCCGCTTGAATGGGCTGATCGATTCCAGCACATCCGGTTTTGAAATGGTTGGGATCGTGCCTGCCGTAAAATACGGGGAGTTGTCTTTGCATGATATTGATATTCATGTGAACCCTGAAAATGAGAGGCTTTCCTCGGTGATCAGGGTAAAACAACTTTCACCGGCAAAGGGAATTCATTTTGATAATCTGGAGTTATCGATGGACGCAGCCAACAACCGGATCAATAACCATCTGGAATGGAAGAACCAAAGCGGGAGCAGATATAGCGCCAGTATCGGTTCAGAAATCACTTTCCTTGACAGGCCTCCGGGCAAGAATCCTGCTGTCAGGCTTTCGATCCGCCCTTCGGATGTTATTATCCATGATTCGGTATGGCATCTTGCACCTGCAGTCATCACACTCGATTCATCGGTAGTGGATGTCTCCGGTTTTGGATTCAGTTTCAACCAGCAAAATATTGGGATTGAAGGCAGAATATCCCGGAATGAGAATGACATTATTTTATTGTCATTCAGCAATCTAAACCTTGATCAATTAAACAATTACATAAAGGATGACGAGGGGATCAGGGGTGTATTGAACGGATCGGTTGGAATATCCGATTTTTACAGAAACAGGATTTTCTTTTCCGATCTTCTGCTTACAGGTTTTGAATTCAGGGAACAGCCACTCGGGGATATTTCCCTTATCACGAAATGGGACCGCGAGACAAGGCGGATCGGAAGCGAGCTGAAAGTCGAATACAACAAACGGAATCATTTGGTTGGCCGGGGCTTTTTCAGTCCGGAGGAGCAGGAACTGGATTATACGCTTGATTTCGATAACCAGTCGCTTGTGATCCTCGGGAGCATCATCGGGGATGATCTGACCAATTTCCACGGGGATGCCTCGGGAAGGGTACGAGTGCATGGGAAACCGGAAAAAATTCTTCATGACGGGGCGCTGTATTGTAAAAATGCCGGATTGACAGTCGATTATACCCAGGTTAGTTACAATTTGTCCGATTCGGTCAGATTCAGGGACGATAAAATCATATTCAAAAATATTCAGATTACCGACATTACCGGAAACCGCGGGATTTTCAATGGTTTTATCCGGCATGAATCGTTTGGTAATCTGGAGTATGACCTGAAAATATACTCCGATAAAATCTTGGCGATCAACAACAAAGCACTGCAATCGCCGCAATTCTACGGCAAAGGGGTCATGCGTGGAAATATTGCCATCAAAGGAGATGATCATGGCATAAAGCTTTCAGGTGAAGCAACCTCACTTCCTGAAACAATGTTCAACATTGTGCTCAGCGATGAAACCGAGGTAACAAAATATGATTTTGTGAGGTTTGTCTCGAAAACCAAAGAACCAGAGGTAGTTCCTGTCAAAATCAGACCTGATGAAGATGGTGGCCTGGAGATTGACCTGTTGGTACATGCCACTCCCGATGCAAAGGTACAGATGCTTTTCAGTACGCTGATCAGCGATGAAATCAGGGCCCAGGGGGAAGGGACGCTCCGGTTTGGAATGGACAAGAAGGGCAATATCAGTTTATCGGGGAATTATACAGTCGAACAGGGAGAGTACCTTTTCACACTTCAGGGCGTCATCAATAAACGTTTTACTATCGATCCGGGAGGTTCCCTGACCTGGTCAGGAGACCCTTACAATGCTGTGATCGATTTGAATGCTGTGTACAAACTGAAAGCATCGTTGTATGAGCTGAAGTCAGTTTCGCCCGGAAATCAGGGAAGTTCCCAACGGATTCCTGTGGAATGCAGAATCGCCCTGACAGGAGACCTGATGCGTCCGGACATTGGTCTCAGTATTGATTTCCCGGCACTGGAAGAACGTTTGAAGGATGAATTGCAGCAATATTTTTCGACACCTGAGGATATGAACCGGCAAATGCTTTCCCTGTTGGTACTTGGTAAGTTTTATACTCCGGAATTCATGAGAGGAACTTATGAGGCTACCACCACAGGTCTGATCGGGAACACCGCCAGTGATCTGTTTTCAAAACAGCTGAGCAACTGGCTGTCACAGATCAACAAGGATGTGGATATTGGTTTCAACTACCGGCCCGGTAATCAGATCACCAACGATGAAATTGAACTGGCCCTGAGTACACAGATTTTCAACGACAGGGTCACCATCAACGGCAATATCGGGAACAATGCCAATCCCAACAGCATTAACAACAGTGAACTGGTAGGTGATTTTGACATCAATGTTAAACTTACACGAAACGGAAAGCTTCAGCTCAAAGCATATAGCAGGGCAAACAACAACCTGATTTATGAAACTGCTCCCTATACTCAGGGAATCGGGATCAGTTACAAAGAAAACTACAACTCCTTCGGCGAACTCCTGAAGAGCTTTTACTCCCTTTTCAGGAAAGAAACCACCCGCAAACAAGTTGTTCCGAACCGGGCAGAACCGAACGGGGATGAACTATAAAAAAAAAGAAAGGGACCAGACCCAAAAGCCCCATTCCCTTTCCTCTATAATGTATTGGCAAAAACGTGTTAAGCTTTTGAAGCTTTGATAGCTGCCTGAGCGGCTGCTACCCTGGCAATCGGTACCCTGTAGGGAGAACAACTCACATAATCCATTCCCACGCTGTCACAGAATTCCACTGAAGAAGGCTCTCCGCCATGTTCACCGCATATTCCCACCTTCAGTCCAGGCCTTACCGATCTTCCTTTCTGGACTCCCATCCTGATAAGTTGACCAACACCTTCCTGGTCAAGAATCTGGAACGGATCGTTCTTGAGGATACCGGCATCGATGTATACCGGAAGGAATTTGCCGGCATCATCCCTCGAATACCCGAAAGTCATCTGGGTAAGGTCATTGGTGCCGAATGAAAAGAATTCGGCCGATTGGGCTATTTTATCGGCAGTCAGGGCTGCACGCGGTACTTCGATCATGGTTCCTGTCAGGAAGTCAATCCGTGTACCTTTTTCTTCAAAGACTTTTTCCGCAGTTTCTTTAATAATTTTAACCTGAAGGTCGAGTTCTTTCAACGTTCCGACAAGAGGGACCATAATCTCGGGACGGGCATCGATCCCTTTCATCTTCAGGTTGACCGCAGCCTCTATGATAGCCCTGGCCTGCATCTCGGTAATTTCAGGATACGTGATTCCCAGTCGGCATCCCCGGTGCCCCAGCATTGGATTGAATTCATGAAGTGAATCCACTTTGTGCTTTACCTCTTCGACTGAAATTCCCATTTCTTCTGCCATTTCCTTCTGGTTGAATTCTTCATGGGGAACGAATTCATGCAGCGGTGGATCAAGTAATCTGATGGTCACTCCATACCCTTCCATGGCGGTAAGTATCCCTTCAAAATCATCCCGCTGATAAGGCAACAGTTTTTCAAGTGCTTTTCTGCGGGCTTGTTCATCACCGGCCAGGATCATTTCACGCATGGCCTTGATCCGTTCACCTTCGAAGAACATATGTTCTGTACGGGTCAGCCCGATGCCTTGTGCACCAAATTCTCTGGCAACTTTGGCATCATGTGGGGTATCAGCATTGGTCCGGACTTTCATCCTGGTGAATTTGTCAGCCAGTTCCATGATGGTTCCAAAATCACCGCTCATATCGGGATTCTGTGTTTTGACCTTCCCTTCGTAGACCTCTCCGGTTGTTCCGTTGAGTGAAATCCAATCGCCTTCGTTCAGAACCTTGCTGCCGATGGTCATGGTCCGGGTTTTATAGTTTATTTTGATAGCTCCGGCACCTGAAACGCAACATTTTCCCATTCCCCTGGCAACTACGGCAGCGTGTGAGGTCATCCCTCCCCTTGCTGTCAGAATTCCCCGGGCGATGTGCATCCCCTCGAGGTCCTCGGGTGAGGTTTCCTGACGTACAAGGATCGACGATGGGTATTTCCCGGCCTCGTCGGCAAAAAACACGATCTGTCCCGTAGCAGCTCCCGGTGATGCAGGTAATCCTTTGGCCAGGGTTTTGGTCTTTAAGAGTTCTTTTTTATCAAACACCGGATGAAGTAATTCATCCAGTTTATTGGGTTCGATACGGAGAAGAGCAGTCTTTTCATCTATCTTGCCTTCTTTCATCATATCAACGGCAATCTTCACCATCGCAGCGCCGGTCCGTTTTCCGTTGCGGGTTTGCAGCAACCAGAGCTTCCCTTCCTGGATGGTGAATTCAAGGTCCTGCATATCGCGATTGTGATTCTCCAGTTTCTGCTGGGTTTCAAACAATTGCCTGTATATTTCCGGCATGGCCTCTTCCAGTGAAGGATATGCAGAAGCTCTTTCCTCTTCACTGATTCCCTGAAGTTCTGCCCATCTCCTCGATCCAAGAAGAGTGATCTGCTGCGGGGTTCGAATACCTGCCACCACATCCTCACCCTGGGCATTGATAAGATATTCCCCGTTAAACAGATTTTCTCCCGTACCTGCATCACGTGTGAATGCGACACCCGTGGCCGATGTCTGACCCATATTTCCAAATACCATTGCCTGAACATTAACAGCAGTACCCCATTCGTCAGGAATCTGGTTCAGACGGCGGTAGAAAATTGCACGTTCGTTGTTCCAGCTGTTAAAAACGGCGGCAATCGCACCCCAGAGCTGTTCCCACGGATCTGCAGGAAACGTTTTTCCTGTTACGCTAAGAACAGCTGATTTAAATCTCTTAACCAGTTCCTTCAGATCATCGGTTGTGAACTCGGTGTCGAGATGAATCCCTTTCTCGGCTTTCAGTCCTTCAATGATCTCTTCAAATGGATCAATGGCTTCCTTGCTGTGAGGTTTCATATCAAGCACCACATCCCCGTACATCTGGACGAAACGGCGGTATGAATCCCATGCAAACCTTTCATTCTGGGTTTTCAGGGCAATACCTGCAACTGCCTCATCGTTCAAACCCAGGTTCAGAATGGTGTCCATCATCCCGGGCATGGAGGCGCGGGCTCCTGACCTGACTGAAACAAGACACGGGTTACTTTTGTCTCCCCACTTTGTTCCTGTAAGGATTTCGATCTCCTGAATGGCTTTTTCAACATCGTTTTTGATCAGGTCAAATGCAAACTGACTCCCTTTTTCATTGTAAAGGGTACATACTTCTGTTGTAATGGTGAATCCGGGAGGTACAGGTACACCTATCAGGTTCATTTCAGCCAGGTTGGCACCCTTGCCTCCCAGCAACTCTTTCATGTTGCCGTTTCCTTCAGCTTTTCCGGCGCCAAATGTGTAAACGTACTTTGTCATAACTGTTCATTTATTTTAGTATGGAATTGTCAAAACAGGGGTGCTAAAATAAACTATTTTTTTAAAAAACAGCATCGAATCGGATGTTGTGAAGCGTTAATTATATATTTAACAATTCTTGCTATCTTTATCAGATCTGATTTGTATTTA
>CAYNBE010000002.1:37382-51403 GCA_964395045.1 uncultured Prolixibacteraceae bacterium | reverse complement strand
GTGGGTATGGTAAAGGAAAATCTACCAGCCGATCCGGTCCGGATGGAAGGATTCCAGTACAAGGTAGTGCGTAAATCTCTTCCTTGTTGCCCTCTCAGTGCTTCTCCTGAAAGAAAATCCCGGGGGATCCTGTACCCTTCTGAAACAAGATTTTCTTTCGGGGGAGTACTCACCGGTGTATCAACAACCGTTACTCCCCTTTTGGTTTCAATCTCGATAACACCAACATTGTTTAACCCGGTATATTTCTGAATATCCATCGGATCGAGCGAAATCGATATTTTATCAATGTCATGCGGATTCATTGACTGGAGCACATCAATCTGTGTTCCCATTTTCTGGCCGTCAATGACGATGAGTGCCCCCGACTGGGCCATGATGGAATTGATGGTTCCGTAAAATACAATCTGGTTGTTTATCAGTGTGTATGGTTTGATCACCCGGATGACATCAAGAAGATTGGTCGCAGAGAGTAAAAGCGTTTTATAAGGCTCCTCCTTATGTTTTTTCTGTTCAGGTTTGCTATTTTTCACAACAGGCTGCTCCTTTAACAGATGAGGATTTTCTTTAAGGTATTCCGAAACTTTCCGGGTCCTCACATTTTCACGGAATGAATACCCAAAGTTTTGAATATACATTCCTGTCCTTTCTGCAAATACCGGATCCTTTTTTACTACCAGGCCTCCCTTTCCATCTTGCGAAAAAGCCGAGGCAGTGAAGTCTTCCCAGTCGACCGGCGTTTCAAACATTAACTCAAAATATCCTGATTCGTCAGCAATTACGGAATACATTCGCATATCCCGGCTGTTCATAATGCTGATTTTTGAATAGCTTGCAGGGTTTCCTTTTCTGTCGGTAACTCTCCCGGTTAACACAGAATTAACGGCAGGAGAGACCTGGTAAACCGGATCTTTGAGCCTTCGGATTTGATTCAAGGGAAACGATTTCTGCTCATTGCTGATCAGATACCATTCCGGCAAGATGTTCCGTTCCTGATTTTTCACTTCCTGAACTGCTGTTTGTGGAAAGGGATAAATCAGTTCCCCGCCGGTCAGTATAAAATCATCCAATCGGGCAAAGTCCCTTTCTTTCCTCATAATGTCAGCAACCGACAAGGAGAGGCTGGCATCCACGGGATCATCGTTTTCATCTTTTGTTGTCAGGGTGATTTTCAGCTTTCCTTCTTCCTCCTGAACTGCATCGATATCGATGTATAAGCCTGCCTCAGCCGGAATATTCAACAGCCTTGAAGTTAAAAGGTCGCCTGTCCCGCTAAATGCATCCAGTCGGAGGATGCCCGGTACGAGGTCATATACAGGAATCTTAATTCTTGAACTTTTATCGACCATCACCTCGGAAGCCCAAAGCAAACGGGTTCCCCTGGTGACAGTGATAGTCAGGCTCTGATTGAAGCTGCCCGAAACCAGCAGATCGGCAGGAATGAAATTTCCGTCTGAGGTACCGACAGCCCAGGCCGCCTGTCCGGTACCAACTGCCGGTAATTCAAACGACTGACCCTTACCATAATCACTGGTAATTACCAATTTATCCCTTCCTGCTCCTGCAGGTTTATATGAAAAGAACCCAAAGCCGGGGTGTATGGTCTTCACTTTTGAAAGCAGCTCACCGGATGAACTGACCAAATCACCTTCGAGGCTGACCGGATTCCCGCCCCAGGAAGTAGCATAAAAACCAACTTTTTGCGTTACACTCCCTAGAAGATGCAAGCCTTCCACATAAAATTTAATTTCTATTTCATCCGAGTTCGTTTTAAGTGAAATCTTCCTGGTCCATAATTTTTTAGGGTGCGACACAATCAGCTCGACAGGAGTGTTTCCGGTTTTTTCAGGAACCGGTACCGGAATGGTGGCACGACCCGATTCTGACCTCACTTTTCCCTCTCCCAGCGTTCTTTTCCCATGACCGATTTTGTAATTCAAACTGGTCTTGTCAGCCGGCTGGCCAAAAGCATCAGCTATTAACATCCCAACCAGTGCCGTTTTACCTGCTTCATATATTTTTTCCGGTTCCGGGAAATCCACGGTAACGCCCCCTTTATAATAATCCTCAATTATGATTTCGCTGACGTAAACATCTTTGGGGTCCATTTGCGACGGGGTGTAAGCAACCAGGTAATAACGTCCGAGAGCAAGATTATCGGGTAAAAGAAGATCACCGTTTGTCCTCCCGTCCTGAACGAGGTATCTCTCACTGATGATTTGTTCCCCATCTTCATGATACAGGATGACCGAAATTTCAGGACAATCACCGGAAAGGATCCCGCCCGAACGGTCATATACAAATCCGCTAAACCAGATCAGTTCACCGGGTGAATAAATTTGCTTGTCAGTAATCAGAAAGACCTTATCAAAAGGCACTGTTTGTCCCAGTTTCTCCAGGTTACCTGAAATACGCTTCACGATCTGATTTTCATCCTGCGATCTCCCTGAACCGGGTAACAATGCCATGAAAATCAAAAAAAACAAATACTTTTTCATCTGTTTTTAATATTCGGTTTATTTAATGCATTTTGCTAAAACAGATGCCTGCCTGCGGCAGGCAGGGAATTCGCATATAACATATAATCATCTCTGTTTGTGTATTGTTTTATATGCTCATTTCATTGTTTTACTCTGCTTGTTATTTTCCGGATTATTCAGCTTTTACAGGCTTTCCGAATGGTTTGAATTTTTTGATTGCATTTTCAAGGTCTTCATCCGGTTTGATGATATTGTAATCTTCCCAGAATTTTTCGTCATATTCAACCGCCATTTCTGAAAAGATATCATGAATGGTGAACAGGCTTTTAGCAGGAAACCGTTTTAAATCAGTATCCCTGACATCAGTTACCAGAAGATCGGAAACAATATGATAAACCGCATTAATCCTGTCGTGCGGACTTTTTACCCTGAAAGAAACCGAAGCTTTGGCTGTGTGAAGGTACCATTTTCCGTCAAGTTCCGAAAAATCAACCTGGTAATCGACAAACTGGGGTTTTACCTTGAACCCTTTCGGTTTTTTCCTGATCATGGTTTCTCCGGCAATTTCCAATCCGAAGTTATCCAGGCTGAACCGGGCATACAGCAAAGCAAAGCTGTTCCGGTCGATATACATTTCCCCGATAAAGCACGGAAAATCGATGAATTTCACCGGACGGAAGCGAACAACATATACCGGATAATTTTTATAACGGATCACATCGGTGATGTTATAACGGTAGAATTGTTCATACTCACGGTCAATGAAGGTCTCCATTTTTTTGACTACATCGAGCAGCGTAATGGTATAGGCCCCTCCCTGAAATTTGAAATTTACCCAGTGGAAGGGATTCACCTCCGGACTGTGGCGTGCTTTCAGCAGATGAACCTTGTCGTCCCTGAATGTAGCCCCGTATGGTGCCTTCAGGATTTCCATCACAGCTTCCGACACACTGATGTATTCATCGTCCTGCCTGACCGTTTCCCTGTAAAAGGAAGTGATCAACTTGTTCTCATCAGAATAGTTCACCGGGATTTGTTTCCTGAAATTTTCCAGTATCTCCTCCGGAGATACAGCCTTCACCCTGACTTCTTTAATCCTGATGGAAACCGGCTGCAATCCGATTGTTTCTTCCTCCGTGATGCTGCCTGCCACCTTTTTCCTGCGGGCGTAACCAAGATGGCTGAAAACGATGGTGTCGCCTGCAACTTCTGGTGGAAGTTTCAGAATAAATTCACCGTTCGAATTTGTGATGGTACCGATTGGACGGTCCTGCAACGAAACACTTACCGCGGACAGCGGGTAACGGATGGTATTATCGACGACCCTTCCCCGGATTACCAGCATGGACGGAACTTCAGCTTCTTCCGGAGGCAGGGGTGGCTGATCGGAATATTCCCCGGCAGAAATGATGATATGATTACTTTTTCCAATATACCGGAACTCGTCATTGCTGAATATCTTATTCAAGACTTCCACTACCGGAAGGTTTGATGCATGAAGGGTGATCTTCCGGTCGGTATTGATCAGTGTGGCATCATACGAAAAAAAAAGAAGGTTTTCAAGGCTGATCTGCTCAAGCACCATGAAAACCGGTATGTTTTCGGCATCAACCGATATAATCCTGTTTAAAACAGAATCACGTTGCTGCCGGCCACTCACAAAAAGCACCTGCAGCAACGCGAACAGTAGCAGGGTTATCCGGGGAATCCTCATCAGAAGAATTTTTTCAACTCAAATGATGTTTTGATTTCCTGTCCTTCCCTTAGAACTTTTATTCTGATTGTTCTGTTTTCCTTGCTTTGAAGCAGAAGGTTGATATCGTTCAGGGTGATTGCATCATTACTGTTGCTGTTGATCGAAAGAATCTGGTCATTCAGCTTTAATCCCGCAAAATAGGCCGGTGAATTTTCCCTGATGTCGCTGATGGTGAAAATGGGCAATCCCGGCATCGGATTGATCACTTCCATTCCGCTCATGTTGTAATTGAAAGCTTCCCTGACGAGAGGGGTAGGCGACAAAGTCAGGCGGGCATTTCGGTAATCAATGGTTACAACAAACCGTCTCAGTATTTCAGCCCCAAGGGTACCGTTGCGGTCGTTCGATGAAATCAACTGGGTGATCAGTTCATTGTCGGGGAAAGCAACAATAGGTTTTGGTAAAACCAGCGGCCCCACCCATATTGCATCGATTCTTCCCTTCGTGCCATAAAGATCTCCACTCAAACCACGCCCGATAAAGGTCTCAATATGCTGTTTCGGAAGCTTGATCCTTTCGTCCGATTTCTCGGAAAGCCAGAGAGCATCGCTTGCTCCCGTGTCAACCATCAGCTTGACAGGAACTTCCACCATCTCGTCGGTTACTATGCTGGTTCTTACAAACGGTTTGTTCCCGTCGAAAAGAAGGGGCAGGATAATATCCTTCTTTTTGTCCCTGTATTTATAATATTCGGGTTTGTAAAGGGTCAGTTTTTCTTCCTGATAATCGATCTTAACGATATAATCCTTGAAAAGATTGAAACCGATCAGTCCGTGTACCGGAATACCGAGAATGTGCGAAATCTGGAAATTTTCATCAATGATCATCTGTACTTCCTGGTTTCTCGCAACCATTCCCTGCAATTTGATCACATTGTTTCCCGAACGGTAAGCTGTCATGGTCTCACCTTCGCCAAGCCCCTTGATCTCTACCGGCATCAGGTAATTCAGGTTCAATTTATTGACAAAGGGCAATTCGGTGATGATCGGGTATCGAACCCCTGTGTCGAGAATGAAATTCAAAGTATCCGATCCATTGATCGTCACGGGTATGATGATCAGGTTGCTTGCCGATTTGTACTTGATAGTCACC
Source organism: uncultured Prolixibacteraceae bacterium (assembly GCA_964395045.1). GTDB lineage: Bacteria > Bacteroidota > Bacteroidia > Bacteroidales > Prolixibacteraceae > UBA1413. The sequence goes on along the minus strand of CAYNBE010000002.1, from coordinate 46,075 downwards.
ATCTTGTCGCGGGGATTGTCGAAAAGAAATCCGCGGTTTACCCCATAATCCCTCGATGCCTTTTCAATATCAATGCTCTCATCGAGCGGAACATATTCACGCACAACCATTAGGTTTCCCTCAATTTCAAAGATTAGGTAAAAATCTTTCATCAATTTGTCAAGGACATATTTGATGGGTTTGTTTGAAATATTCAGGCTTACCTTTTTGTCGGCGATTAACTGGGAATTGTAAGAATAATCGAGTTTCAGATATTTGCATATTTTCTCGATTACGCCTGAAAGCGGTTCATTCTCAGCATAAATGCTGATGTTCTGGTCAAGGGAGGTACTCCCTTTTTTCTGTTCCTGTGCATGGCTGTAGCCGGGATTCATTACCAGAAACAGAGCTAAAGCAAGTAAAAGGAATACTGGCCTGGTTCTCATTTTTCTCATTGTTTTCATTGTTTTCATGACTATTGAATTATTGGTTGCGATTCCTGGCGGTCAGGAAATATTGATCGTTACGCGAAGTAAGCTCCAGGTTAAATGTAAGCCGGATCACTTCCAGGATAAAATCGATTCCCTGTTCCCTGAAATGAGCAGTTAGCGTCAAATCACCCGTGACCGGATCTGAAATCTGTATCTCGGTATGATAAACCACTCCGAGAGTCTTGACAACTTCCGAAAGCCTGGTCTCCTGAAAAACGAGGTCATGGGTTTTCCATGACAATAGATTTGGATCACTGTTCACCGTTTTTTCTATCCTGTGGCTTTCAGTGAACAGCATTCCTTTTTCTCCCGGCATCAGGATCATACCATAGCATCCCGGTACTCCCTGCTGGCAAAATACCTCCACCTTTCCGGTGGTTACCAAAACTTCAACTGCCTCGCTACCCGGCCTGGCATTTACATTGAATGAGGTGCCCAGAACTTTGATCATTGCATCTCCGGCAGAGATAACAAATGGAATCGACTTATCCGGTTTCACATCAAAAAAAGCTTCTCCTTCAATGCTCACCTCACGCTGCTTCCCTTTAAAATGACCGGGGTAAGTCAGTTTAGAATTGCTGTTCAGTGTTACCCGTGTGCCGTCGGGGAGGGTGATGCCCTGAATAACCTGTTTTTCGGTTGAGACAACTTCGGTGTACACGGTGGTTTTATGTTGCCGGTATCCTAGGTAAAATCCTGCGGAGCCCAACAGTAGTGCTAAAACTATCATGGCAGCTATCCGTACGGAATGTGCCCTGATATACCTGATGCTGAAAATATTACTCATTTTTGTCTGCGAATACCGGGTCGTCAGTTCCGGTTCGATCTTTTCCCATGCATGCGCAACGTTAAATCTCCGGCTTTGATAGAAGAGCCTTGATTTATCCATAGCTTCGCGGCACGACCTGAATGTTTCACCATTTTCTGCCGAGGTTTCAGCCCAGGCTTCCGTTTCTGCCTTTTCTGACTCACTGGCTGCTCCGCTCAGGTACTTTGCCAGCAAACCCCTATCTATATTCTTTGGTTGATTCATTTTTCCCATCTCTAATGAATGACACGGAAGGGGTAAAATACCCTTATTCGTTTTTCTGAAATTTTTTAGATAAAAAAGAAAAGAAACGTGCTGAATTTATCACGCAGTGCTTTCAGGGACATTCCCATCTGCGCTTCCACCGTTTTCACCGAAATCCCAAGCTGTTCGGCAATTTCCCGGTATTTTAATCCGTTTTCACGGTTTAGTCTGAAAATTATGCGCCGTTTTTCAGGAAGCGATGCGATTGTCTCTTCGATTTGAATTGCCATTTCCGGGGTGAGAAAAAAATCCTCTTCCGAATCTTCTGAAAGTAATTCCTTCTTGATTTTCCCTGCATGAAGTTTTTTAACCTTTTCCTGCCTGATGATATTCAGGCATTTGTTCCTGACTGAACGAAAAAGATATTGCTGAAAAGAAGTCCTGATAACAAGGGTTTTCCTCATTTCCCAGATTTTTACAAAAAGTTCCTGTACCACCTCTTCAGCCTGTGCATCGTTGTACAGAAAATGGCTTGCATAGTGGCACAACGAAGCATAGAAGCCGTCAAAGAGGATTTTAAAGGCTTCATGGTCATCGGCGCGAACCCTTTTCAACAGAGCCTGTTCATCCATTTTTTATCCGTTAAACGCTTTCTGGTGGCACTATCAGGCAACCGGTCCCTTCTATATTCCGGATTCCGGCTTTTTTCTGAACCGTTATCCAAAACAGATATAAATGTAAACATTTTACAGGAAGCAAAGTTTACCATTTGAAGATATTCCCCTTGAAAGGTTTCATCCCTCTGCATCTGAAGCATGATCCAACAGCAGGAAATTTCATTCATGCCTGAATGAATCAAAGGAATGACTGATTTTCACAAAAAAATATTAGTTTTGCACCTCTTAGACTGCCCGGGTGGCGGAACTGGTAGACGCGCTGGACTCAAAATCCAGTGATAGCAATATCGTGCGGGTTCGAGTCCCGCCCCGGGCACAAGAAACTATGTAAACCCGTTGTAAATTGATTCATTTACAACGGGTTTATGATAAATGAAAAATGAAGCAGGTCTTTCCACCGATCCGACAAAACGGGAGACCGAGGGTACATTTCTGATAAATTCATTGGTAAAGTGCCGTTTATAGCCGGAGTCGGTCTGTCATTCTTGATTTGAATCCGTTTCCATCCCTGCGGATATGCATTTATATTGAAAATACGCCGTTTGTACCCACTTTTTATAAAATCTTTATACCCCACAGTAATATCTTAATATTGTCCTTATCAATTCCATATTTAGTTTGTGCGTGCATTGTTCTATGTGAAAATTTCAGGATTCGCTTAATAAAAGAGCTGATATTCTGATTGCTGCATAAAATATTCTGATATGCGTAAACTGAAAAATTTCAGGATCATCTTTAAGGTGATCAGCCGGAACCTGATCATCACTGCTGCGGCATTGTTTGGTTGTGCCATTGCCAGCTTTTTTTTCAAAGAAAAGTCAGGCCCTTTTATAATTCCTGCCCTTGCTGCTATGATCACAGGAGGAACATTGTTTATGGTATCAAAGAGCAAACAAAACACAGAAGCGCATTTCAACCCAAAGGATGCCTACCTGGTTGTAACAATTTCGTGGCTGCTGATCAGCCTGTTTGGTTGTCTTCCTTATATTTTTTCAGGATCGATTCCTTCATTTATTAACGCTTTCTTTGAATCCATTTCCGGATTTTCCACCACAGGGGCTTCTGTTCTTACCGATATTGAAGCACTCCCGAAATCTATTTTGTTTTGGAGAAGCATGACACATTGGATCGGGGGGATCGGCATTATCATGCTGGTGATCCTGGTGATGCCTTCGCTCCACATCAACGGATATCACCTTTTCACCCTCGAATCGTCGTTCCAGGATAAAATAGAACCCAAAATCAAAACGGTGGGCATCAGGATCCTGCTTATTTACATTTCACTGACAATCGCTGAAATAATCCTTTTACTGCTGGGTGGGATGAATTTATTCGAAAGCATCTGCCATTCATTCGCTACGGTTGCGACCGGGGGATTTTCACCAAAAAACAGTAGCATTGCCGGATATTCCCCCTATATCCAGTACGTGATTATGCTCTTTATGCTTTTATCAGGGATCAACTATGTAATTTATTACTACATGGTAAAGAAAAGCTTCGGAAAAGTCAGGCTAAATGAAGAACTTCGGTTTTATCTGCTGATGATTTTCATAATTGGTTTGTTTGTATCAACTTCCCTCTACATAAAAATGAATAAACCTCTGGAAGAGTCACTCAGAAGCGGTTTTTTCCAGGTAATTTCGATTATTACCTGTACCGGATTCGCAACTGCCGACTATATGCAGTGGCCTCAGGTTGCCTGGTGGATTATTTTTCTTTCCATGTTTCTGGGCGGTAGTACCGGATCAACAGCCGGTGGCATCAAGATGGCAAGACACCTGGTTGCCATCAAGAACATCCACAGGTCATTCCGGCAAATGGTGCATCCCAAGGCAGTGTTCAATATCCAGATCAACAACAACGCGATTGATGAAGAAACAAACAGTTCCATTTTAGCCTTCATCGTGCTTTATTTTGTTGTTTTCCTTGCCGGAAGTGGGTTGCTCATGGTCATCGGAATTGAGATGATGACTGCCGGAAGCTCCGTTGCCACCTGCATGGCCGGAATCGGTCCGGGGCTGGGAAGTGTGGGGCCTGCAGGCAATTTCGCCCATCTGCCCGGTTTTGGAAAGCTTGTACTTTCTGGTTTTATGCTTCTGGGAAGATTGGAAATTTATACCATTCTTATGTTGTTCACTAGGGAATTCTGGAAAAAATAAACCCGGTGGCGGAAGGGTTTATTTGCTTAAATTTGAAATCGGGCAAAGCAACTGAAACCAAATGAATTTTTTTAAAAAATTACTACATGTTAAGTTTTAATCCGGCTGATTTAATTATCTGCTTTCGGTCGCCATAACCAGTGGCACAGCCCTGCTTTGCACCCCGCTTGCAAATTCCCAGAATTATCACATGGTCTCATTCATCCTGCTTTTTGCAGTTACCATCATGTCGGTTTTTCTGGGGATTGGGCCTGTATTGGTAGCCTCAACACTCAGTGCACTGGCTTGGAATTATTTCTTTATCCCTCCTTATTATACATTTAAAATAGAAAAGACCGAAGATATCCTGATTTTCGGATTGTTTTTCATTATCGTGCTGGTGAATGGCATACTGACCACGAGGGTACGCAGACAGGAAAAGCTGGCACGCGACAGGGAGAAACGGACCAATGCCCTGTTTCAGCTGACAAAGGAATTATCCAAAGCTTCCGGGATCGATGAAGTGATCCGCGTGGCATCGGCCCGGATCAACATCCATTTCAATCTTAATCCGGTCTTTATCCTGCAGGACGGCAATAATAAACTGGAAGATATTGGAAGAAAGCCGCATACGATAACTCTCTCCTGTAGTGAAAAACATGTTGCAGAATGGGTATATAACAATTCGAAAGAAGCAGGTGAGTTCACCCCGAACACTTTTGCAGTGGACGGAACCTATTATCCGCTGACAGGAACACGGATGAACCCCGGGGTCATTAGTGTCCGGCAAAATAAACCTTTCGAAAATGAACAAAGGTCTTTCTGGGACATTTTTGTCACCCAGGTATCCAATGCCATTGAAAGGGAGTTCCTGGGTGAGCTTGCACAAAAAGCAAGGCTCCTGAATGAATCAGAGCGGCTGTACCGTACTCTCTTCAGTTCCATTTCACATGAATTGAGAATCCCTGTCGCAACCATCATGGGCGCATCTGATTCAATCATCAATTCAACAAAATCAAAGCGTGCCCAGTCGGAATTATGTGTTGAAATATTTACGGCTTCCCTGAGATTAAACCGTCTGATCGAAAATCTTCTTAACATATCAAGGATCGAAAGCGGGCACATCTCCCTGAGGCCCGACTGGTGTGACCTGAATGACCTGATCAATAAAGTCACCGAAGATCTGAAAGATGAACTGAAACCATTTTCCTTCAGAGTGATCATCGAAGATGAGATGCCCCTTGTCAGGATTGATTTCGGATTGATGGAGCGTGTCCTGTACAATCTCATTTTAAACGCAACACAACACGCTCCGCCGGCATCTGTCATACTGCTTAAAACCTATTCCAGCAATGGACAACTGGTGATTGAAATTACCGACAACGGGCCGGGTTTTCCTGAAAAGGAACTCGCCAACGTATTTAAGAAGTTCTTCAGGGGAAGTGGCAGCAAAACAGGCGGTTTAGGCCTCGGTTTGTCAATTGTGAAAGGATTTGTCGAAGCACATAACGGTAAAATCATTGCCGAGAATAATGTAAAGGGAGGCGCTAAATTCACCATTCTTATCCCGACTGAAAAACCTGACATGAGCCTCGTTCAGCAATAACGTGATTCATCGTACATTCTCCTGAAACAGATTCAACGAATAGAAGGGGGATACAAGTAATATTCAGTAATATCCGGCCAAATGGCAAAGCAACTGAAAACATGAAGAAATGAACGAAAAAGAGACTATCCTGATCGTTGACGATGAACTCCAGATCAGACGCCTGCTTGAAATAACCTTATCAGCCAGGGGTTACAAAATTATACAGGCAGAAAACGGAAAAGAAGGACTGATCGCTGCCGCAACCCATCACCCCTCCCTGATTATTCTGGACCTGGCCCTTCCTGATATCGATGGCCAGGAATTGTTGTTAAAACTGCGGGAATGGTATAAAAAACCGGTTATTATTTTGTCGGTCAGGAACTCCGAAGATGAAATCATCAAAGCGCTTGACAACGGAGCGAATGATTATCTCACAAAACCATTCAGGACAGGTGAACTACTTGCCAGGTTGCGCGCTGCCGCTAGGACAGGTGAAAACAGAGAAGATGATCCTGTTCTTGAATTCGGACCAGTCACTATCGACCTTGCCAATCATCTGGTTCGCAAAAACATGGAAATTGTTAAACTGACATCAACCGAATTTTCATTGTTGGTATTACTTGCTAAAAACCAGGGGCGGGTATTGACCCATCAGTATATTCTCCGCGAAGTCTGGGGACATGGTTATATGGAACAATCCCAGTATCTGAGGGTATTTATTGCCCAGCTAAGAAAAAAACTGGAAGACAACCCATCCAAACCCAAAATGATCATCACCGAATCGGGAATCGGGTACCGGCTACTGTAATTCACTTACCCCGCGGCAGAGCCGACGGGGAATGCGCTCACCGGAATTCAGGGTACGAAACGGGAGGGCAGTAATTGAATAAGTATACTCCTCTTCCTGATTCAACCAATGCCGGCAGGATAAATTTAAGTGTGAAAATGTTTTTTTTCGACTTTTTGAAACCTCAGTGCCTTGAACAAAGCTGGAATCCGGTACCGAAGAATCTTCCGTTTATGAGTGACCGGTTTCTCCCGGTGAAGTTGTGCTTTATCGAAACTTTCAGAATGGAGCTGACAGTTTTTCTTTTTTACCAGGAATAAGTGCCTTTAAAAAATGCCCTGATGAATGCAAGTACCGGAATAATTTCAAGCCGGCCGGCTAACATCTGAAAGATATAAACAATCTCAACAACGGGAGACATCGATGGACCAACAATCCCAGTTGTTAGTCCACAGGTCGCCATGGCCGAAGCAGATTCAAACAGTGCATCAGCAGTGCTGAATCCGTTCCCTTTAAAAAATAACGTAACCAGGGTTCCGCAAAACAGGATAACCAGGAATAAAACAACCATGATCAGGGAAGAAGACAACAATCCATTCATTTCATCAGTTGGAAGGCATTTGCCGTTAAACCTGACTGATTTGATTGTATTTTCCGAGAGGAATGCCCTTTGAAGATGCCATTTGATCCCTTTCATAATCAACAAGACACGGATCATTTTAATCCCTCCGACAGTCGATCCGGAAGCTCCACCGATAACCATACCTGCAAAAACGATAAATAAAACGGATATAACATCCCAGTTTCCAATGTCAGAAGTCTGCCAACCGGTTGTTGACATTGCACTGACAAACTGGAAAACGGCCACAGTAACCGGATGATTGGTATTTTGACCATGGATGAACAGAAAGAACAATATCAGGCTTCCAAACATGAAGGAAAGCAACAATGCCCGTGTTTGGATGTCGTTCCAAAATTCAGCGATTTTTTTATCCCTGAAAAGCTTGAAGTAAAAAAGAAGTGAAAATGATCCTACAACCATTGGCAGCAAATAAAGTAACTCCATGGATACAGAATGATACCCGGCAATACTGTCATCGAGGGTGCTGAAACCTCCGGTTGAAATACCGTTCATGGCATGGTTGACAGAGTCAAAAATGTTATCCCGTAAAGGATAATCCGGTAAAATGAGCAAAGTACCAATAATCAAATAGAAAATCAGAAACAGTGTGATGATGAGATACCTTTTGCAGATCACTCTTGCTGAGTCCATCACATGTGGTTTGAGTTTTTCAATGGATGATTCTGATTTAAGCAACAGAATTGCACTCTTTCGTGAAATATTTCCATATACCGATACTGCAAGGATAATAAAACCGGCTCCACCGATCCAGTTAGCAAGTGAACGGTAAAAAAGAATTCCGTGCCCTACCGACGGTTCATGGACCGCAATAGTGAACCCGGTTGTGGTAAAGGCGCTTACACTTTCAAAAACACAATGTAGGGGATTCCTGAAAAAGAGAAGACTCGAATCAGTGTAAAGTTGCCCGGGAGGAATAAACCGATTCATGACTTCCACAGGAGTAATATTTGCAATTACTAAAAAAGGCAATCCTCCCAATAACGAAAGTAATAACCATCCGGATGCTGCCACCAGTATTGCCTGGCCATGTAGCGGATCATCTGCCCCTTGCAACTTCCTATATAATAAATTGCCTGTCATGAAAGTTGCTGCCGATGAGATTACAAATCCGGCTGTTGAAAACCATTCACTGTACAAAAGAGCAATAAAAGCAGGAACCAACATGATGACAGATTCCAAAACAAGCAGGTACCCCATTTGTTTCATCACCGTTTTGAATGTCCTCATTTTCATTGACATATGCAACTCCTTTCGGTCAATGCAAAATTGGGGCTGAAAAAATAAAGACAGTATAAAGAATTGACAGACAACCATCAATGAATAATAAAGAAAACATTTTCTTTCGATCTTTCATATTAATCATCATTGTTATTAAGAA
>CAYNBE010000002.1:0-37372 GCA_964395045.1 uncultured Prolixibacteraceae bacterium | reverse complement strand
CGGTACATGGTATTCTGAAAATATGCTATCCTCCAAAAAACCTTTGGGGATTTAAAACAGAATACCACTTTGCAAACCCAAACAATGCCCGGCTACCGGAATAACCATAAAAAATGATTGTCATGATAAAAACAACAAGTGAAAAAATTCTGATTGCTGGACTGATTCAGTAATTTAGTCAACAAAAAACACCGACTTATGGACAAAAATTCAATCATTATCATCGGAGGGGGAGTCGCAGGGCTTTCGGCCGGTATTTATGCCAGGTTAAACGGATACCAGACACGGATATTTGAAATGCACGACAAACCGGGAGGGTTGTGCACTTCGTGGGTGCGCAACGGTTACACCATCGACGGCTGCGTTCATTGGCTGGTTGGTTCATCTCAGAAAAGCAGTTTTCACCAGTTCTGGGAAGAAGTCGGAATTGTTCCGGGAAGGGAGTTTATCAATATGGATATTTATTTCCGGCACGAAGCCGCCGATGGCCGGATGGTAACCTTTTACTCCGACATTGACAGGCTGGAGAAACATTTGACGGAGTTTTCACCAGCAGATGCCGGTCTGATCAGGGAATTCACCAACGGCATCCGGATGTGCCTGGTATTTGACCAACCTGCAAAAAACACCCTGTTGCCGTTGAGAATTTGGGAAAAAATCAAGATGATCATGACCATGGTCATAAATGGAAAAAGCATGAAGAAATGGATGAATACCACCATTTCAGACTTCACGTCCAAACTGAAAGATCCTGTTTTAAAAGAAGCTTTCAATGAAATCTGGATCCCTGAATTCTCGATGTTTTTCATGCTCTTCACTTTTGCCTGGCTGCATAACAAAAATGCAGGATACCCCGTCGGGGGTTCCATGCCGCTTTCAAGGGCCCTTGAAAAAAGATACCTTGATCTAGGAGGTGAGATTTCCTACAAATCAAAAGTGGAAAAGATCAGCACTGAAGATGGCAAAGCTACGGGAGTATTGCTTTCCGATGGCACATACTATCCTGCCGGCCGGGTGATATCGGCAGCCGACGGCCACGCAACCCTTTTCGGGATGCTGGATGGAAAATATCTCACTCCAGCCATCCGGCAGCAATATGAGAAATGGCCCACTTTCCACTCACTCCTTTTCATTGGGCTGGGGATTCACCGGACACTCGAAGAAATTCCCCGCATGGTTTCAGGACTGAGTTATCCTCTTCCGCAACCCGTGGAAATTGCAGGCAAATCAATACAAAGGTTACAGGTCCATCCCTGTCATCATGATCCCACCCTCGCACCTGCGGGGAAAACTGTCCTGGCAGTTATACTGGAAAGCGATTATGATTGGTGGAAAAACCTGGCTGGTGACCGGAACGCTTATCTCAGGGAAAAAGAAAATGCACTCAAAAAAATCATTGAACTTCTTGAATTGCGCTTTCCCGGTATTTCAGGACAGGTGGAAATGACCAATGTTGCTACCCCCCTGACTTTTGAAAGATACACAGGTAACTGGAAAGGGAGCTTTGAAGGTTGGCTGATCACTCCTGAAAATTCAGGGGTGGTAATGAAACCCATGGACCAAACCATTCCCGGATTAAAAAACTTTTACATGTGCGGACAATGGGTGGAACCGGGGGGTGGCCTGCCCACCGGTGTCAGTTCGGGCCGCCGGCTGATCAGGGCAATCTGCAGGGAAGACAGAAAAAAATTTGTTGCTGTAAAGGCTTGAATTCTTCTGTTCTGAAGCCGCATAAACATGTACGTCCAATAAAATGAGCAACAATAATTTTGTTGACTTTTAAAACCGGATGCTGCAAGTCAGTCTGGCAAATAGCATCCCTTCCCAGAAATTTAATATCATATGAATGAAACCTGTATCATCCGGAAACTCGTAAAGAGATAAAACAACCCATGATGAATTCCGGAGACAAGAAAATGCAAAACAGACCAGCAGCTGTGGCCGGAAAGTTTTATCCGGCATCCGGAAAAGAACTCCGTTTCTCGGTTGAAAGGATGCTGAGAGCTGCAAAACCTCCCGTTCACCCGGAACGCTCACCGGTTGCCCTCGTGGTACCCCATGCAGGATATGTCTTCAGCGGCGAAGCAGCTGCATCAGCTTACAACCAGATCGTTCCCGGTGATTTACCTGAGCGTGTATTCATCATTGCCTCAAGCCACCACATTCATTTCCCTGGGGCATCGGTTTTTTGCACCGGAAATTATGAAACCCCACTGGGAATAGTCCGGGTTGACCAGGAAACCGGCCGCCGGCTTGCAGAAAACAACAACCTGTTCTCCATCCGGGAAGATGCACACCTGCCTGAACACAGTCTTGAGGTGCAGCTTCCGTTTCTGCAATTTATTCTGGGTGATCAGTTCAGGCTTGTACCTATCATTCTGGGAACACACCGCGACGACGAATGTAAAAAGATTGCAGAAGCACTTGAACCTTTCTTTATTTCAGGAAACCTTTTCGTATTTAGTTCCGATTTCTCGCATTACCCGGGTTATGACGATGCTGTCAGTACCGATCGCCTTACTACTCAAGCCATTTTAGAAAATTCTCCCGTGAAATTGATGTCAGTTTTGGAAAAAATACGCAGACAGAAAATTGAAGGTCTGGTGACACCTCTTTGTGGATGGACATCCGTACTTGTTCTACTGAACCTGACCACAGGAAAAGAATTTTCCTTTGAATGGATCGATTACCGGAATTCCGGCGATCAGCCATTGTACGGCGATCATAACCGGGTGGTAGGATATAGTTCCATTGCCGTCTTTGGTAAAACCGAAGAACGCTTTAACCTGATTAAGGAAGAAAAGGAAACATTGCTCAGGATAGCAGATCAATCGGTCCGGGCAACGGTTGTTTTCAGGGAAAAATTTCATCCCGATCGCAAAGAAATTATAGGCACTCTTCAAAAAAAGGCAGGTGCATTTGTCAGTATTTATGTCGATGGGAAACTGAGGGGTTGCATCGGCAGCTTCGATGAAGAGTCTAACCTTGCCGAGGTGGTAAGCCGGATGGCTGCCTCAGCTGTCAACGACAGAAGGTTTTCTCCCGTTGAAGAAAGTGAACTTGACCGGCTTACCATCGAAATTTCAGTCCTGACACCGCTGAAAAAAATTAAATCACCCGATGAAATCGTGTTGGGAAAACACGGGATATTTATTAAAAAGGGATGGTCTTCGGGCACATTTCTGCCTCAGGTAGCCATGAAATACGGATTTACCTTGGAAGAATTCCTTGGCCGCTGTTCGCGCGACAAAGCAGGTATTGGATGGGACGGATGGAAAACGGCCGAATTATATACCTATGAAGCCATCGTTTTCAGCAACTCACAATAAACCTACTTTTTATTGATCTTTGCAAACTCAATCATCCTCCTCGCTGCTTCTTCCAGGGTTTCGTTCTTTTTGGCAAAGCAAAAACGAAGGTAAGATGTATTCTTTTTCTTATGCATAAAAGTTGAAAGGGGGATGGCTGCTACACCTGCTTCATCTAGTAAACGCATCGCAAAATCGGTATCAGGTTCATTGGATATATTCCTGAAATTTACCAGCTGAAAATAGGTTCCTTTTGTGGGATAAAGCACGAATGGGCTTCCTTTCAGCAAGCGGTTGAAATAATTCCTCTTCCCCTGGTAAAATTCGGTGACTTCTTCCACCTGTCCGTTTTGTTCAAGATATTTGGCCAGGGCAATCTGAAACGGTGCGGCCACATTAAAGAGCTGATATTCGTGAATTTTCCTGAACTCGGCCATCAGTGGAGCCGGTGCCATGCACCAGGCAATACCCCAACCGTTTATATGGAAAAGCGGGCCTGGGGACGAAACGATAAAGCTCCTCGAACAAAGGCTGCTGAACTGGGCTACACTTTGATGCTTATCCTGGTCGTATGCCAGATATTCGAACCCCTCATCGCTGATTACAAAAATACCGGTTCCGTTTGTGAGCTTTTGCAACTGTAACAAATCGTCTTTCCCAAAAACATTTCCCGTAGGATTGTGAGGAGTGTTCAGAATAATCAGTCGTGTCCGCGAGGTGATCATTTTCCTGGTATCGTCCCAGTCAATTCTAAACTCAGGTTCCTTCAGGGGAACATAGACCGGTGTTCCTCCGTTCAGTTTCACCGCCGGGCTATATGTGATGTAAGAAGGTTCGAAAATAATGACTTCATCGCCCTCGTTGACAATGGCGGTGATTGCCGAGGATATCGCCTGAACAACTCCCGCACAGATGGTGATTTCCGTTTCAGGATGGTATCTCTTTCCGTATTGCCTGAAAAACAAATCAGAAACCCTTTCGCGCAGGCTCAGCACCCCTTCAACCGGTGCCTCATTGTTGTAATTTTCCTGAATAAACCTGCCGGCATATTCAGCAAGCTTTGAAGGACACGTAAATTCAGTAATGCCAAGAGACATGTCAATGGCTTTTTTATCCATTGCCAGATTCCGCATATTCCAGAAATTACTGCTTTGTGTATCAGGCAGTTTTGTTTGCATACAATGTTTGGAATTTGTTATTCCCTGCGTTGTTCCGTTTTTTACAAACAGGGATAAAGCAAATATAATGATTATTCAAATTTCATATCATTCAAAAACTTCTTTTAATACCTCCAGCGACCGAATGTTTCCAAATCCATCAAAATGAAGGTGCAGATAATTCAACAATCCTTCCAGAAGCCGGATGCGTTGTTCCCTGGAAATTCTGACATCAGGCAGTCCCGAGGCCGGAAGTCCGACCAGATATAAAAACAGTTCCGAAATTTCCCTGCTTAGATAATCGCTGTGTAAAGGTTCCCTGTCAGACATAATCCCTGACCGCAAGTCAAACCAACCGCCGGTCGACTGATATGTTTGGGGCTTGATCCCAAGGAATTCGGTTAATCTTGATAAAAACCAAATGTGAAAATTGGCCGATCCCTGTTCCAGGTTATCAAAACACCTGAGTGAACTTTCAATGAAATTGAACAACATATCGTTCCGTTCTTCCTCCTGCAATATCCTGTACAGCACCTCTGCCAGGAACATTGCCTGAACCGACTTATTTATACGGTACGGAATGTCAAGCCACGGACATAAAAGCCTGATCTCCTTAATCCTCTGTATACTCCGGTTTTGTTTGTAATAAATTTCCAGTTCTACCAAAAAAAGGGCCTGGATCAGGCTGTTCCTGTTTCCTGGTTTTACTCCCCTTGCAGCATGCACGACAAAGGAAAGTCTCCCGAACTGATCGGTATACATGGTGGCAATCATACTGTTTTCACCGTATTTCACCGTATGGAGAACAATTCCGTTGGTTTTGCAAATCATCTTCCGTATCAAATTAACACTTCCCGGCCTTCATATAGCATGCCGGAAATATCCCACAGAAATATGCAGAATAGGTTCATTATAATCTGATCATCTGATAAACAGCAGCTTTCCGGTATGTGTTTTTTCACCGGCCGGATCAGAGCAAAAAAACAGATACACCCCTGTGCTAACCCTTCTTCCGTTCAGGTTTTTTCCGTCCCAGATGATTTTGCTGCCAAGCGATTTTCCTTTGAATACGAGATTACCTGCTACATCCGTGATTTTTACATCACTGTCACTCACAAGTCCGGCAATGGTGATATCGCCCTGATATGTTTCCCGTACCGGATTCGGATAAGCATATACAAGGGAATAATCATCCTTTCCTTTCGGGGCATCGGTCATGAAAGAGATCAACCCTTTATCAGTACCGATAAATAGTTCTCCGGTATTCCCGTTTAATGCCAGAGTGGTAATGTTATTGGATAAAAGCGGGCTGTTCTCTGATGTGTAATGATGCACCTCTTTGTCGCCATTCTGGGAAACCAGGTAAATGCCCGATTTTTTGGTACCCAGCCATTTCCTGTTAGCCCCATCCACAACAATGGCCGATACGGTTTCCGTCTCCAGCAGGGGATGGTACAATCCGTCATTGAGTTCCAGGCTTGGTTGATATGCATAATATTCACTGCTCTGCCAAATCTGACGCGGATTGGAAAAAACAGCCACACCAACCGATGTGCCTATCCAGATATCCCCGTTCAGGTCTTCTGCAATGGAATAGACATCGTTCATGCGGTTGAATTTCTCCTGTACGTTGTTGTTAAAATAGGAGGTCACAGGCAGATGTCTTTTTTTTGTTCCGTCTTTATTAACAACGTATACATCGTGTCCGCGGGGTGCCACCACCCATTTGTCGTTGTCATGCGTAACGATGACCTGCCCGATGCTGAATTGCAAACCTGATATTTCGGTCAGCTCATACCCTTTCCATTCTCCAGAAGGAGACAGACTACATAATCCGTTCGACGACTGTGAATTGGTGATCCACAATGTTTTTTCGGAATCAAATGCCATTCCTCCTATCCGGGTGTAAGGTTCAAGCGGTTTTTCGGGAATAGCGGTTTGCAGAATGCTGTTTTGGTTGTTGTATCTGTTAATGAGCTGGTTGTTTCTGAATTCCAAAACCCCGCCTCCCCAACTGGCTGCATAAATATGATCTTTATCTCCCGGATCAGCTACTACCTGTACAATATCCCAGAAACCGGCCATTCCCGGAAATTCCTTTTTTGTAAATCCGCGCCATTCCCCATCCCTGAAAAGCTGAAATTCCGGTTGACGAAACTGGTTATTCCACGAATCAGACCGTCCGCCGGGAGTGAACCACAGATCATCCTGAAAGGTAGTGAGTGAAAAAACAACATTGCTTAAAGGCCCCGGAGGCAACAACTGCATCGATTTCTGCCCGGAATAACGGATCAATCCCATAGAATAATCTCCAATCCAGAGAGATCCATCCGGATCTGATATGGCACTGCGGGGTTGAATGGGAAAAACCGTCTGGTTTTCGATCTTGTATTCCTTAAACCGGCCGGTCAGATTCAAAGAGTGATCAAATAAAAAAATCTCCTCCCGGCTGGTAGCAATCACCTGGCTTGCATTGACTGTAAGATCGTTGAAATAGGTAACCTCTGGTATAATTCTTTTCCATTGTCCGTTTTTGAATAAATATGATTCATCCCCTGCATACTGGTCCGGAGTGTATACAGCCATCAGATTACCGTTCACCATGGCAAGATGACTGAATTTCTCATTTGCATGAGGAATCGTTTCCATCCTGGTCCAACTGTTATAATCCAGCAAATTGGCACCTTCAAGCGAAACCGAAAGAACCCCCCTTTCAGTAGCGGCATAGAGGTAACGGCCATCAGTTTCGGTATCAAAAACCTTGATGGAGGCTCCGTTTTCGCCAATATGATAAGTCCCTTTGATTTCAGCCCTCTCCAGGTTAACAGCTACAACTCCGAAACCACAGGAAAGATAAGCTTCTTTCCCTGTAAAAAGAATATTATAAATGGTTTTATCGCCTGTCAGCAGTTTCCGTTTTATGTCACCCAGATTGATAATCCTGTTGTTGACAATCAAATCAATGTTGCTGTTTTTATATACGATCATGAGAATTTTCATTGACTCATGCCAGGCAAGGGTCTGAATTCCGATGTCACTCAGTCCGTCACCCGTGGAAATCGTTTGCAGACTGTTGTCCGCCAGATCAAGGAAAAAAAGTCCGCCTTCTGTGGCACAATAGACCCTGCTGCCCGTATGAACAACTTTTGTGGCATTGGAATAAGAAAAATAATAAGTCCATGTTCCGGGCCTGCTTATACCGCTTACTGAGTAAGCAGCAACGCCCAAAAGCATCATCAGAAATATTTTACGCATCATTCAATTTCTGTTGTAACTTTTCAGACTTCCAGGTGTTTCAAATATTCAGCAAGCATCCTGACAGCCCTGCCACGATGGCTGATCCTGTTCTTTTCACTTAAATCCATTTCAGCAAAGGTGAGATCGCTTCCATCCGGCACAAAAACCGGATCGTAACCAAAACCCCCGGCTCCCCGCTTTTGCCTGATAATTACTCCTTCGGTGACACCCTCAAACAACTTTTCTTCGCCTTTCACCACTAACGAGATCATAGTCCTAAAACGTGCCCGGCGGTTATTTATTTCAGCCATTCTTTCAAGAAGTTTCCTGATATTCGCTTCCGAATCTTTTTCTATCCCGGCATACCTGGCCGAATAAACTCCCGGTTCCCCGTTTAAGGCTTCCACTTCAAGTCCTGTGTCGTCTGCAAAACAATCAAGCCGGTACCTGTTGTACAAATAAAAAGCTTTCTGTGTAGCATTTCCCTCCAGTGTGGCCTGATTTTCCGGAATTTCATCCCGGCAACCAATATCTTCAAGGCTTTTGATTATAAACCTGTCACCCAGGATCAACCTGATTTCGTTCAGTTTGTGAAGATTATTCGTGGCAAATACCAGTTCCATTTTACACAATTTTCTATAAAGGATGAAAACACAGAGCAGAAAATAGATTTCGGATGATAACTGAAAGGATCGTGTTCCGAATATTGTCTAATGCCCAAATGAAGGCTCAGTAGATTTCTGCACAATCGGGCATCATATTACAACAAGATTTGATTCCCTGAAAAAAGGCGCCTGCCTGACAAGATCATGATTCCTGTCCTTCTCCGGCACAGAGGTTAACACATTCGACAATCTGGCTTAAAACATTGTTCTTCAAAAAGTACCATGTGTTTTTACCATCCCTTTGAGAACTTAGTACCCCTTTGTCTTTCAGAATCCCAAGATGGTGCGAGGTGGTTGACTGCTCAATTCCGAGATATTCGTGTATTTCTGTCACAGTGCATCTTTTCCCCCCTTCCAGGAACTTAAGAATGGCTATGCGCATGGGATGGGCAATTGCTTTCAGCATACCGGCGGCCATTTCAAGTTTCCTGATTTTCAATTCATCTGTCGTCCCCATTGTTTATTATGATTTCATGCAAATATATGAATATTTGTTTTTTATTATTTTGGCAATCTTTTTACCGGAAGAAAATGCTAATTTCATGAAAAAATCAAACATTCTCAGGGTTAAGTGATTTATTAATTATAACAAATTCAGGATGAAATGATTTCACTCAGTAATATCAAACTTCCGGTATCCCGTGAACTGAAAGCTTTTGAGCCATATTTCCGAAAATCGCTTAAAAGCGATGTGCCACTGCTGGGAACCATTCTGGATTATGTATACCGTACGAAAGGGAAACAAATCAGGCCGGTTTTTGTATTTCTTTCTGCTAAAATGTTTGGTGAAATAACTGAAAATACACATGTGGCTGCCTGTTCGGTTGAACTTCTTCACACTGCCACCCTGATTCACGATGATGTGGTCGACGAATCGTATGAAAGAAGGGGTCTTTTTTCGGTCAATGCCCTTTGGAAAAACAAACTGGCCGTTCTGGTTGGTGATTATATTCTCAGCAAAGGATTGCTCCTGCAACTTGAAAACCATCGGTACGACTTTTTGCACTTGGTTTCCCGTGCAGTCGGCGACATGAGTGAAGGTGAAATACTTCAAATCAGAAAAAGCAGGAAACTCGACATGGACGTTCAAACCTATTTTGAAATCATCCGTAAAAAAACCGCTTCACTGATTGCCACCAGTATGGCACTCGGGGCCTCATCGGTTTCAGCCGGGACGGAGGTGGTTGAAAAGATGTACCGCATCGGACAGGATGCAGGAATTGCCTTCCAGATAAAGGACGATATTTTTGATTACCAGGAAAAGGGAATGATCGGAAAACCGACAGGCAATGACCTCAAAGAGAAAAAAATCACCCTCCCGATGCTCTTTCTCCTGAATAATTCACCGGCTGACGAACGACATCGCATCATACAACTGATTAAACGAAAAAACAAAAACACGGCAGCAGTCCGTGAACTGGTTTCCCTCGCAGTTGAAAAAGGGGGCATCGGCTACGCAACCAGCCAAATGAATATTTTCAGGGAAAAAGCTATATCTGCCCTCCTTGAATTTCCCGAAAGCGAAGCACGAAATTCAATGATTGATTTGATGAATTACATTACCGAACGAACGAAATAATGAGACATTGCCGGTTCATTCAGCCTTGATTTTAAACACAATTTTCCGGACCGGTTGGCTGATACCACTTTTTACCCCTGGTTGATGCGGCTCTCCAGGGAAAAAAACAAAGAACGTTGCCGGAGTCGCCGGATATTGAATCCCTTTTTCTGTTTTTACAAAGGCAATATCGTTCTCCGCACTGTACGGAACAACCTCCACCGTCCCGTCAGAAGGTGCAATCCCGATAAGCTCTTCTCCATCGATTACATATTGAACATCTATGTATTTCAAATGCGTTTCATACTTGACCGCTTCTGGATCCTTCGTTTCATACTGGTTGACGAAAAAAAAGAGATTTTCTCCGTCGATTGCGTGCTTTCCAGGTTCTGGGGCTGTTAACAAACATGTTCTCAGCATTTTGAATACCAGGTCCCATCTATCCGGATTTTTTTGATACTGTGAAACCATCATCTGATGGTTTATTGTCGGATGAGGAGAAACACTCCATCCCCGAAGCCATTCTCTCTGATCATACCATGCTTTTATCCGGACTTCATTCTGACCGACGGCTGAATTCTGTTTCTCCATTGGATTCTCAAGTGCATTAAAAATGAGATATTTGTTGACCGCAGATGGCAGACAGTAACTGGTTTGTCAGACGACTCGCCCCGATTCTGAAAAAATCCCTTTCAAGCCACGATTCCCCGAGTATCTCCTTTACCACCGAAATATATACCAAAGCCTCTTCCGGAGTGGTGATTCCTCCTGCTGCCTTGAATCCCCTTTTTGAACCTGTAACCTCATACCAGTAAAGGATCGCCCTGCACATGACAATAGCTGCTTCGGGTGTGGCTGACACCGCCATTTTCCCGGTCGAAGTCTTGATAAAATCAGCCCCCGCTTCAAGCGATAAAATGGAAGCTTTCCATATTTTTTCCGGATCACTGAGTACACCGCTTTCCAGGATGACTTTCAGACAGGTATCTCCGATCGATTTTTTAATTGTCTCAATTTCATGCCTGCAATATTCATAGTTTTCTTCGAGGAAAGCCCACAGGGGAAGCACGATGTCAATTTCGTCGGCCCCACTCAGAACAGCCATCCGGGCTTCTTCGGCCTTCAGCCCAAGGAATGTCATGGAGGAGGGAAACCCCCCTGCCACCGCTGCTACTTTTACCTCTTCCACAGCCAGATTTTCCCTGACCACCGATGTCAGGTTCGGATAAACACAAATGGCCGCAACAGAAGGCAATCCGGGAAATAAAATCCCGAATTCGTTTACTTTCTGGGTAAAGGACGACACATGCGATACTGTATCGGTCGGGTTCAGGGTTGTCATATCGATACATGAGAAAGCCAGCTTCAGCATCTCATTCGTCTGCAACATGTTAACCTTCCTTAAAAATCGGGCTGATTCAGCCGCCAATTCTTCCTTTCTGATTGGGATTTCCGGAAATTGCATATGCTATTTTTTAAGTTTTTCATTGCCGGTATGTCTGTTGATATCCCGGTTTGTTTTTTTCCGGATGTTGTGAAGGAATGCCTCGGTCAGATCCGTACCTGTCTGGTTGGCAATACACAACAACACCCAGAATATATCTGCCAGTTCATCGGGCAGATTTTCGCCTTTGTCAGATGGTTTAAAGGACTGGTCTCCATAAGTACGGGCCATGATCCGTGCAAGTTCACCCACCTCTTCAGTCAGCACCGCCATATTGGTCAGTTCACTGAAATAGCGTACCCCGATGGTCGTTATCCATTCATCAACCATTCGCTGGGCTTCTGAAATTGAAAGTTCACTCATGTCACAAAAATACCATTATTGTAACCAATTCAAACCGGCTTTGGCCTCGACATTTTAAAATTCCCGGTTTCTCGTATCAATGATGATGGTAACCGGACCATCATTTACAAGCGACACTTCCATATGAGCCCCGAATACCCCGGTCTCAACGGGCCGCCCCAAGAGTATTTCCATTGATAAAACAAATTTTTCGTAAAGAGGAATGGCCGTTTCAGGACGCGCAGCCCGGATATAGGAGGGCCGGTTCCCCTTTTTAACCGAAGCATGAAGCGTAAACTGGCTGACAACAATCACACCCCCTGTTGTATCCATGACGGAATGATTCATCACTCCATTCCTGTCGTTGAAAATCCGCAACTGGACGATCTTTTTTGAAAGCCATTCAATATCGCTTTCATCGTCAGCTTCTTCAATTCCCAGGAGGATAACAAGGCCATGGTCAATCCTTGCAACTTCATGATGACCGGTCACAACACTGGCTGAAGTGACCCTTTGAACCACTGCTCTCATTTTTTTATAACGACTTATTTCATCGAACATGAACAATCTAACCTGAAAAACTGTTATCTTAACTCAAAATCAAAAACAATGAAGAAATATATCCCATTGATTCTGTTTTTCCTTTCATCGTGTATTGCACAACAATCGCCCGAGAAGGAAAAGATAGTTCTCTCAACCAATATCCAGGGCAAAGGAAATGCTTTTATCATAGATTTTGTAAAGGGAAAGGAATTTAATCATCCCAGCTTTGCTATCTGGGTCGAAGATTTGGAGGGGAATTATCTGGAAACACTTCTGGTAACCCGGTATGTTGCCAAAGGAGTATATGGTCACGGGCAGATAGCTCCAGGGAAATGGGACAACAAGCCGGGCCCTGCACGCAGACCGGCAACCCTGCCTTATTGGGCTCATAAAAGAAATATAAAAGCTGAAGACGGCCTGTTTGTCCCTTCTCCGGAAAATCCTGTTCCTGATGGAATTACCGCCGCAACACCCACCGGAAGTTTCAGTTTGAACACTTCGCTTTCTGAAAGGAAATCAGGGAAAATCAGGGTGCTGCTTGAAATCAACCAAGCCTGGGATTCCAACTCTTTCTGGTATAACGGTAAGTTCCCTGACGACAACGATTATTATGGTTCGTTGCAGCCGTCTCTGGTTTATGCAGCAACCATCGACCTGTCGGAACCGGGTTTCCCTGTTTTTCTGAATCCCATCGGCCATGGACACCCCTCAGGCAAAGATGGCCGCTTGTACACCGACCTTACTTCGTTCACAACTGCCAGGGAGATTATTTATTCTGTCAATGTTACCCTTCAATAGAACATCATGAATATTCTCAAAAAATACCTTGTTTCCGCATTGTTGCTATCGATGCCTTTTGCCCTGTTTTCACAACAGGGAAGTATCACAGGCCGGGTTTTTGACCTGGTCAGCAACGAACCCCTTCCGTTTGTCAACATCATCGTATCAGGAACAACTGTCGGGACAATTTCCGATATGGACGGCAAGTTCCTGATAACCGGGCTAAAACCTGGATTCATCAGGTTGCAAACATCCTTTGTCGGATATGAACCTGCCGTTTCCCCCGAAATTGAAATCAGCAATGCAAGGGTTGCATCCGTTGAAATCCCGATGAGAGTGAGCCAGCAGCAGATCGAAGAAGTCACGGTAAAGGCATCCCCGTTTCGCAAAACGGAAGAAAGCCCGGTTAGTCTCCGTGTCATTGCCATTGGAGAAATCGAGAACAGTCCGGGGGCCAACCGTGATATTTCAAGGGTAATACAGTCTTTCCCAGGGGTACAGTCTACCCCTGCTTATCGCAACGATATCATTATCAGGGGAGGAGGCCCTTCAGAAAGCCGTTTTTATCTCGATGGAGTGGAGGTGCCCAACATCAACCATTTTGCAACACAGGGTGCATCAGGCGGTCCCGTCGGTATCCTGAACGCCGACCTTCTCCGCGAAGTAAATTATTATTCAGGTGCATTCCCTTCAAACAGGGGGAATGCCCTCAGCGGAGTCCTTGAATTTTCACAGGTCGACGGAAACCAGGATAAAATCCGTTTCCGCGGAACGCTCGGGGCTTCGGAACTTTCGGCCACCTTCGACGGTCCCCTCGGTGAAAAAACCACATTTGTGCTTTCCACCCGTCGTTCTTACCTGAAATTCCTGTTCAGCCTGATTGAACTTCCCTTTCTGCCTACATTCAACGATATGCAGTTCAAGGTACGTACCCGTTTTGACGACAAAAACGAGCTGACACTGGTCGGATTGGGAGCCATTGACCTGTTCGACCTGAACCTCGGTATCGAAAATCCTGACGACCAGCAAAAATATATCCTGAGCCAGATACCTGTCAATGAACAATGGAATTACACAATTGGGGCCATTTATAAACACTTCAGGAAAAACAGTTACCAAACAGTGGTACTCAGCCGCAATCACCTGAACAATAATTCCTATAAATACCTCGACAACAACGACTCTTCCGAAGCGAACAAAATCCTGGATTACGATTCAGGGGAGATTGAAAACAAGCTGCGTCTGGAAAACAACACCCGAATCAATGGATATAAAATCAATTTCGGTGCCAGTACGGAAGTTGTTTCATATACCAACAAAACGGATTCCCGGCGTTTTTATGGCGGACAGGTGACAGCCGTCAGGTATGAAACAAACCTGAACCTCGTAAAGTGGGGGCTCTTCGGCCAGGTCAGCAAACCGGTTCTGGATGATAAACTGGCTCTGTCAATAGGTATCAGAACTGACGCAAACAATTATTCGAAAAATATGGGGAACCCGTTTAAACAACTCTCACCCCGCTTTTCAGCATCCTATCGGTTTGATAACCGGTGGAGCCTCAATTTCAACACCGGACGCTATTACCAGTTGCCGGCATACACGGTACTGGGATATAAAAAAGACAATTCATTCATCAATAAATTCAACCATCTGAAATATATTACCGCCAATCATCTGATCGGAGGGATCGAATACCGCCCAGAAACCGGGATTCTGTTTTCAGCTGAAGCATTTCTGAAAAATTACAGAAATTACCCCTTTTTAGTCAACGATTCAATCAGTCTGGCCAACAAGGGGGCTGACTTTGGGGTGATCGGCGATGAAGAGGTCACTTCCACATCGGAAGGAAGAGCCTATGGCGCTGAATTCCAGACAAGAATTACTTCGGTGAAAGGATTGAACCTGAACCTTTCTTACACACTCGTCAGGAGTGAATTCAAAAACGGACTGAACCAGTTCATACCATCGAAGTGGGACAGCAAACACCTGATTGTCCTTACATCCACCAAAGAAATCAAAGGCAACTGGCGTGCCGGTATCCGCTGGAGGTTCGTCGGCGGCCTGCCATATACCCCCTGGGATCTGGAAAAAAGCTCGCTGATCGAAGTCTGGAATCTGACCGGAGCCCCCTCTCCCGATAACAGCAAGCTAAATGCTTCCCGCTTCAAACCTTTCCACCAGCTTGATGTACGGCTTGATAAAGCATTCTACCTGAACCGGCTGACTGCCAAATTTTATATCGACTTTCAGAACTTTTACAACTTCAAGGCCGATCAGGAAGATATTATCGTCCGCGAACAGGACGAAGCAGGCGGGTTTATCCTGGTCGACGGAGGGACACGGTATCAGCTAAAGCGGGTGAAAAACACAACGGGTACTTTTCTGCCCTCACTTGGAATCATGATAGAATTTTAAAGAAGTTTCCGTTTCGTATCTTTATAGAAAAAAAATGGATGTCATAACCATCGGAGATCTTCATGGATCACAGGCCTGGAAAGATATCTCTCCCGCCGACTGGGATCATTTGGTTTTCGTGGGGGATTATGTTGATTCTTTCGAATATGATGATCAGCATATCCTGGAAAACCTCATGGAGGTAATCCGGCTGAAAGCGACATTTCCCGGGAAAGTGGTCCTGTTATGGGGAAACCATGATCTCGCCTATTTGTTTCTTGGCAAACAGGGGCATGGTTGTTCAGGGTTCAGACCGGAGATGGCTCAGAATTTGCATGATCTCTTTACACAAAACCGTGATTTCTTCCAGGCTGCCTGGCAAACTGGCAAATATATCTGGTCCCATGCCGGGATTGTCGGGTCATGGTATGAAAAATTCATAGAAAAAAAAACGACAGGTGATGAAACCCTTTCAGATACCCTGAACAGGTTATTCCGGGAATACGATCCCACACTTTTTCATGTAGGTCCGCTCAGAGGAGGAATTCACAAACATGGCGGCATCTTCTGGGCCGATTTCCGTGAAACCCTGACCGATCCTCTTCCGGGATTTTATCAGATATTCGGCCATACCAAAACAGGAAACGGAATTCTCACTTTTTTTTCAGAGAACAAAACCACATCCGTTACCTGTACCGATTGCCTGGAAACAAATACTGAATTCTTTACACTGAAGTTGAATAATTGAACCTTATACCATGCAATGCATCCTTCTTCATGAAACAGACCCGCATTTCTGTCTTGCAGCTGAAGAATACCTGCTTAAGAACCGTCGGGAAGAGATATTTATGGTTTGGCAAAGCAAAGATGCCGTTGTGGTCGGAAAACATCAAAATGCCCTTGCTGAAATTGATTACAGGTATGTCAGGGAAAACAAAATCAGCCTGGCAAGAAGAATCTCGGGGGGAGGGACAGTTTTTCATGATCTGGGAAACGTAAATTTCTCGATCATCAAAAATTTCAACCGTCCGGATGAAATTAACTTCCGGCATTTTACCGAACCTGTTGCTAAAGCGTTGTCGTCTATGGGAATACAGACAGGGTCAACAGGCAGGAACGATCTGACCATCAATGGGAAAAAAATTTCAGGCAATGCCGAACATATCCACAAAAACCGGGTCCTGCACCATGGAACCCTCCTGTTTTCATCCGATCTCAGCCGGCTGGGAAAAGCTATTACGGCACACCCTGGTAAATACGTCGGAAAATCAGTCCACTCGAACCGCAGCCAAGTGACAAATATTGCTACCTTTTTACCACGACCTTCAGATGTAAGACAGTTCATGGCTGATCTGGCAGATTATTTTCTGTATAACAATCCCGGCAACAGCATGGGGGAATTGTCGAATAAAGAAAAAGAGGAGATAGAGGTTCTAAAGCAACAAAAATATGAAACGACTGAATGGCAGTTCGGATACTCGCCTCCCTATTCGTTTGATCATTCACTTAAATGGAACGTACAATCACTGCACGTCCATCTACAAGTTGATAGGGGACTGGTTTTAAAGGCAAATCTTACCGGAGATGTATACAGCAGGCAGGAAGCGGTCAAACTGGAAAACCTGCTGACCGGCAGGCTGCACCTGTATGAAAGTGTTGAAAATGCTCATATTGAATTGAATTTTCCATACAACAAAGATCTGATATACGGATATTTTTAAACAAAAAAGAGGCTCCTGCCTCTTTTTGTTTTTGTAATCATTTATTTTATCTGATACTGTCTTTCATGGTCAGGCCTTCGGGTTTCATGACCCATGTTTTTCCTATCATTTCCCCATCCCAGGTATGTGTTACGTTATCAATATCATAGATCAGCCTTTCCATTCCCTCTCCCAGATGGACCGACATGTTTTCAGGCAGTTTTAGCGTTATCTCTACACGTTGATCGTGCCACCTGGCCTCTTTGCCCGGCAAAAACCATGGATCAAATGTCAGAATGGAATCTGACAAGTGATAGTTATACAAAATGCTCTGAATATGTTCATTGGCTTCTGCCTGGGTTTTTCCACGCGCCCATTTTTTGATCAGAATCACACACTCCCCGGTTAAAGATTTTTCGATGTCCAGACGGGGTTCACCAAGTAATACAGGTTTGCCGTCAACCAATACCGTTTTAAACCTCTCTATATCCCAGTCTGATTTGCTGTAATTCTCATATCTGTCAGGAGCGGGCCTGAGGTAAAGGGTTTTTCCCTCCGGGGGGGCAAGCGTTTCGGTGCTCGTCAGGGATGTCCTGTTTTTAAAATTGCTCACTTCTTTGAAAGAAATAATCATAAGCGCCAGCAACGCAATCAGCCATACTCCGGCCATTCCCAAACCTATCGCTGTGTTGTTTGATTTATACCTGAAAACCAGCTTCGTACCAATATAAAGTATGGCCAGAAGCGGAATACCGGCCAGCAATCCGATCATGATCAGTCCCCAGATCATCGTACCTGGCGACACGAAGAAATTCAGCATGTCGGAAACCATAAATCCATCCCAGGCAAGGGGCCAGTTTGATGCTAACGATTGTCCGATCATCATGGTGGAAATCATTCCTACCAGGCCAAACAATCCGGTGAGGATCATAAAAATCCCAAAAGCAATCAGGGTTGCCTGAAGGATATCCTTTATCACATTTGTTCCACCACCGCGTGATCCGGATGATTTTTCTGCCTGTTTTAGCGGAGCACTCTTTTCCGTAGGTTTTACATGAGCCTCTTTCGATTCCCTGATATCATCGCGGATGGTCCTTTCAATATTGGATACCGTGACTTCCTGACCCCGCATTTCGAGGCGTTGCGATGTGGTTTCCGCCTTTGGCACCGCTATCCACAACACCAGATAAGCCAGAACTCCGATCCCGTTCATGAGCAGCAACACTACAAAAATGATCCTGACAACAACCGGGTCGATGTTGAAATATGCACCGAGACCACTGCTCACCCCGCCGAAAACGCGGTGTTCGGTATCACGGTAGAGTCTTTTTCTGCGCTTCGCCTGACCTGCAACCGGTTCTCCACCTGCTTCCTGGCTTTCAAAATCTTCGGGAGTGCCCATCGTGGCAATGACGTCGTCAATCCATTCATTGACCACAACTTTGCTTTCCCCTTTTGATTTTTCTAAAAACAAATCGGCAATTCTGGCTTCGATGTCAGCCACTATTTCCCGTCCTTCATCGTCATTTCCAAAATGATTTTTCAGTTTGAATAAGTACCCCTGCAGCTTTTCAAACGCATCCTCCTCAATGTGAAAAACTGTACCGCTTATACTGATGGTAAATGTCTTTTTCATCTTTTCTATTTTATTTTTCCGAATTCAGGATTTTAAATGGTGTTGTTTCTGAGTTTATGAACAGCCTCGACCAGCTCTGACCACGATTCGTGCAGCTCAACCAGAAAACTCCTGCCTGAATCGGTCAGTTCATAATATTTCCGGGGGGGTCCCTGTGTCGATTCCTCCCATTTGTAGGTCAGCAACCCATCGTTTTTCAGACGCATGAGAAGCGGATACAGTGTGCCCTCAACCACAATCATCCTGGCTTCCTTTAACTCCCGGATGATGTCGTTTACGTAAAGCGGCTTGCCCTCCAGTACCAGCAAAATACAGTATTCGAGCACGCCCTTGCGCATTTGTGCTTTTGTGTTTTCAATCTTCATGTTCCATTCCTTTCATTATTTAATCGTCTTTCACTGATGATTTCCATGTGCCTGACTGACTGGTTCATCCATCCCGTCAACTGCCCTATATTTTTGCTGTGATGAATGATTCCGGTCATTCCTTCATTTGCAAAGAACTTTGGCATATCTTTTACCATCCAATACACTGATGTATGCTTTGCAAATATATATTGTTTTTATGGTACATTGTATCACATAGTAGTGAAAAACTTGATTTTTATTTTTCTTCTTGATATCCAGATGGATATAACTTTGACAAAAAGCCATTTGCAGCGGTGCAGATAAGATTACCAGAAACCAAAAAAAGAAAAAAGGAAGGTTCCATTCACCGGTTTACCGGTATTTTTCCTCCACGGTACCGGTGCCAGGCATGCTGGTTGCCGTCTGGTTTCTTTATTTACCGGTATTCTTAAAGCTGTTCGCTGGATTTATCTGTTTTCGGGGCTTCAGACAGCCGATATTTGTCGTGTAATTGAACAACAAAAACTGAAAAGAAAAAACAACAAATAACTAA
The DNA here is from genome assembly GCA_964395045.1 of uncultured Prolixibacteraceae bacterium. Taxonomy (GTDB): domain Bacteria; phylum Bacteroidota; class Bacteroidia; order Bacteroidales; family Prolixibacteraceae; genus UBA1413. Next base: position 17,708 of record CAYNBE010000002.1, on the reverse strand, counting down.
AAAACATGAAAACGAAAATTTTCTTAACAGTCCTGGCAATTTCCTTAACAACCTGTTTTGCTTCCGGCGTGTCACGGAAAAATATGAATTCTTTCAGTTCAACTTATCTTGAATATGCATCGGAACAGGATTTGACAATCGAAAACTGGATGGTCAACGATTTGTACTGGAAATGCATCGAAAACAACTGTCTGGCCAGGGAATGGGATCATTCGCTGGAACTGGAAAGCTGGATGATCAATGGTTCGGAATGGGAATCCGCGCTTTTTAGCGCACCCGAAAGGGAAGAAAAGCTGGTTCTGGAAAACTGGATGACGGATGAGCGGGTTTGGGAAGAGAGAAATGGCGGGGGAGAAAATCCCGATGGTGAACTTGTCCTCGAATCCTGGATGACCGGTAGTGATTTCTGGAAATGAAACAGGAGCGGCCGGAACCGGATGAAAAAAAAGGGAAGTTATAGCTTCCCTTTTTTATTATATGATCGAATTGATTAGTTAAAAATATACCGGATTCCGAGCTGCATGGAATAGGTGGAGCTGAAGCTGACATTGTCACTGAACGTCTTTTTGATCATCTCGTTGTTATAAGGGTTCAGTTTCCAGGTTGGTTTCACTGTTCCGCCAGCCACAACACTTGAATTGTTATTCTGGACAAGAATGTTATTCTGGTTATAATACCAGGCATGGCCCCAATCTTTGTTGATCAGGTTGGCTGCATTCAAGATATCAAGACTGACCTGAATGGTATTTCGTTTCCCTCCGACGTTCACAAAAAACTCTTGCATTACTTTTACATCCCACTGGTTTCTCCAGGGGTAAACAGCACCGTTTCGTTCAGCATATTTCCCTTTTCTTGTTTTCAGGTATTTGTCCTGATCAATGTATTTAAAGAAGGCATCACTTTGGGCTGCAGCTGTCCATACAACATTGTTGCCATTGGCATCTTTCACGGTCTGATCAACAAAAGTGATTTCGGATGGATCTTTGGGAACATAGATCAGGTTGTTAGAACCTGCTCCGCCCCTGACAATGTTGCTTGAATATACATAAGAAAAACGACCCTGAGCTCCGCCTTCATAAAAGAGAGAAAGGGTGGTTGCCATCAATTTCAGATATTCGATTTTATACGAAACATTTGCAATAAGTTTATCGGGGGTGACATAACTGGCATAACTTTTTTCAACGCTGTTTGCACCGTTAACATTGGCATTCCCGTTCCATGCCGAAGAAGCCTGGTCGCCGGCTCCGTCCACCAGATTTTTAGCTTCACTGTGTGTATAGGCAATCAGGCCATAAAATCCATTTTCAAATGCTTTTTCAAGTTTCGCAGTGGTTGAATAATAATAACCACCCTTTTCATTTGTCAGTACGATAGGGGAAACTCCAGAACCGGTTCCGGCAGATGTCGTAATTACTCCATTATTCTGCAACTGGTAGTATTTGTCTTTATTTGCTGTGGGATAGATGATCCTGTTATCCGGATACCCTGCAATGTTCATTGGTGCACCGCCTTTCAATCCTTTGTTTACAAAGAATGCGGTGTTGATATCCTTATTGAAAATTCCTTCAAGAGTCCCCTTGATTCCCCAAGGGAGATTAGCATCGAGGGCAATGCTCGATTTCCACGATTGGGGCATTTTGAAATCATTGGATATGATTGTAAATGTTCCGGGTACAAGTGTACCAGCGGCTGGTTGGGATGCAGGGTAATACGCTCGTGGGTCCGGATTGAATGGTCCCGGGACAGCATTTCCGGAATAGGTTTGGGTAGTCTGGATCATACCGGCATCACCTACCTGTCCTACGATCCATACAAACGGGACCCTGCCGGTAAATATTCCGGTTCCCCCCCTGATAATCAGGGAACGGTCTCCTTTGAAATCGTAGTTGAATCCAACCCTGGGCGAATACAAAATCCGGGATTTGGGCAATGTTGAAGTGCTGAATTTCTCATTTCCGAAACTCAGGGTAGCTATGATGGGATGCTCATCTGTCGGCTGCGAATAGGTGGGAAGATCTATTCGGAAGCCTGCGGTTATTTTCAGTTTTACGTTCACTGAAATTTCATCCTGGATATAGGCCGTGTACTGGTTGAAATCGAAACTCGGGAAAGCCTGGGCATATCCCGGTGTATTGGAAAAGGTTACTCCGAAGTTCTTGGGTTTTGCTCCGTTTACAAAATCGTCCCACGAATTAAATACATAAAAACTGGATCCAAAGCGCATAAATCCATTTTTGGTTGTATTGTGTTCGTACTGCAAACCTGTAGTAAAACGGTTGATACCCAATGACCAGGAGAAGTCGTCGGTGATAGTTGTTGTTTTCACCTCACGCAAATTTCCATAAGAGAATAATTCTGTACCGAACGATGTGAATACTTTGTTGTCTTTTAAAATATCCACAAATGGAAATGTTTTACCCTCAGTGCTTCGCGGTTCATCCTGGAATGAATAAGTTACACGGAAAGTATTTGCAAATTTGCTTCCACCGAAAGTTGAGTTCAATTCCGAGGAGAGGGAGCTGAAGTTCGTTTCCTGGAAATAGCCCGAATTCTTGAACCACATGGCATCCATTGCCTGCCGGTTTCCGGTATAAATCGAAGAGAAGGGTGAAACCGAAGTGCTTGGATAACTGGGCGATTTTGCCCGGGTATCGCTGTAACGAATATTAAACCTGTGGTTTTTGCTGATATTCCAGTCGATACGTGCCAGAAGCTTGCTGCCAGGGCTTTCCTGTGAATAGCCCTGGTAAGGGCCGGTTTCATAACCGTATTTATCCTTCAGATACTTGCTGATCATATCCATCTCTGCCACCGTCGGGCGGGCAATGTTTTTGGAATAATCAGCAGGAGCCGAAGGAGTTGCAGCTACTCTTGAAGGGCCCGGAACCTGGCTCTTTTCATTTTCATAATTCACAAAAAAGAAAAGCTTGTTTTTGATGATAGGGCCACCTAAACGCAATCCGATCATTTGGTATTCCGAAGGTGTCTTGGTAAATTTGTTATCGCCGACCTTATTCCCTTTGTATTTTTCATTCTGCATATATGTATATACAGAGCCGGTGAATTCATTGTTCCCCGAACGGGTAACCGCATTGACGGAAGCTCCGATAAACCCGCTCTGTCTGACATCGAATGGCGTAATGTTCACAGAAATTTGGTCTAAAGCATCCAGTGAAATCGGGGAGCCACCTGCTGGCAGGTTTGTACCAATACCGAATGCATTGTTAAACTGGGCTCCGTCGACAGTAATATAATTCTGACGGTAGTTTCCTCCTCCAATCTGGTTCCCGTTGGCCTGAGGGGTAAGTTTTGTGACATCATTGATGCTCCTCGAGATCGACGGCATCATGGCAATCTGCCTGTTGTTGATATTCACCGAGGCTCCGTTTCTTTCAGAATTAAAGGCCGGGCTTTTTACCCCCAAAACAACCACCTCTCCAACATCAATTGTACTCTCTTTTAAGGTTACGTTTAATGTGTATGTCTCACCCAGAAAAAGGGTGATGTCGGAAAATTTACCGGTCGAATAACCAACAAATGAAACATCAATCGTGTAAGGACCACCTGCACGCATACCCTGGATATAATACCGGCCATCTGCTCCTGTAATAGTTCCATACTGCGTTCCTGAAGGAACGTGTACTGCCACCACCGCAGCTCCCGGCAGGGGTTCATTTGAATCCGAGACTATCCGGCCGCTCATTCCCGATGTGGTTACCTGTGAAAATGCCGACACCAGCGAAAAGAATATCGCAAGCATCATCATTGTAAGTTTCCTAACATGTCTGTTCATACATTTCATCTTTAAAATTTGTGACGCAAAAGTAATTTTTTGATTCTCTATTCTTAATTAATTTTAACATTTTCGATCACCATTTATGATTGACTCTTCTGGTTTTCCATGGACGGTACCGGGAATTAAAAGAGAAAAACAAGCCTAAAAGTTTAGATTTTAACTATTTAATTGTGCCCTGTTCAATGCGTTCCTCTCCAGAATAAATTTAGACTTTAATAAGATATCAACCAATGGCCTTTGTTATAAAAAATCCCGAGTTATCAACAGGATATGAAGGGTTTGCAGTAGGTTTATAAACAAACCGTACGACTTCTGGATTAAATGATCACCCTGTTGCCCAGCCGGTTGGAGAGCTGGCGTTCAAAACTCTTCAGATTCTGGAGTTTTGTGAGCGTCTGAAAAAGCTCTTCTTCATTGTTCTGCTGATGAAGGATTTCTATCTGGTTTTCCAGATCCATCTGTTGTTTTTTCAGGACTCTCAGTTTGAATTCATTTACAAGACGAGGAACCAGCCAGTCAAGGATTTCATGCTCCTTTTCAGTGTATGCCCCGGCCTTGTTCCATCGCTTGCTTTCAATGAATTTTTCGGCCAGCAGGTCGCTCGCCACCTGGCTGATTTTTTTGTCAGAGTGATGAATAAAATAGCGTTCCGGCTGAAAATCATAGTTATTCAGCTTCTCACTAATTTCCGTGAAAATCGATTTAAAAACCATATTTTCCGGTACCATATTTTCTTCAGTCAGCTGCAGGATAATAAACTGCCCAACTGATATAATTTCAGGATGACCGGGATGTTCCGAGTCTACTTCAAACAGGGGAAGCTTACAATACTTCAGCAAAATTCTTAATATTTCAGACTCTTCCGGCGTAAGGGCTTCCGGATCTTCTTCCCTTACCAACGATTGCCCGGACGTTCTGTATCTGGTCTCCTGAAGAGGAGTGATTCCTGCTTTTGCCGCCTTTGTCCTCAGAATTTTGAATATTTCATTGTACAGAACCGGCTCTTCCACATTCAGCAACCTGCTGCATTCCCTGATATAAACCGAACGGGTAATGGTATCCGGAATCACGGCAATCGACCGGATGACATCGGTAATCAGCCGGGCTTTGGCAATGGGATCGGAACCGGCTGTTTTCATCAGGAGCCTGGTTTTAAACTGAATAAAATCAGTTTCGTTTTCGGCAAGATATCTAAGAATCTCCGAAGAACTATGCTTGCGTGCAAAGGAATCGGGATCTTCTCCCTGAGGCAACAGCAACACCCTGACATTCATCCCTTCTTCCAGCACAAGATCGATCCCCCTGAGTGATGCTTTAATCCCAGCCTCATCTCCGTCATAGAGAATGGTCACATTGGGTGTGAACCTGCGGATCATCCTGATCTGATCAACCGTTAATGCTGTCCCCGAGGACGCTACCACATTTTCGATCCCCGACTGGTGAAGCGACAGCACATCGGTATATCCTTCAACAAGATAACATTTATCGGTCCGGACGATTTCCCTCTTCGCCTGAAATATTCCGTACAAAATCCTGCTTTTGTGGTAAATGTCAGATTCCGGGGAGTTGAGATATTTAGCCGCATTTTCCTGCTCTTTCAGGATGCGCCCGCCAAAACCGACCACACGGCCCGCAACATTGTGGATGGGAAAGATCACCCGGCCTGAAAAACGGTCCCTGATCCAGTCATCCCGCCTGATAGTGAGGCCGGTTTTTTCAAGGTATTCCATCCGGTACCCCTCTTTCTGGGCAGCTTCTGTAAATTGACTCTTCCCCTCGGGACAATATCCCAGTTCAAACTTTTTGATGATGTCATCCCGGATGCCCCTCTCCCTGAAATAGCTAAGCCCAACCGCTCTTCCCTCGGTTTCATTCCACAGATACCGGCTGTACCAACTCCTGGCAAAAGCAGAAAGAATCATCATACTCTCCTGATCATCCTTCAGCTGTTTTTCCCCGGTCGATTCTTCCCTTTCAACAAGTTCGATGTGATATTTCCTGGCAAGGTATTTTAACGCCTCCGGATAAGTGAGGTTTTCGTGCTCCATGATGAAATTCACAGCATTCCCCCCCTTCCCGCATCCGAAACATTTGAAAATTCCCTTGGAAGGTGAAACAGTGAATGAAGGGGTTTTTTCATTGTGAAAAGGACATCTTCCCAGGTAATTAACCCCCCTTCGCTTCAGGCTGATGAAATCGGAAACCACTTCAACGATTTCTGAAGCATCCAGTATCCTTTCAATGGTCACCTGATCAATCATTCCGCAAAATTAAAAAAAAGGCTCCGGGTTTCATGTTTATACTGCAGGAACTTGTATTTTAGTTGACCTCTTCTTTCGTGGAAAAGAAGGGGAGGAAAATTCAAGGTGAAGAAAAAGCTTGTTGTTTTATCGGGAGCCGGGATCAGCCGGGAAAGCGGGCTGATGACATTCAGGGACCAGGATGGACTCTGGGAAACGTATGATGTTACAGAAGTGGCTTCTGCCGAAGCTTGGGAAAAAAATCCGGAATTGGTACTCCGGTTTTACAACGAACGCCGCAAAAAACTTTGGAAAGCATTACCCAATGCGGGACATATCGGATTGGCCGGTCTGGAAAAGGATTTTGACGTCCATATTATTACCCAGAATGTGGACGATCTCCATGAACAGGCAGGCAGCAGCCATGTTCTCCACCTGCATGGAGAACTTCGCAAAGCCCGGAGTTCAGCCAATCCCAACCTGGTTTATACCCTTCATCAACCTGAGCTCGATCCCGGAGACCTTTGTGAACTTGGCAGTCAGCTGCGACCTCACATTGTGCTTTTCGGAGAAGCTGTTCCCAATATGGAGGAAGCTATTGCTCTGGTACAGGCAGCCGATATTTTTGTTATTGCCGGTACATCACTCACAGTCTATCCTGCTGCCGGACTCATCCGGTTTATACGACCGGGGACGCCGGTTTTTGTTATTGACCCGGGAAATCCTGATATCAACGCAGGCGGGGTAACCTTTATCAGGAAAAATGCCTCCGAAGGGGTAGCTCTTCTGAAATCCTTGTTGGCTGATTCAATTGACCAAGAGAACAAAAATCCATCGGATAAGACGGTGGAAAACTAAGTTAAGAGTCCGGCATCTTCGGGGAACTCAGCCCCTGAAAAAATATATGGCAATTTTAACATACAAACTCACCCCCGTCCCTTTTCTCTGCAAAGAGAGGGGTGGCGCCCGCAGGACGCCTGCCGGCCGCAGACTGTAGTTGAATAAAAGTTTTCTATTTCAATGCATTAAACAAGTTTTAAAATGATTCATAAAGAGATGAAATAAGCATGTTTAGCGAAACTCCAACCGGAATGATTAACCCTTATATACGAATTACCTGCCTACCCTGCCTACCGGCAGGCAGGCATGTGTTTCAATTCATTCACCATTACAGCTAAATATTTTTAACACATGAAATAGCCATAAGAACTTAAGCCCATACAAAACGGAAATGAATATATGGCTATTCCATTTCGTTGAGATGTAGTTTGAAAAGCAAAAGTTCTTACGAAAATTGTAGAGATTGACATTGAAAATTTATACGAATGAAAAAAATTCTTTTATTTACGGTGCTGATGATTACCTTTTGCCTCAGTGGCATTGCCCAACGATTTCAGGGAGGTTTCCTGGCAGGATTTAATGGGACACAAGTGGAAGGGGATTCTTACAAAGGATATAACAAACCGGGAATTCTGGCCGGAATCTGGGTGCAGACCGACCTGGCCCCCGCAGTATTCAGCGGGATGGAACTGAAATTTTCGGAGAAAGGTGCCCGGAACAGAATCAATCCAAAAGATCCCCAAAAATACATCATGCGGCTGAATTACATCGACATTCCGGTTTTCCTGGGATTCCGGACAAGTGATTATATATCCGTAATCGGAGGAGTATCTGCAGGATATCTGGTCTCATCCGCCGAATACAACGAAGACGGCAGGTTCCCTCCCGAGGACCGAAAACCTTTCAACAATTTCGATGTCCAGCCATTTTTAGGATTCCGGTTTGACTTCCTGGAAAAACTCACCCTCGACCTGCGGCTGGCATATTCGGTGCTGCCGGTCAGGGGAAAACCGGACAACGATCTCTGGTACTGGCGGCAAAATCAGTTCAACAATGTGATTTCAACTGCTATCTATTATGAAATCGGACGATAATGCAGTGATAATTGACATGAAAAGAAAACTAATCGTCGCCATAACAGGTGCCAGCGGAGCCATTTACGCAAAACTTCTTCTTGAAGAATTGTTGTCAATGAAAGACCAGACTGAAGAAATTGCCGTTGTCTTTTCACCAAACGCCACAGAAATATGGGAACTTGAACTGGAAGAAGAATTCATCCCTGTTTCTCCCTTCAAAACATATTCATTCTCCGATTTTAATGCTCCGTTTGCGTCGGGTTCTTCATCGTTTGAAACCATGATCATCTGTCCATGCACAATGGGTACCATCGGAAGGATTGCTTCCGGTTTTTCCGACGACCTGATCACCAGGGCTGCAGATGTAATCCTGAAGGAACGAAGGAAACTGATTCTCGTTCCCCGCGAAACACCATACAACCTCATCCATATTGAAAATATGCGGAAAATAACCCTTGCCGGAGGGATCATCTGTCCGGCAACCCCGTCTTTTTATTTAAAACCCGGTACGATTCCCGATCTGGTAAAAACAGTTGTATTCCGCGTCTTAAAACTTGCGGAATTTCCTGTAAGACACGATGAATGGGGAAAAAATAAAAAAGGATCATCATCCAAAGGTGACAATCCTGAAATAATCAAATGCTGAATGTTGTTCAGGCCAATTGCCGCAATAAACCGATCGAATCGTTCACGCAATGAAGTTTCTTCAGGTTTTCCTCTTCCAGATTAACTTTAAAGATATCTTCAAAGTAATAAGTGAAAATTGTCCAGTCGGTGTTGTCAAAATGTAGATCATCCTCAAAGCTTGCTTCCAGAGAGATATCTTCTTTTCTGACACCTGTCTTCCTGAGAATCCTGTACAAATTCCTTCTGATGGTCTTATTCTCCATAATTACCATTGTATCACCTGAATTCCCTTTTTTCAGGGATCGAATAAATGAATTAACGGGTCAAATATATGCTTTTTTGTAATCCATTGAATTTTTTCAACTTTTTTTTGACCAAGGCATTCGGCCCTTTAGGAATATAAAGATTCACATGCTGGTCACAGAAGCGGGGAAAGGAGTTTGTCAGGGGTGAATCAGCCATTCTACCCATTCTTTCCTGAGAATGCTGAATACTTCCAGGTCAAAATATTTGTCGGTGTGAAACTCGCCGTTTCGTTCAGACCCCTCCCTGACCAATCCGAGTCGGAGGGGGATGGCAATGCTTTTAAAATTCCCTCTGGCCACTTTTATTTGGATCCTGTTTAATTCCATGTTTCGGAAGCCATAATCAATCAACTTTTTCACGGTTCGGGTCATGATTCCTTTTCCCTGCATCTCCTCAGCCAGCCAGTAACCTATTTCCGCTTTGTGATTGACCGGATCAATATCTTTAAAACCTGCCAGACCTGCAAATTCACCACCTACCCTGATTGTAAAAATCCTGTTTCGCCCCATTTCAGGTTCTGACAAGAGAGAACTGATGTACCGGGTGGTATCTTCCTTGCTCCTGGTTTGATCCACAAAGGGAAGCCAGGTTCGCAAATAATTCCTGTCGCGATTGATAGTCCCGAAAATAATTTCCGCATCGGAAAGCTTTACCGGCTCGATATAAATTTCCTGGTCAATATCTATTCTGTTCATCTGCTGTAGTTTCCCCCGGGATCATTGCTCGGGCTAATTTTACCCTAAAGATAAAAGAAAACCTTTATTCACAGCTTTCATATATATAGCCTGCATCACCTGACGATTACCCGGAAAACAAGTTTTTCTATTTTTGCAGAAAAAAAGATGAAGAGCATCAGATTCCTTCTTTCAATATGGGGTCTTTTTATACTTACAGCTGCCCCGGTAATGTTGTCAGGTCAGACAAATCAGGTTGTGGTCATCAGTACCGATCTGGGAGATATCAGGTTGAAACTGTACAATGAAACCCCGCTCCATCGCGACAATTTTATAAAACTTGTAAAAGAAGGGTATTTCGACGGGTTGTTGTTTCACCGGGTTATTCAGAATTTTATGATACAAGGAGGCGACCCGCAGTCGAAAAATGCTACACCAGGAGCCAGGCTTGGAAACGGGGGACCTGGATATACCATTCCCGCAGAATTTGTTCCCGGATTGTTTCACAAGAAAGGAGCGCTTGCAGCTGCAAGGATGGGCGATCAGGTAAATCCGGCAAAAGAGTCAAGCGGATCCCAGTTTTACATCGTCCAGGGGAAAAAGTGGCGTCCTGGAGAACTCGATACCCTTGAAATGAGAATGAATTCGGCACTGAAACAGAATATACAGAGAAAACTTTTCATGGAATCACAAAAAGAGCTTGAAACATATCGTCAGGAAAAAAAGGAGGATTTGTTCAACCGGAAGATGATGCAGATCCAGATTAAAGCCGATAGCTTATACAACCTTGCACCGACGATGAAATTATCGGAAAACCAGAAAAAGATTTATACCTCCGTCGGTGGTTACCCTTCACTTGACGGAGCTTATACTGTTTTCGGTGAAGTAATTGAAGGATTTGATGTAATTGACAGAATTGCGGCAGAACAAACCGATAAAGCCGATCGTCCCCTGCGGGATATTAAAATGAAAATCAGGGTGGTTCAATAGAGTTTTTTCAATCCGATCAGTGCTTTCACCTCTGCCAGTGTTTTTGATGCCGATTCACGCGCTTTCTCAGCACCTTTACGCGCCACACCAGCCAGATAATTCTGATCATTGCTGATTTCCAGAATCCTCTTCCGGATCGGTGCAGTAAAATTCGTAATATCTTCTGCCAGCTGTTTTTTCATGTCGCCATACCTGATACGACAGTTGTTGTACTGATCTTCATAAAAATCAACCACCTCGGGAGGTGAAACAATCTTCATCAGCGTAAACAAATTCTGGATGGGTATCGGTTTTTCCTGGTTTAATACAGACGGGCCGGCGTCAGTCACCGCTTTCATCACTTTTTTCCTGATCTCAGCCGGGTCCTCGTATAGAAAAATACCATTCCCTTCCGATTTCCCCATTTTGCCTGAACCATCCAATCCCGGCACCTTGATCATATCCTTTCCGTCGAAAGTAAACGGCCGGGGAAGGGGAAACAATTTGTGGCCATACATGTGGTTAAACCGGGTTGCAAATTTCCTGGCCATTTCAAGGTTTTGCTCCTGGTCTTTCCCGACAGGCACAAAATGTGCCTTGTGAATAATGATATCGGCAGCCATCAGTACCGGATAGGTCAGGAGTCCGGCGTTGACGTTGTCGGGATTCTGACGGGCCTTCTCCTTGAAGGAAGTCGTCCGTTCAAGCTCGCCCAGGTATGCATTCATGTTCAGAAAAGTGTACAGTTCGACCACTTCCGGTACATCGCTCTGGATAAAAATGGTAGCTTTATCAGGATCAATCCCGCAGGCAAGATATTCGGCCAGTACCTGTCTGACACTTGCCTGCAGGTCCCCCGGGGTGGGATGGGTGGTCAGAGAATGGATGTCGGCAATGAAAAAAAAGCAACGATATTCATCCTGCATTTTTACAAAACTCCGAACTGCCCCGAAATAGTTTCCCAGATGAAGGTTGCCCGTCGGACGGATTCCGCTGACCACTGTTTTCTTTATCATTTTCTTTTCAATCATTGCGCTAACCGCTTTTACAAAACCATCGAAATCAGCCGCAAAAATAGTTCACCCATTTCAAAGTTCAAATTTTCAGGAATAAAACATTCAGCCATTTTTATATTCCGGAAGGGTGTAACATTTCCCGTAATTGAACGTCCTATCTCCGGATATGTCTGAATGATTGCATGACTTTACGAGAATATAACCAGTCTGTAGAACTATTTTCTGACCGTCTGTTCCGTTTTGTGCTGAAAAACACGAAAGATCATCATTTTGCTGAAGATATTGTCCAAGAGAGTTACGAAAAACTCTGGAAGTGTGTCGGCGAAATTGATTTTTCAAAAGCAAAGTCATGGCTTTTTTCCACTGCATACCATGGGATGATCGACCGGCTGAGAAAGGAGAAAAGAATTTCTTTTACTTCCGATCTGCCCACGTTGGAGGAGAACCCTTTCAGGCAATATTCCGATGTCAGGGAACTCCTGAACGAAGGAGTGAGCCGGCTGCCTGAAATGCAGCGAATTGTTCTGACCCTTCGTGATTTCGAGGGGTATTCCTATAAAGAAATCGGGGAAATGACCAACCTGAATGAAACGCAGGTGAAGGTCTATATCTATCGTGCAAGAATTTATCTTAAAAATTTCATCGGAAAAATGGACGTGATGGTTTAACTGTTATGAATATCAACCGCAACAATTATGAATCCTGGTTCCTTGATTATTTGGAGGGAAATCTGGACGGGAAAATGATGGATGAATTCACTGAATTTATCAGGTCAAATCCCGACCTCGGGGAAGAACTGCGGGACTATGAAGCAGTAAAACTGGATATTGAATCCATTGTATTCGAAGGAAAAAACAAACTTTATAAAGAACGGCTGGATATACCGTCAGCGTTTGACCAGGAAGCCGTTGCTTTCATGGAAGGTGATCTTAGTCGTGAGGAATCAACTCATTTCCAGGACTATCTGAGCCGTCATCCGGAAAAGTCTCCCGACCTGGAATCTTTTCTGAAAACAAAACTCCTGCCTGACAATTCCCTTGTATTCAGCCATAAGCAGAAGCTGTTCAAAAAAGCAGGACATTCAGCTGTACTTTCCTGGACAAGTCGCGTGGCTGCGGTACTTCTGCTCCTTCTGGCAGTTTATATTTGGCCTGATCAACCGGAAGATGTTAGCGAAAACAAACTTGATCCAATTGCAGAAATAAATCCCTCTGAAGAAGTGTCTGAAAAAATGTCCGGTGATCTCGTGAATCAGAAAATCAATTTAGCAGCTACCTCTGCTATGCTGCCGAACAAAAAAAACCCTGCAATCAAACAAAGAAACATGAAGAGAAATGCACCGGTTGAATCAGCCAGGACAGAAATTTCACCAACAGAAAATATCCGTTATGAAATACCGGCCCTGTTGCCTTCGATTAGCGGATTGATCTCCATGGATGTTCCCGTCAGGGAGCTAGCCCAGGCTAAAAATGATAACAACCGGATAGGTTCGGCTGAAGATTTACCTGAATCACAATACCTTTCAGAAGTACTGATTGAGAAACTGCGGTTAAACGAAATACATCTGAACAAAGTGCTTCGAACAGGACTTGATCTGGTTGTTCAACTTACCAACAAAAAGTTCAGTTATCATGAGGACCATTCAGGGAAGATCATTGCTTATCAGTTGGAAACCAGGCTTCTGGGATTTTCATTGCCTGTCGGAAAGAGCGGTCATTTACATAATCGTGATAATATACAGGCAAATTAAATATTTTCCCGTTTCAGATTTCAGCACACGCCAGGGTGGCAATACTCACCTTTCCTGCCCCTGATACTAGAAGAGCTTTCACAGAGGCTTCAAGTGTGGAGCCTGTGGTCACTACATCGTCCACCAGTAAAATGTGTCTGTTTACCAACTCCCCTGGTCGGGATACCCTGAAGATACCTTCTACATTTTGCCACCGTTCGTACCTGTTTTTCCTTGTCTGTGAAGGATTATGCTTCTCCCTGATGAGGTTATCCGTTAAAAGTGGTTTATCCAGACCAGAAGCAATTCCGCGAGCAATCCAGTCACTCTGATTATAACCCCTTTGCTTCAGTTTTTTGGTATGAAGGGGGACAGGGATCACCAGGTCGGCAGACCGAAAAGGAGAATCCGCCAGTTCAAGAGAAAAGAGCCGTCCCAATTCTTCACCCACTTCCTGGTTCCCTTTGTATTTCAGGCAGTGGACCAACTTTTGGTATCGGCTTCCTTTTCTGAAATAAAGCCAGGATGTGGCATTTTCTACGTCAACTCTGCCCCAAAAAAGTCTGGCAACTTTGTTTTCAGGATCTGAATGGAATTTTGTACGCGGCAGATGGCCGATACATTCAATGCACAACCACCGTTCCTGATCAAACAGTCTTCTCCCGCATGTTATGCAGAGTTCCGGATAAAATAAATTCAGAATGTCGTGAAGTAAAGCGAACATACCTATCTGAAAATAGTGTTTAAAGATACAAATCAGCAGGATTCACCACTCCTGCGCAGCTTTTTTTTGCACATGGGCATATTTAAATGTTTTCTGCCGGATTAATTAACGCGGTTTTGACAATGCAATTATAAATTACTATTTTTGACTTGAATTATACATTTCGGACAAAATCGACATTTGCAGATTCTCATGGTACAGAAAAAGACGGGTTCTTTCCTCAAAAACAAACTTCTTCTGCTGTTAATTCTTGGTTTTGTTTTGGGTATTTCCTCCGCTATTGTAACACATCAGGCCATCCGGGCTACTTCGACCAACCGGTTTTGTGAGGTTTGCCATGTTCATCCCCATGTGTTTGAATCCTGGAAATTATCTAATCATTACAATACTTCCAGCGGTATGCGGGTCAAATGTGTAGAATGTCACCTTCCGCCCCAAGGTGAGGGCTACCTTCGGGAAAAAGCAAGACTTGGAATCAGGGATGCTTGGGGTTATCTTACCAAAGACAGCGCGGACTTTAACTGGGAGGCCAGGCGGACAGTTGAGAAAGCACGGTTTTTTACATTTCAGGAATCATGCACCGGATGTCATGCCAATTTGTTTCCGCTTACCCTAAGCAAGGAAGGACAGGACGCCCATTTGTACTATGATCAGAAAAAAAATGAACTTCTCTGTTTGAATTGCCATATTGATGTCGGTCATTATGATCCCAACCAGGTACATACGAGGAACCTGAACTTCGGGGGGATGTCGGTTTCGGGCAAAGAGATGTTCACCACACCTGCACAGGTCAATGCATTTGAAACCTTCACCGAAATGATCCCTAATTCAACGGTTTCATTCCGGATGATAGCCATTCCGGGAGGGAAGTTCAGGATGGGAAGTCCTGAATCTGAAAAAATGAGGGAGATGGATGAAGGACCCGTCAGAGAGGTTGAAGTCACCTCTTTTTTCATGGCCGAAACCGAAGTGACCTGGGACGAATACCTTGCTTTTTATTCGGCAACCGCAGGGGAAGGACGTTCGACCGATACCGGGCATATGAAAGGAAATCATGAAGTGGATGCTGTCAGCGGCCCCACACCACCTTATGGCCAACCCGACCAGAATTGGGGGATGGGCTCCAGGCCGGCCATTACCATGACTTTTCATGCCGCTGAAAGTTATTGCAGGTGGCTTTCACAGGTGACCGGTAAAACATACCGGCTGCCCACGGAAGCCGAATGGGAATATGCTGCAAGAGGTGGAACCCAGTCACCCTACTTCTTTCATGGAGAACCCACCGATTTTTCAGGGAAAGGATCCTTCAAAAAATTCTTCGGAAAAAAGAATGACCTGATCATAAAATATATCATATACAATGCAAACAGCCAGGGAAGGACACAGGAACCAGGAATGACAGAAGCAAATCCGTTCGGGCTCAAAAATATGCTTGGCAATGCAGCAGAGTATTGTTCCGACTGGTATGCTCCCGAGGCATATTCAGCCCTTCATGACGGAATAGTCAATCCCGGAGGACCCGCGACAGGAAGTGAAAAAGTTGTCAGGGGAGGCTCTTTTAAAAGCGATGCCGGTGGTGTACGTTGTGCATCACGTGACTTTACCCGGACTGAAGAATGGTTAAAAACCGATCCGCAGATACCCAAAAGCATCTGGTGGTTATCCGATTGCAATGAAGTATCTTTCAGGGTTGTATGCGAATTCAACGAACACACCGGAAACAGTCAAAACAAACAATAATCTGATATCATGATGAAAAAAAACAGTTTTTCAAGAAGAAAATTTTTGACCGGAGCATCAGTGATCGGTGCCGCTGGTGTGGTTGGATTCAATCCTTTGATTTCCTGTTCCGGCGGAAATGGAAAAAAATCAATCTCCCAGGTTTCAGGACTTCCTTTTAAAAAAATGAGTGATCTATCAGTTCCGCCGTTGCTCGATACGGCACCCGACGGCCAACCCCTCAAAGCGGGGGTGATCGGTTGCGGCGGACGTGGAACCGGGGCCGCACTGAACTGGCTCAAAGCAGGCCCCAATCTTTCAATCACAGCCCTGGGGGATGTTTTTAAAGACCGTGTCGACGCATGTCGCGAACGGATCAAAAAAGAAATGAATATCGACCTTCCCGAAGACATCTGCCATGTGGGGTTTGACAGTTACCAAAAAGTGATAGATTCGGGCGTGGATGTTGTGATACTGGCAACTCCTCCCGTATTCAGACCAATCCATTTTGATGCAGCTGTGAAGGCCCGCAAACATGTCTTCATGGAAAAACCGGTGGCAGTTGATTCTGTCGGTGTCAGAAACGTCCTGGCTTCAGCAAAAATGGCCGATTCGCTCGGGATTAAAATTATCTGTGGAACACAACGTCGGCACCAGCGTGATTACATCGAGGTTTATAAACAAGTGGCGACCGGAGTTATCGGCGATATTATTTCTGCAAATGCTTACTGGAACCAGTCGAAATTGTGGCATAAAAACCCCCAGCCTGAATGGAGTGAAATGGAATGCATGATCCGCGACTGGGTGAACTGGCTATGGCTTTCGGGCGACCATATTGTTGAACAACACGTTCATAACATCGATGTAATAAATTGGTTTACAGGTATGTATCCAATAAAAGCAGTAGGGTTTGGCTCCCGCCAGCGAAGAATTACCGGGGATCAGTATGACAATTTCTCGGTCGATTTTGAATATGAAAACGGGATGCATATGCACAGCATGTGCCGCCAGATTAATGGGTGTGCCAATAATGTAGGAGAACGGATGTTCGGCACAAAAGGTTCAACAAACTGTCAGAATAAAATTTTTGATCTTGCAGGAAATGAGATATATAGTTACCCCTATCCCCTGAATGAAAAAGGGGAACCATCCAAGTGGGTAGCTGTAAATCCTTATGTCCAGGAGCACATTGACCTGGTGACCTGTATCAGGCAGAATATCCCCGTCAACGAAGCCGAAGCAACTGCCATGAGCTGTTTAACGGCCATTATGGGCCGGGTGTCAGCTTATACCGGTAAACTGGTTACCCGCGATGAAATTATGAATTCTGATATGAAGCTGGGTCCTGAAACATTCATCATGGGAACTGTCGGCATCATGAAAAATGCAACGATCCCTGTTCCGGGTGAAGCACCTAAGGCTGAATAAACCGGCATACCACATACCTGAAGGGATCAGAAAAGACTGAAATCATCGGATAACACAGAAAGGGAAAAAACCAGGATGATCATGACGATCACCAGAATAAAAAAGAGAATGATTCCCTTTTTTAAACCAGTTTTCTGATTTTTCTTTCGGTTGGTTTCAATTGCGAGCTGAATGGCCGAAACGAGACGACCAGGTGCTTTTTCGTTTTTAACGATGTAATCAAAAGCTCCCTGTCTCATTATTTTCACTGCTGTATCAATATCGTTCTGACCGCTTAAAAAAATAAAATCAACCCAGGGCTTTGTTTCATGTACCTTTTTCATCAGGTCATATCCAGTAAAACCGGTATAGGCATGGTTCAGAACGATGATGTCGGGATTTTGGCCAATTTGTTTGAAACACTCCTCCGGATTCTTGAATGATTGCAGATTATCAAATTTTTTTGATTTCAGGGTACCAATAATCAAATCATTATAGATCATATTGTCTTCAACAACAAATATCAGGGGATTTTTGGTATTTTTCATGTGTTTTAAAATTTTCAAGTTCATTTGGTATAATTAG
>CAYNBE010000001.1:0-52119 GCA_964395045.1 uncultured Prolixibacteraceae bacterium | reverse complement strand
TTTTGGTTCCCATACCAAAAAGCAACAGCCTGTTTTCTATTGTACTGGTTTTCAAAACCAAAAACATACATATTTGTGTCGTTTGTCGCCTCATAAGAAAAACGGTTGATTGGGGTTAGTGAAGAATCAAAAATCGAGGTTGCATTTTGCAAAGCATAATAGGCTGGTTTAATACGGCTTACCTCAAGGCTTTCGTTTGAAGCCAGTAATCCTTTATAATTCCAAACTTCTTCACCATCAATTTCATAACGTGCATCGATAATAGTAAAAATACTGGTCTCCTTTCCTCTTGCCAGGTCGTATATCAACCTTCGCAGGATATGTTTTGCCTGCTGTAATTCATTCCAATCCTGGTTTTTCATTGCAAACCTGTCGCTTCTTTGTGTCGGGCAGCCAGCTTCTCCCTGACGAACAACAATTCGCGAAGAATATTTATCGATTACACGTTCCAGTTCTATTTCGGGCCCATCAACCTCAGGAACCGTAATATGGCGGTGGTGGACAACCTGGTCAATAAATTTAATTCCATCCAGTTTTTCGATTTCAGCAAGTACCTTATCAGCATATTTGTAATCGACATGGCTTCCCAATGCCAGCCCTATAACTGTTGCATCCGGTTGTGCCGATTTAATTGTCTTCGCTGTCAATACCGAAAAGCGGGCGAATTGTTCCGGTTCAATCCCATAATTGGGTTCATTCCAGATTTCCCATTCGTCCACATAATTTTTATAACGGGTTACAATTCCCTTCACATAATTTTCCCAGGCCTTCAGAGCTTCTTCCGAAGAAGGCAATGTTTTATTTTGAAGCGTAAAACCGCCACCTCCGGAATAAATGGGGTTCCCATAACAAAGGTCAATCCAGGGTTCGACACCTTGCGCAACCATGTCATAAACAATTTCATCGAGCCAGGTCCAATTATAAACCCCCTTTTCTTTTTCGCATTTTGCCCACCCTGACTGGATACGCGCCTTTTTAATTCCTAGCGGTCCAAGATATTCTCTCCAGTTTTTATAAAGAGTAAAATCACGGTCCATCATTTCGGCACCCACAGAAATCAATGATGACTGAATTTCTTTGGAATGACGGGGCTTAAGTTTTCCGAGATATTTCCAATGAATATCTCTGTTGTTTTGGGACCTGCAATATTCAGATAAAAATACCAGGATAGCAACAAGAAGCAGGGATGGCCAAAATTCATGAAAGAACCGTATTTTATTCATACCTTGAAGTAATTTCAGATGGTTTTACTGTTTTACCTGAAAAATTATGAGGCTTCTGCCACACATTCCCTTTTGAATTGCCAAAATAAAGGTTTGAGAAATTGAAACAGTCCGGATAGCCATCAAATCCGCTGCCGCAAGAATGCTGTAGCATTTCGGCCATTGGTGTCGGACCGTTGTCATAGAATGATTCCCTGAATCATTCCATGGGGAGAACTTTTTACCGTGAATGCAAAACCTGCCACAGTACGGTATTCCCTCAATGATTTGATACGACCAGGCAAGGCCTGTTCCAGCAAACAGAACTCACGCAACACATCATTTACTGCCCCGGCATACAACTGTTCGAATCTGTAAAGCAATTCTCTTCCGGGAATGGGAAAGTCAACATTTGACAATCCTTCCCTCATCCCGATGAGCTTTTCCAGCTTCATCATGCTTACTTCTTTCTTGCATTGACCGGTGCTCATAATTAGAATTTTTCAGATTCCTGAATCAGCTAAGAAACCTCCGTCTACAGGGATTGTTATTCCAGTCACAAATCCGGCTGCTTCATCATCGATCAGCCAGTTTAGACAACCAATGAGATCGGAAGCTTCACCAAAACGATTCATGGGCGTTTGTCGGATAATGTTTTCACCCCTTTCAGTGAAGCCACCCTCGGGGTTGGTCAGCAATTTGGCACTCCTTTCGTTCAGGAAAAAGCCCGGGGCAATGGCATTCACCCGGATATGAGCCGGGGCCAGATAGGCAGCCAGCCATTGCGTGAAATTCATGATGCCGGCCTTTGCCATTCCGTAGGCAGCAACTCTCGACAGGGGGCGGTAGCTGTTCATTGATGCAATATTAACAATGACACCGTTTTTCTTTTCAGCCATTTCCTTTCCGAATACAAAACAGGGAATCACCGTACCCATCGTATTGGATTCAACGACATAGCTGAATTTTTTCATATCGAGATTAAAAAAACCGCGGACGCCTTCTTCATAGTTCAGTTCTTCTTCGCTGAATCTACTTATCGTGGTCACCGCATCAGTCTGGTTGCCCCCGGCTCCGTTAATCAAAATATCGCAGGTACCATAGGTATCCGCAATTTTCAGCCTTGCTGCTTGAACCTGTATTTCATCGGTAACGTCAGCAGGTACAGATAAGGCGATCCCTCCGTTTTCAGTGATTTCCCGCTCAACCTTTTCCAGCTTGGCCAGGGTTCGGCCTACCAAAACAACCTTCGCTCCCTGTAATGCAAGATTTCGGGCCATCTCGGAACATAGGGTTCCTCCGGCTCCGGTTACAACTGCAATTTTATCATTCAGTTTCTTGTTCATATCTTAACGATCAAATATCCATCTTTTGCTATTGAAATACGCCAGGTTTTGTACCAGTTCCCCCAATTGTTCCATGTCATCTGGCAGATTTCCTTTGTTCACCCACGATGCGATCAGATTACACAACACCCTCCTGAAATATTCATGTCGTGAAAATGAAAAAACACTGCGGCTGTCAGTAGTCATCCCGATAAATTGGCTCAATGTCCCGTAACCGCATAAAGCAGTCAGTTGTTTTCTGATGCCATCGAAATGGTCATTGTACCACCAGGCCGGGCCAAATTGGATATTTCCCGGAACCCCGTCCTCGGAGAATGAACCCGTCAAAGTAGCAAAAGCTTCGTTGTCAGCCGGATTGAGTGTGTACAGGATGATTTTTGGCAGATACTCTCTTTTTTCAAGCCCGTCGAAAAAAATGCACAACCCAGTTATATCGCAGGTACCGCCGATGGTAGCATAACCTCCGGCAGGACCGGCCAGCAAGCGCAAACGTGAACTGGTGAAGCGAAGTGCGCCTATGTGCAACTGCATAATCCAGTTTAGCCTGGCGTATTCTCCAGCTAAAAACAACAGCAGGTGATTTTTCAGACAGATGATTCCTTCATCGTCCAATATATTTTCATCCAACCATTTTTTAAAGATGCGGGTAGCTTTCTCCTCTGATACATCTTTTTTAAAAACAAAACCGCTGTCGAGTGAATGGTCGGCCAGGCGGCACCCTGAACCGGCAAATCTTTTCATTTCAGTAACAATAGCCGCCTTATAATCGTCGAGGTTATTGATCCGATGGTATTGTCTGCTTTGCAATTTGTCAAACCAGTTTTTAAATGACAACTGGTCAAACGCAAGAACAGAATCACTGCGCAGCGACGGCAACAGCCGGATGTTGTATTTCCCGTTCGCCTGTTGGTGGCTGGTCAGATCGTCCAGCAAATCGTCGGAAGTACAAACTGTTTCAACGTTAAATTTTCTCAGAATATCAGTGGAGCCAAACCCCTCCAATTGAAGTTGCCGGTTGCACGCTTCCCATATTTCCATGGCATTTTTACCGGAGAGAAATTTGTCGATCCCGAAAATCCGTTTGAGCTCGAGGGCAGACCACATGTATAAAGGATTGCCCAGAGTTTTGGGCAGAGTATTTGCCCAGTTCATGAACTTTTCTTCAGCAGAAGCTTCTCCGGTGATCCCCCTTTCATTGACACCGCAAATCCGCATCGCCCTATGCTTATAAGGATCGTTGATGATCCAGGCCTCGGCGAGGTTGGAAAAAGACTTATTCGTTGCCAGATCAACCGGATTCAGGTGGCTGTGAAAATCAAGTACAGGCAGGTTTTCAGCATAATGATGATATAGCTCTTCAGCCATAGGCCCCTGCAAATAAAAATTACTATGGTTAAATTGTCTTTGCATCAAATGATATGTTTACGATTTTTTCGGGTACAGCCACATAATAATCCCGGTTAAAACACACGCCAACCCTGAAACAACCGACAATACCCCACTCAGGGTACCGATAGCGGGCAATCCCATCGCAACAAATAAAACGCCTGATATTCCAAAAGATACAGCGTACAACATTGAAAGAGCACTTTGAAATTTTGCATCAATCACAGGAGTATCGGTGCTTTTTTTACTCAATCGAGTAAAAAGTTCAACAACCCGTCTTTTATATTTCATATCCTTTATTTGTATAAGGGCAGAACCGTAAAAGATAAGCAGGCACAATCCTATTTCAATTAATGTTGCTGCTTCCCAGGTGAATACCGACGGGAAACTGTTGAGCACAATACCGGCGGCTGCTCCGAAAATAACCGTATACATAGCTCCTCCCGGGGTTGGTTTCCGGCTGATAATCCCCAATACAAGAGGGACTCCAACCGGAATGGCAAAGATTCCTGTAAACAATTTATTGGCTTCAAATGCTCCCCCGAAATCCCTGATGAACAGTCCACCCAGCAAAACCAACAAACCGATGATGATGGTCGACAGCTTGGCAACAACCAGCATTTGCCTGTCGGTAGCCCTTTTGTTCATGAGTCTTTGGTATACATCTTTCGACACTACTGAGGCAATCACATTGTATTCCGAATTCAACGACGACATGGTTGCTGCAAACATGGAAGCAATCATCACTCCCATGATTCCCGGGGGTAAAAGTTTACTTGATAAAGCGACATAAGCCATTTCGTTATCCGCCAAACCGGGCATAAGCACCTGGCTTACAATGGGAGGAAGCATAAATACAACAGGAAATATTAAAAAAAGGATTGCTGTCAGATAGCCAACTTTCTGCGCTGACTTCTCATCCTTCACAACGTAAAACCGCTGAATAAAAATCCAGTTTTCGTTGTATTTGATGACAATCATGATGTAATAAACCGCCAGCCAGAAGAATTGTCCTTTCGGTCCGTTGAACAGGTTAAAATGGTCGGGAACTTTTTCAACCAATGCCTCCATGCCACCGACGCAGTTGAGGGATACAAAAAACAATATCAGGGAAGTGAAAATCAGTATAACAAATTGCAGAGTACCCATGATGGATACAGCCCAGACGCCTCCGTACAAAGTAAAGAAAATAACAATGATTGACGATACGATGAGGCTGGATGAAAGGGAAAGTGGGGTAACTGCCGTAAGGAAGATGCCAATAGCATATAAGCGAACCATGTTGTCAAGAATCCGAATGATGATGCCGACCCAGCCAATCATTTGCCTGACGCCGGGATTAAACCGGGTTTCGAGATATTCAACAGGGGTTGACACCCCTGCACGCCGCCACCGCTTTGCAAAAAAGAGTGCGGCAATGACACAGGCAGGTACGGTACTCATAAAAACAGTAACAGCAACCAATCCATGTTCGTAAGCAATCCCGGCATAGGCAACGAATACAAATGTACTGAACAAAGCCATGAAATTGCTGATTCCTGCTGCAACCCAGGGGATTGTACCGGAACCTTTGATATATGCGTTTATATCTTTTACATACCATTTAAAGAACAGGCCAATTCCGGCCATCAGCAGCATATAAATTAGAATTGCAATATAGTCTAACGGTACAAGGGGAGTCATAGAGTCATAGAGTCATAGATTCATTCATTTCAACTCAAGTCGTTTACCAAATCATAGCTATTTGCAAAGATATAATTGAACGTTGTGCACAGAATAGAATATATTTTGCCAATCATTACACTATATTTGCTTTTATTCATCATTGAACACATTTTTTGTAAATATTTTGCAATGAAACCAGTTTATTACCGGAAATATGATCAGCCCCATGAATATTCCTTTCTAATACGATATGCAGAAATTCCGCACACTTACAACCAATTTCACTTTCACAGGGAATACGAGATACTTTACAACATTGAAAACAGCGGCACCCGCTTTGTCGGCGACAGCATCCATCGATTCAGCAATGGCGACCTGGTTCTGGTGGGGCCGCATATCCCGCATTACTGGCACAGCGACGACCGGTTCTTTGAAGGTAATGAGAATGTGATGGCAAAAGTAATCCTGATTCAGTTTGTTGATGATTTCCTGGGGGAAAAATTCACGGCACTGCCTGAAATGCGGAACCTTAAGAGGCTGTTTGCGAGAGCTGCGCATGGAATCCGTTTTAAAGGGAATGACGCTGAAAAGCTAGGTCAGCAAATCATCCGGATATCGCAGGAAGAAGGTTGGAAAAGGTTGTTGCTGATGGTTGAATTGCTTTGCATGATGAGTGAAGTAACAGAATTTGAATTGTTGTCGAGCCGGGGTTTTACCGAAGCATTAAAATCAGGGAATCAGGAAAAAATCAGCATTCTCTTTAACTTTATGATTTCCAACTATCACCGGAATTTAAGACTGGAAGAAGCAGCCGGTCATGCCAATATGAACCCGAGTGCATTCTGTCGCTTTTTTAAAAAATCAACATCAATTACATTCTCCCATGCAATCAATGAAATACGCATTGGTTTTGCCTGTAAAAAACTGATCAGATCTGACTCGACAATCTCAGAAATAGCATATGAATGTGGGTATATGAACATTCCTTACTTCAACCGCACATTTAAAAAAACTAAAAAAATGACGCCTCATGAATACAGAATGAAGTTTAGGAAAAATGAAGGAGTCAGGAGTTAGGAATAAGGACAAGGGAACCTGTCAGCCTGGCAAAAGGACTTGGAGACTTAGAGACTGGGAGAGTGAAAAATAGTATATTCGGTTTTGATCAGTACAATCCGCGACTTCCGCGTTCCAATCAATTTCAAATTATCAAATTGTGTTAAATTTTTTGTGACTCTGCGTGAAATAAAATAAAGGACGAGGGAACGGGAGATCGAAATTACAATAGGGCGAAAGAGCGAGAGTGCGATAAAGGGACAGGGAGAATTAGTGGATTAAATAGCGGGAGAACGACAAAGCGAAATAACTGTCAGCATTTTAAATCCTGCAGCAACAAAAACCGTTTTTGAATTATATTTATGAGCCAAAAAATAATAAGTCGAATGAAAAACCGAATAACCAGAATCCTGATTTTGTTATCCTTTTTTCTGGCACAAACTCATGGAAAACCACAGGTGCTTGGTGATGAGCCCTACCCTTTTCAGCCGGTCTCATTTACACAGGTAAAAATTGAAGATCATTTCTGGGGGCCGCGAATCGAAACAAACCGGAGAGTGACCATCCCCTATGATTTCAGAAACTGTGAAGAACCCGGCCGGCTAAACAATTTCGCTGTCGCTGCCGGTGTGAAGGAAGGAAAATTCAAAGGAAACCGGTACGACGATTCAGATGTGTTCAAAATCATCGAAGGCGCTAGTTATTCCCTTCAGCAACACTACGATCCCCTTCTGGATGCATACCTCGACAGTGTGATCGGATTGATCGCCGGAGCACAGGAAGAAGACGGTTACCTGTATACCAGCCGCACCATCGATCCGCAGAATCCGGCAAAAAACAGCGGGGACCAGCGGTGGAGCTTCATTGCACAAAGCCATGAGCTATACAATGCCGGGCATATGTACGAGGCAGCTGTAGCCCATTATCTGGCTACCAGAAAAAAAACTTTCCTGGAAGTAGCCATCAAAAATGCCAACCTGATCTGTGCTATTTTTGGTCCCGGAAGGGTGAGAATGGTTCCGGGGCATGAAGAAATTGAAATCGGACTGGTTCGTTTGTTCCGTGTTACCGGCGATAAGAAATACCTTGATATGGCCAGGTTCTTTCTTGATGAGCGGGGAAATAAAAAAGGGCATAAACTTTTCGGTGAATATTGCCAGGACCATATACCGGTTACAAAGCAATTCCATGCAGTCGGACATGCTGTGAGGGCAGGATACCTGTATTGCGGAATGGCCGATGTGGCAGCCTTGACCGGAGAACCTTCCTACATCAGGGCCATCAGCCAGATTTGGTCGAATGTGGTGGAGGCCAAAATCTATCTGACAGGAGGAATCGGGGCCAGACACGAAGGAGAAGCGTTCGGGGACGATTATGAGCTCCCCAATGCCACAGCGTATAACGAAACATGCGCCGCTATTGCCAATGCAATGTGGAATCACAGGATGTTTCTGCTTTTCGGTGAATCGAAATATATTGATGTCCTGGAAAGGATCCTGTATAATGGATTTCTTTCAGGCGTATCGCTCGAAGGAGACAAATTTTTCTATCCGAACCCACTTGAATGCAAAGGGGAATGCCAGCGCAAACCATGGTTCGACTGCTCTTGCTGCCCGTCCAATGTCGTCCGCTTTCTGCCTTCCATCCCGGGGTATATCTATGCCGTAAAAGGGAACAGCCTATATGTGAACCTGTATATCGGAAGCACTGCTTCGGTCAGGATGAATGGTCAGGATATCGGTATCAGCCAGGAAACCGGATATCCGTGGGATGGAAAGATAAAACTCAGAATAAATTCCCCGGATGAAAAAAATCTGAAAATCATGCTCCGCATTCCGGGATGGGCAGGGAACCAGGTAGTTCCTTCCAATCTGTACTCTTTTGCCGATAGCCACTCATCCAAACCGCTTGAAATCAAAGTAAACAATAAAAAGAGCACATATACAATTAAAGACGGATATGCAATCATTGACCGGACATGGAAAACCGGTGATGAAATCATGCTCGAAATCCCGATGGAAGTGAAACGGATTGTGTCAAACGAAAAAGTGGAAGCCAACCGGGGGCGAGAAGCCTACCAGAGAGGCCCCATCGTATATTGTCTCGAAGGGATTGACAATAACGACAATGCACTAAATGCATCGGTAAGTGATAAAAAAAGAATCGGATATGCGTTTGAACCAGATTTACTCAATGGTGTTGGTGTTTTGATCTTTAAGGGGCAGCAGGTATCTATGGGAGAAAATCCTGAAATTAAAGATGTGAAACTGAAAGCCATTCCCTATTATGCTTGGGCTCACCGGGGCGAAAGCTCCATGGCCGTCTGGCTGCCACAGAAATTAAAATAACATATCAACAAGAGTAATGACAGGCTGCTTTCCGGATGGCGCTGACAATTTCAATACTTTTCCCTGCATCTGAAATACCATAGCCCCTGCCTGCCAGAATCTCCCGGTATGTGGTGGTATGAAGATCGGTAAATCCCTCGCTGAATTCTGTTTCTACACCGTCGACAACCACTTTCCGGTATGTCCGTTTTCCAGCCTGGACCGCCTCAGCCGGCAGGTCGTTTTCATCAACACTAAGGTACCAGTTTACATTTGCCCGCGTGAGCCAAAGCTTTCCGGCTGCTTTGTTTTCCTGACTGATACTGAGTTCAAATCCTTTGAACTCACCAAAAATCCACCCCAGCATGTCAATAAAATGAATCCCGAGATTGGTGACAATGCCACCGCTTTTCACGACATTGCCTTTCCATGAGGAAAAATACCAGTTTCCCCGGCTTGTAATATAGGTGAGGTCCACTTCGTACACCTTTTCTGCACCACCTTCGTCCACCCGTGTTTTCAGCTTCACCACCGATGGATGATGCCGGAGCTGAAGAACTGCATACACCCTTTTACCTGCTTCATTTTCCATTTTCTGTAACCCATCAAGGGCCTCCGGATTCAGCACCAGAGGTTTTTCGCAGATCACGTTGGCCCCGTGACGCAATGCCATTCGGATATGAGCTTCGTGAAGATCATTGGGGGAACAAATGCTTATAAAGTCAATTTTTTCCTCCACAGATCTTTTTTTGCTTTCAATATACGACTCAAAAAGTTCCGGTTGGGTAAAAAACAGGGCATGAGGGAAATAATTGTCAAGTATCCCTATTCCGTCATAGGGATCAAGGGCACACGTCAATTCATGGCCTGTCTCCCTGATGGCTTTCATGTGTCTCGGTGCGACGAATCCTGCTGCCCCTGTCAGGGCAAAATGATACATGGGCTCTTTAATGATTCAAATAGATTGCGACTGTGTTTACAAGAAGAGTTTCCCGGGATTCTGGCATCCCGAATTATTTCAGTTCCCTGATCTTGATGTTTTGGAACCTTACTTCATTTCCGTGGTCCTGCAACAGAACAGGAGCTTCTTCTGCCATCCCGAAATTGCTGAATTCCGCAAACTTGCTCCGGGCGACCAGCGCCTTGTAAATGTTATTGCCACGAATATATTCCAAAACCTTCCGACCGTTCAGCCAGTGTTCCACCCGGTTGTCCGGATACAGGACAATTGCCCCCCGGTTCCATTCTCCCGGCTTTCTGACGAAACGGGAATCCTTCTCAGCCGGGATCAGGTCATATAGTGATGCCAGCATCCGGTTTCCGGCAGCACCTTGTTTGGCATCGGGATGACTTTCATCATCCAGTATCTGGTATTCAAGTCCGATCGATGGACCGTTGTTCCCCGTACAATACTTTACACCGCTGTTCGCCCCGGGCGACAGGTTAAAATCAAAACGGAGTTCAAATGCCCTGAATTTCCTGACTGTTACAATATCCCCTCCCCTGTGGGGTTCCTTTTCCGATGAAAGAACCGTCAGGCTTCCGTCTTTGACCACCCAACCATGTTCCGGAAATTTTTCTTCTGTGGCACTTTTCCAACCCGTGGTTGTTTTACCGTCGAACAACAACTGAAACCCCTGTTTCTTTTCAGCATCGCTCAGTTGGTTTGGGAGGAGGTTCACCACATACAGATCCTCAAACGGGGAGGCAACTAAATCCGATGTTTTAATCCGGATATTCTTCCACCTGATTCTGTTTCCTTCCTTCTCCTTTGAGCCAATGGAATGGACCTGCAAAGCAATGAATCCCACCGGGGTCATGTCATCAATCACCCATGCTGTCGGGATGTTGTTTACCCAAGTTCTGATAGACGGGCCAATACATTCAATCCTGTAATGGTTCCATCCTGTTTTATTAAATGCAAGTTTGCCAACGGGATTTAAATCGAGCGGATAAAGCCACCCCCGCCTCGCTTCATCATAGATACCTCCTGACCATGCCCTGGTCGAGGGATCGACTTCGCACTGGTAACCGTGCACCCGTCCGTTGTTAAATTCAGGTTTGCTTTCACTCCTGAACTGAATGCCGGAATTCATATCCGATTCGAGCATCAGGTCCAGTTCCAGTATAAAATCACCATAATTCTTTTCAGTTACAAGAAATGAATTCGGAGTTCCATAAACAGTGGTCCCCACGATCTCGCCGTTTTCCACATGGTATTTAGCCTGGCCGTTCAATTGTTTCCAACCGGTAAGGTCCTTTCCGTTAAACAGATTTTCCCAACCTTTTCCATTTCCAGCCAAAGCAATGGAAACCGACAAAAAGAAGTAGATGCAAATAAAAATGCGCCTCATACCTTTGACTATTTTTAAAAATGATTGCTAAAATTGACCCCGGTAAAATTAGAAAATTTCCACATAAACGAACCTGTTATCAAATAACTTTTCCATCCAGGATCAACAACCACCAGCTGCTTTTTTCTTTTTAGGTGCTGTGGAAGCTTTAGGCGCTGAAGGGGCGGAAGTTGCAGGTGCAGCCGATACCGGCACAAGGGAACCTCCTCCCAATGCCCCGCCGGCAGCTTTTCTGAAATCATACCTGGCCAGTTCATCATCGGCAGCAGATACAGGAGGCTGCACCGGATTCATAATGGTCTCCGCCCAGTAATTAAGCCCTCCCTGCATTACATGGAGGTTGCCATATCCCTGCTGCCGGAGTAACATCCACGCCTGGCTTGCCTGAGTCGTTCCATTTGCATACAGCACATTCATCCGCACATCCTGGTCAAACAATCCGCTATATTCTGCAGCAAGAATATTGCTGAGCGGGACATGGACAGCCCCCGGAAGGTGAAAAGTTTCAAATTCTTCGAGGCTCCTGACATCGATCAGCTGAAGGACAGGATCTTTTTGAACCAATAAGTCGGCGACAGCATCGGTTGAAACCAAATGGCTTCCATCCTTCATTTCCGCAAGAATCTGTTCCGGAGTTGTCTTTCCAACCTGGGTTTTCTCTTCGGGAATGGCAGCGATCAGTATCCCGAGAGGCAGTAAAACAGCTGCGAGTTTGTACAATGGTTTCATATCGTTATAAATAAATATCAATATTCTTCTCTGGGATATTTCCTTTCTGCCCATTCACCAACCCAAAAGGCCGCCAGGGCAACAACAATCAGCAACAGGACGAAAATACCCCGCGACATACCAAGCACCTCATAAACGTAAGGTGCTCCCAGATCACCGGCCATATATAGTTCTTCAAAAACAGGATATCCTTCGGTAAAAAGGAAAACTCCGACAAACAATCCGCCGGCAAAAACAAGGGCATCCAGTTTGCCGATAGCAGCTCCGCAAAAAGAAGTACCCGGACAAAATCCGCCCATGATGAAACCGATCCCCATGATCACGCCTCCGGCAATTGCCGACCATAGATAAGTGGGATTGACATATACCACACTCAGGTCGAGCCAGCCAAAAAGTCCGAAAAGGATCATGCCCAGCATAGCTGTTATGGCAGCTGTAAAGAAAACCTTCAGTACAGTGGTATCGTAACCGTAAAACATCCCGGCCAGTTTTCTGGATGATGAAAAACCGCTGTTTTCGAGTACAAAACCGAATCCAACCCCAATGAGAAAAGCGATTAAAAGGTTGGTATTCTCAGATATGATTCCGTAAAATGATAGTGGTCCCATATGAAATTGTGCTTAAGGTTATATCCAAAGTTTGCGGAAAAAATAGGCAAACGCAAAAGCTGTACCGAAAATGGCGATCATGGTAATGAATCCTCCAAGGCTCAGGACAGCCATCCCACTCAGGGCAGTCCCGCTGGTACATCCCCGTCCGAGCTGTGATCCGAGGCCGAAAAACATTCCGCCCAACCCCGCGAAGATCAGGCGTCGCCGGCTAGTGATCTTCGGACTGTGCTCCACTTTCCATTTCAGCCTTCCGGCCCATGCCCCCGAGATAAAGGCTCCGACAATGACTCCGAGGACTTCATAAACCAGCCATGATTTCAAGGGCTTGCCTTCATGTCCTTCGAGATACTCTTTATAAACCGGCGTACTCTGTGCATGCACCGGAGCAATGGCTTCCACTCCTGCTACAACAACACTTTTAACGGCTCCACTTGCTCCAAGGCCCCGGCCTGCAAAGTAATTGGCCGCCAGCAATACCAGTCCAAGCATCACCCCTCCAAAATAAGGATTCCAGTACTTTAACTGTCGATTTTTGTCCATGTCAATTTTTTTTCTGGTTACGTTAACTATCATTTTTTTTTAAGTTCGGGGTTCGGAGTTCGGAGTTCGGAGTTCTTCTTTTCAAAGTGACTCTCCGCAATCCGCATTCCTCAATCTTCTCATTTCGGATTTCGGATTGGAGATTTCGGATTGTTTTTGGCAGTTTTTCCAGATGCCGTGAATATCGCAGTTAATTCATCAGCTTCTTTCAATAATGCCTTTAAAAGCATTCTATCTTTGATAAGGTTTGTTTCATCGATCAATTCCAGCCAAAAAAGAGTTTCATCACTTTCTTCTTCGACAACATTCACTTTCGATATAAAATCCGCATTGCTTCTTGCTCTGCAAGCTGACCTATAATTTGCAGCAACTGAGGTCCCGGAACGGATCAGCTGGTTCCCGATGGCATTTCCGGCTTTTGTGATTGGCAGTTCTTCCACCAACCGCATAATGTCCAAGGCAAATTTCTTAGTTCTGTATTTTAATTCATCTTTTGTCATTTACCTGAAATATTTTCACTTATGCATTCTACCTTATTTACTTTTATCCCAATTCCGCAATCTTCTCATTTCGGATTTCGGATTGGAGATTTCGGATTGTTTCTCTTTAAAGTGACTCTCCGTATTCCGAATTCCGAATTCCAAAATCCGAAATCTATTAAAGGTTCCAATGTGACAGCTGTCCTGCAAAGGCAATGATAAACCGAAGCATGATCCCTCCGAAGAGAACGAAAACCGGAGCAAAAATGGTTGGAATACTCCTTTTCCGCATCTCCATGAACTCGAGAAGGGCAGGCAGTATCAAACCGGTTCCCACCACAAAAATCCAGAAAGGAGCGGTATAATCACCTCCGAGAAAGAGTTTTGCAGCGTCGATCTGCGTCTGAGTGCTCGAAAGAAACCCCATGAACATGTGGACGATCAGTACCAGTTCAATGGCTATCAGGAGCAGGTCAACCCTAGCAAAATAATGGCGTTCTCCTTGCGAACCCGCCATCAGCACAATCACCGCGGCTCCGCCCGACATTCCTGAAACCAGGAAAAGTGGCCCCAGTATGGAAGTATTCCAGAGCGGACGTCCGTTGAAGGCCGAAAACAGGATTCCGGTATAAACCCCAAGGACAACGGAAAGAACCACCAATGCCCAGGCCAGGTACTCTTTGTATTGATTAAAAATCTGCTCGAGCTTCTTCAGAAAGCTATATTTCCAGTCCCAGTGGGGAAAAACTGAACGAATATGAAGCGCTGCCCAGATGAACGACAACGGAGTTACCAGTAACAGCACCCAGGCACCCCAGCTCATGGGGGCCCCCAGTTTGATGGTTGTATAAAGCCGCCAAAAATAAAGCTTATGTTTCAGGTCCAGAAAAAGGGAAAAAAGGCCTAAAACCAACAACAATGGGACTATCAAAGGCGCTTTCCTGACTGCGGCAGGAAATTCAACCTCCTTCTTTCTGATGGTAGTGAGACCCGCAAAAAAGAGAATTCCTGCCGCCAATCCCCCCAGGAAAAGATATGCAGGGATATGCCACTCCCACACTCCAAGAACAGGATCGATGAGGTGGTTCAGGCGCCCACTAGTTATAATATCTTCAGACATAACATATAAGTTTTCAGTGTTCAGTATTTAGTATGCAGTTTGCAGTAAAGTATCAAGTATCAAGTATCATGTATCAAGTATTCAGCATTCAGTGTCCTAGGGCCTGTGTTCTGCCTTCTCCTTCCTCCTTCCTCCTTTCTCCTGCCTGTTGCTTACTGCCGCTTCTCACACTTTACTTTAGCCTTAACCTCCTGACGCTCCTTTGTCGATCAGTACCTGTGGTTTGTTCTATACTCCGATTTTCATTTTCCAGTCAATAAAGAAAATAAACTCTCGGACTGGTGCCTGCTTCCGGGATTAGTGTCTTGCTCTTCCTTCTCAATAGAATTTTTGAAATCTCAGAATCAGGATTGTCAAGATCGCCGAAATACATGCATTTTGTAGGACAGACTGCCACACAGGCCGGCTGTTCCCCATTTTTAACCCGGTGGTCACAAAAAGTGCATTTATCGACATATCCTTCGGGGTGAATATAACGGGCGTCATACGGGCACGAAACAATACATGCGCTGCAACCAATACATTTGTTTTTCGTCACTTTCACAATTCCTCCCTCCGTATAATGGCTGGCTCCGGTGGGACAACTCCTCACACAGGGGGAATTGTCGCAATGGTTGCATCGTTCGGACCGTATTTCAAGGTGCAGTTCGGGGTAGATACCCTGGCTGATTTCACGTATCCAGTCGCGCGAATAACCAATCGGCACGTTGTTTTCTGTCTGACAGGCAACCACACAATCGGAACATCCCACACATTTCAGGGTATCGATGGCCATTGCATATCTCATGATTCTGCCTCCTTTCCTGCTGAAGTCCTGAATCTGACGAAATTCCCCCGCATCCCGGTACCTCCCATCACCGGATCTATCATGACACGGGTAATCAGCTCATTATCACTGGCTCCCCGTCCGTGGGCCCGGCTCAGTTTTGCGCTGTTATTCCCGAATCCATGCACCATATATACCGAATCCCATCTGATCCGTTCGGTGATCCTGATTTTAATGGGAAACGATGATACAACCCCGTCCTGGTTTTCGAGCCATACCTTCTGATTGTTTTTCAGATCATTCAATCCGGCTGTTTTTGGATGAACCCACAGGACATTCTCCTCCATCAGGTCAAACAGGTTCGGATTGTTTACTGTCCGGGAGAAAGTATGCATCGGGGCCCTTCCGTAATTAAGCCTGTAATAACCCTCGGGTGGTTCCGGGTGTGGGGTATATACCGGCAATGGGTCGAATCCGGCATCCGCAAAAGCAGTAGAATACAATTCGATTTTCCCGGTTCCGGTATCAAACGTTATTTCTTCATCTTCGCGAAAATAAAGTTCTTCCTGCTTTTCAAGAACTTTCACTCCGGCCTGCTGCATTTCCTTCAGAGAGCTGCCCATTTGCTTCAGCTCATGGTCAAGTTCCTCTTCCAAGGTTTCAAACGGGAAATATTGCAACAGGTTCATCTTTCGTGCAAGATCCCGCGCCATCCAATAAGCTGGTTTGCTGTTATAAAGTGGTTTTCTGGCAGGCATTCTCAGCGCAATGACCGGTTCGCGGTGGTGGGTATCCCTGAGAGAGTCGTATCGTTCGAGATAAGTGCATTCAGGCAGGACCACGTCGGCCCAACCGGTTATCTCCATAGGCATGGTATCGACTACCACCATCAGGTCGAGGTTATGGATGGCTTTCATTGTATTGGCTCTGTCGGGCAGGGTTTCCATGAGGTTTGTGCCGTTGATGATCCATCCCTTGATAGAACAGTCGAGATCGGGGGAGGGAATGGTCGCATCACACAATCCGTTGGCCAGGACCAGGTCGGCAAGGGGGTATTTGCCTTTCATTGCCATTCTCCATGTGCGTGTTGGCTTCGGGAATACCGGCAAATCAGGTTCAGGAATAACGGGACTCTCCGGCATATAAAAACCTCCCCTTCTGCCCCATGATCCAAGTATTGCATTGAGGATTGCCACAGCCCGTAACCTTTGTGTGTCGTCACCATACCAGGTGACATGTCTGCCCGGATGAACAATCACCGCCGGTGCAGCAGCAGCCATTTCCCTGGCTGTTTCACGAATCACACCCGGCTTGATGGTGGTTATTCCGTAAGCCCATTCCGGGGTAAATCCTGCCACATGTGACCTGAGTTGTTCAAAACCAACCGTGTACTTTTCAACATATTTTTTATCGTATAATTCTTCATTGATAATGACGTGGATCCAGGCAAGCAACAACGCCATATCTGTGGCTGGTTTAATCGGAAGCCAGTATTTCGATTTGCTCGCTGCGGTCGAATAGCGCGGATCGACTGTTATAACAGTCGCTTTTTTATCGATGGCATCCGACATCTCCTGCACCTGCCCGTTGTGCATGTTCTCCCCGATGTGCGATCCGATCAGCACCAGGCAGCGGGTGTCCCTAATATCGGTATTTTCAGGTGAATCGAGGCTCCTTCCGAAAGTCGCATAAAATGCTACTTCTCGCGGACCACGGCATTGTGCGTATGATGGTGCACCTATATTGACCGATCCATATGCTTTCAACAATCTGGAGAAATATTTCCCTCCCGAACCATGTGTAAAAAGAGCTGTACATTCGGGACCATGTTCTTTTCTGATCATCTCCAGTTTATCGGCTATGTATTGTAGGGCTTCGTCCCAGGTGGCTTCCCTGAAGCTCTGCTTTCCCCTGTCTTCTGTCCTGATCAGCGGGGTTTTCAACCTGTCGCTGTCGTAGAATTGTCCTACCCCTCCGGTACCTCTGGGACAAAACCGGCCGTTGCAATTCGGATCCTTATTATTCCCGGTAATTTTCTGTATCTCCCCTTTCCCATCTTTATGGACCCAACCTGCACATTTCCAAAAACATATTTCACAGTAGGTAGGAGTACGACTGAGCTCCTCAGGTGAAAACCAAAGTCCTTCCGGCTTTATTCCGGTACCTGAGGCTGAGTCAGCCTTCAGCCAGTGTGATCCCCCGATCAGACCAGCTGCTCCAAGGGCGGAAATCCTGATAAACTCTCTCCTGTTGCTCGTCATTTCCCTTCCTTTTCGTTATTTTCTGCAAATATATCTAAATATCTATCTATTTATACGTAACCTGTTATGTTCTTCAATATCATTTAGACCATCAACCATAATCAGGAATCAGTCCATTGCCAAAAAATTCTTATTTCCCTCCAGGCACTGGACAAGCAATTACCAGGTCATCCGGTTCATTCAGACTTTTAAAAAGAAACGGGAACTCTGCCAGAAGAAAACCTGTATCAGGAAATGTAAAATCATTGTTGAGAAGAATTTTATAAAGAGAATAATGCCCCATTGCCAATTCATTTCCAAATAGACGGCCTGCTGTCCGGCAATAAATGGCTGCCACCGGTTCAATCAGGTTGTCATGGATAGGGACCACACCCAGGGATACTCCGGTTTTTTCAATAAGAAACTCAAACAATGCACTGTTCGCATAAGGCATGTCACAGCCAAGCACCAGGTTCCACTCATTGGATGAATGCGGAAGGGTGGCTGCCAAACCCGACAGAGGCCCTTTTCCCGGGAGCTGATCGGGGATGGTCCTGAATCCAAATGCTGCATATTCAGGATGGGCTGTGCTGATAAGGATTTCATCACAAAACCGGCTGAGCAGATCAAGTGCATATTCAGCCAGCCTTCTGCCCTGAAATTTTACCAATCCCTTGTCGGTTCCCATCCTGGAACTTGATCCGCCGGCAAGGAGGATTCCGGTGAAGGTCAATTGTAACCAATGCGTTTACCAGTTCAAATCTGATTTCCAGATACTCTGGATATCAATATTTTCCTTTTCGATATCCAGAAAATGCTTAAAGGTCCCCACTTTCAGTTCGTGAGCCGCAGCTTCGTCGCATACGATCATGGCCCTTGGGTGGAGCTGAAGTGCACTGCATGTCCACATATGGCTGACCCCCTCTTCGACGATATGACGGAGCGCACGGGCCTTCCCCAGTCCATTGACGACGATCAGCACCTCTTTTGCATCGAGGACGGTTCCTACTCCGACCGTGAGGGCCAGCCGGGGAACTTTGGTAATATCGTTTCCGAAGAAACGGGAATTGGCCAACCGTGTATCGGCATTGAGTTCTTTTGCCCGGGTCCGGCTTGAGAGTGATGAACCCGGCTCATTGAATGCAATGTGCCCATCGGCTCCTATGCCGCCCAAAAACAAGTGGATTCCTCCCGATTCGGCAATTTTTCCTTCATACCTTGCACATTCTCGTTTGATGTCCTTAGTCATCCCATCCAGAATATTCACATTCTCCTTCTGAATGTCGATATGGCTGAAAAAATGGTGCCACATGAAGTAATGGTAACTCTGCGGATGGTCTGGCCCCAGTCCAACATATTCATCCATATTAAAAGTCACCACATTCCGGAAAGAAACCTTTCCAAGTTTATACAGTGAAATCAGTTCGCTATATACCCCGAGCGGGGATGAACCTGTCGGAAGACCAAGTACGAAAGGTTTATCGGCTGAAGGTTTGAACAGTTCAATTTTCCGTGCAATGTAGCTTGCCGTCCATTTTGCCAGGAATTCATAATCAGGTTGTATGACCAATCTCATATCTTGTTTTTTTTAGGTTAAGGAATTCAGGTAACCGATCATTTTTTCGCCAAGTTCGCTTTTTTTTCTGATATGATCAACAATTTCAGTTACAAATCTGTTCTTTTCAAAAGTACCTCTGACCTTCACAAAATCCTGTTCCTTGATGATTTGGTCGCCATCTACTCCAAAGCCTGTCATAGCACTGATCCTGAACTCCTTCCGTGCATCCTCGTACAGAAGTTTATCCAGTCCGGTAACGCATGATTTCCACTCTTCGATCAGGTTTAGCAGGTCATCTTTTGTAATGTCCTCTATTTTTTTATTTAGGTGTTTTTCCAGTAGTTGTGATGCCCAGCACCATTCCAGCTCATAATAATTTTCATGCAGGGTTCGCAGGTAGTGTTCCAGATCTGTAAGCCGGAGAATTTCCCTATTCATAACCTTTTCTACCAGTTTTTCGATTTCCTGTTTTGGTGCAATCAGGCCTGCTGCGTCGATCCAGTCTCCTTTTCCGTTCTCACATCCGGGTTGAAGGCATTTCAGCAAATCCCCGAAGGTTTGAGGTTCTGATTTTATGATACGTGAGATCAGTGAATTGCCGAGGAATTTGATAATTGCCATGTGATAAAGCTCAATTCCGCGCTGCAGGGAGTTTCTTGATATGAAAGTGGTTTCCCAGGTATAGGTATCAGTGGTTTGGCCCGATATCCTTCTGATCTGTTCGAGAATTTCCTTCCCGTTCAGCATCCGCTGAATAGTAAACGGGCTCAACAGATTGAAGTTGACCGAATCAAGCCGGTCGGGATCTTTTCTTCTGTCGCGCCTGGGCCATTTGATCGCATCCCGGATGGTCCCTACACTCCGGAGGTTGATCCCGGGGGCCAGCCAGCTTTCATCCTTGTTTTCAATCAGGTATGAGAAGGGCATGTTCGATGTATCGGTATTCTTGTAATGACGTCCCATCACAAGTGTGAACGGGCCGATTTTTGCCGGCCACAAAATATAGGAATCGCTGGTTGTTTTGGAGCCTCTTTCCACAATTCCGTGGTGGATTGGTCCCAGTTTATACATGTGGTTGCTCTGGTTCGATCCGCTTCCGGCATTGCAGAACGAAAACATCCCGGCAATCAGCAAGGTAGATTTGTGGTGTGAGACCGTGAACGGTCCGGCAAATATCGAGCAGGCCTCTCCGTTAAATCCTTGGAAGTTGCAGAAAAACAAAGAATTTATTGCTGAATAGTGTTTCCCGAGCATACATCCCTGTCCGATAAAGCAATTTGTGATGACGGCATGATCGTTCACTTCGGACCCGGATGAGATGATGAAATTTTCGGCGACCACGTTGTATCCAAGCATAACAGGATCGGTTTCATTGCTGTTGATGCTGCCGTTCTTCAGCCGGGATATCCCCTTGATCACTGCCCCATCTCCGATCTTTACATTGACAATTTCCCCGCAGTTCCCGATCCAGACATTTCTGCCGATTTGCCCTCTTTCCGACCGGCATCCGTTCGTATAATCCGTGATCATCGCGGAAAGGATTTCACAGAATCCTTCATGGTAACGGTACAAAGCCATCAGGTATGCGGTATGGGCCGACATCCTGTCATAGATCATCAGCTGACGGCCTCCGGTTTCATCAAGTACATCCACAGAGGTCCCGTTGCCAAATGCAGTAGGGCCATCCACCACCAACAGGTCGGTATTTTCAATCACAGTATGATCTCCGATGTCATAATTGGCAATGTAACTTCTGATATTACTGATCAGGACCTGGTCGCCAGTGGTGCAGTTATGAAGATGCGCATTAAATATTCCTGTTTTTTTTGTTACTCCGCCGGGAAACGGTATATCGCTGTTCATCAGACCGAGGAAATTCGTACCGGTGAAATTGACCTGCCGGATGTTGTCAGGTGTAAAGCGACCGGACACCCGGATCTTGTCCCAGTTTTCAGCTATGCATTGCTGGCGTTCAAGCTGTGAAATTTCATTACGGGTCAGCGCCCTGTATATCTTCGTCATATCACGATCAAATTTTCCAGAAGGTATCTACCTGCAAAGGATGATTTTTATCAGCAAATTTAACCGTAAATCCTTTCCCATGTAATTTCTATGCTATTTCAACAAGAAAAAAGAAACAGCAAACCGGGCATGAAACCCGGATTGAAAATTACAAAATGCAAAAAAACCTCCCCGTGATTCTCATCAACTGAGGAGGCAATATATTGGACTGATTCCGGACTTAGGAAATCAGAACCTGAACCCGATTGTAAAGAGCACTTTGTTATTTTTGTAATCGAACCTGGCCATTTCCGGATCAGGATAACCGGCAGATCCCGGAGTTGGAAAAAATGCGGTATACTCGGACGATTTTGCGTGCCGATAAGCAAGGTCAATAAAGAAATTTCCCGATCTGTAGCCGAATCCCGCAGAATAAACCGACAAATCATTTCCGGCATTGGGCTGGTTTTTCCCAAATGCAGTTTCATTGTAAGCCGAAGGATAAAGTTCATAGCCTGCACGGAGGGCAAATCCTTCGGAAAGACGGTATTCACCACCCAGTCTGATATTGGTAACCGGCTTGAAAATATCACTGATATCCTTGTTCTGATCGATAAATTCGTCGCCGTCCCCACCATTGCGCAATTTGGCAATAGAATAGTCGATAAAATCAATGTCGGCACTCACCAGACCTTTTTCACCTATGATGTAAGCCCCGCTGAGGGTGGCTTTGAACGGTGTTACCAGATCATAGTCATACTGCAGCAAAGGAGATGACTCACTATACTTCTCACTTGATTTATCCTCGTAAGTCACATAAGAATTCATCGAAGTTTCAAAATCGTCGCTCAGATTGTAAAAAGTCGGGGTCGAAACCGACGCTCCCAGCCTGATTTGATTGACCGGTTTATAGATCACTCCGAGTTTCAGGTTGTAGCCTGTACCGATGGTTCTCAAGGCAGTATTGAACTGATAATCGTTGAAGAATGGGATGTCATTGTTCTTATCCCATTCCGACAAGGTGGTAAGCTCCCGGAAATAGAGGTCCGTAATTCCCAGTGAAGCCCCCAGGTAAAGGCGGTGCGCAAAATTCAGTCCTAAACCGAGGGTGTATTCATCGAGCGATCCTTTCCTGTTAAAGCTTTTCCTCTGGCTCTGACCATACCCGGCATCCCGGATATCGTGCCAGTACTCCTTCTGGTTGGTATCATATAAAAGGATATCGGTCTTCCAGGCAAGTTCCTCATAAAAGTCACTCCAGTCGTTCCGGTTTGCATTGTCGACAATGTAGTCCATAAATGAAGACTTTGCATTGTTCCCCTCTGCAATGGAATAAGAATGGAAATCCTTCATTTTGTTATATCCGATCCCGATATTGACACTGACCAGTCCACCTGAATTGGTCGATTTTGTTTTCAGGGCTGCCACATAGCTAAGATTGCTGAATCCCAGTTTGTAGGAATTTTCATTCAATGTGTTGCCCAGATAACGGGAGTTTGATTCATTCATCCCGAAACCGGGTGAGAATGCAAATTCTGCCGAGCGGTACACTCCGAGACCGGCCGGGTTGATCCCGGCAGCCGTAAAGTCACCTCCCAGGGCCCCGAAAGCATTTCCCATTCCACCCGACCTGGCAGTACCCTCGATTCTCACCGAGGAGTATCTCAATGCATCCACAAAATCCTGGGTAATGGCCCCAAAAGGGAGCATAGAG
The DNA here is from genome assembly GCA_964395045.1 of uncultured Prolixibacteraceae bacterium. GTDB lineage: Bacteria > Bacteroidota > Bacteroidia > Bacteroidales > Prolixibacteraceae > UBA1413. Next base: position 29,025 of record CAYNBE010000001.1, on the reverse strand, counting down.
ATAAATACGACGGCTAAAATAATTTTTTTCATGGCTATGTAATTAATGCTATTTAATGATGATACACAATCTTTCTTCGCAAGGAGAAGCGTATATCTTATCCATTTAATTAATACGGGTTTAAGTAAAAGATTCGGTAAGTTTCCGGGATTACCTCCTGCCGCTGTGACTGGATCCGCCTCCGGACGAATGACTTCCTCCTCCGGATGAACCACCGCTGCTGTATCCGCCTCCGCCACCCGAGCTATATGAACCGCTACTGTGGCTGGGAGCGCTGTAGGAAGGGCTGCTGCTGCGGCTGGGGGCACTGTATGTACTCCGGCCGCCTCCCGATGGCTGCGAATAGCACAGCTTTTGATTGACGCCAGAACTTGAACTGCGGTTGTATGTCGATCCGGAACGGTAAGTCCTGTCGCTACCGGAACTTCCGCTAGGACGTGAATAGATGGTCGCAGCTCTTTGACCGCTTTTCAATTGCCCGGTCTGGTTTTCTGTTGATGTTGAAGGCCTTGCCGATCCCTGAATGTTGTAAGTACTCCGGTTTGAGGAACGGGGTTGGTTGTAACTGGGTGAATAGCTGTTCCCCTGGCTGTTCTGCGAAGTGGCAGGTCTTGTATAGCGCATCTGGGTCCCTGAATATCTTCCGGTTGCAGATGGCTGCGACTGTATCCGGTTGCCAGTGACAGCCGTGTTATTACCGGGTTGCCGGGTTCCGTTACCAGTATCGCGCGGGTTCCGGGCAACAGCACCTCCGCTGGTTCGGTTCCTCGCATCGGTTGCATCTACATTGTTTCTTCTCATTTCAGTAACTACCCTGCTTTCACCCGCACTCCCGGAGACATTTCCCTGCCGGTCAGGCCTTCCGCCATTCTCAGCACCCGAAATGGAACCGGCCCTGCGCAGGGTATGGTCGGAAGTTCCGGAAGGTGATGTGCTTTTCAGAGATGATCTTTCGTTTCCAAAAGCCGACGCTGATCCAAAACCATCCCGGCCTCCGGCTATGGTAGTCTGGTAATCGCGTCTCTTCCCATAACGGTAGTTTTCGCTGTCGTAATAGCGACCCCCCCAGTAGTTTCCATAATAAGAGCCTCCCCATGCATACCAGGGATATCCCCAGCCTCCCCAGCCATAATAGCTGTAAGGGCTATACCAGGAACTGTACCAGGGGCTGTACCAACCGCCATAAAATCCGCCATACCATCCACTGTACCAGGGAGAATAACCCCATCCCCATGCAAGCGATGAATAGGGATAGTACCAGCTGTCCCAGTACCACGGGTCATCCCAGTACCAACTGTGAAAATAGAAAGGGTCGTAGAAAAACGGACGGTGGAACATCCGTATACGCCGGGAGAAATCGATGTCGTCACCGTTATAGTAATTGTTGATGACATATTTGATTTCGTTGTCATCATAATATACGGTCGTATCGCTCCCTTCCAGTTCCATCTGTTCAAGATTGTACAGCTGGGCATCGGCGTAACTACCTGCATCTCTGCCATCAAAAACATAGTTATTCATGGTCTTGCCACCCTCTTCATTGTCAGTGATCTCACTGATGATAAGCCGGCTGGCCGATTTCTCCCCTGCAGGAGCTTCCTTTTCAGGTTTTTCATCCAGTACGACCGGAGGAGGTATGTTGGCCGGATCAAAGTATATATCATCCACATATCTGGAGGTGACATACGATCCGGTGGTACATGCACTGAATACAAGTGCAATTGTTGCGATCAGATAATTTTTTGTTTTCATTACAAATCCTCCCTCTTTACTTTTTGTGATTTAATTTGCTATTTTGCAACTCAAAATCCAATAGGAAAGAAACAAAATTTGTACCAAAAAAGAGAGAAATGGCGAAAGAAATCACACCAAGGAGTGAAAATTACTCCCAATGGTATCTCGATCTGGTTTTAAAGGCTGATCTGGCCGAAAATTCTGCTGTTCGCGGCTGCATGGTCATCAAACCATACGGGTATGCAATCTGGGAAAAAATGCAGGCACAGCTTGATAAAATGTTCAAGGAAACTGGGCATGTGAATGCTTATTTTCCGCTTTTCATCCCGAAGTCTTTTTTTAGCAGGGAAGCCTCGCATGTCGAAGGCTTTGCAAAAGAGTGTGCCGTTGTCACCCATTACCGTCTGAAAAACGATCCGGAGGGACGCGGGGTTGTCGTTGACCCGGAAGCAAAACTGGAAGAAGAGCTGATCATCAGACCCACTTCGGAAACCATCATCTGGAACACTTACAGAAACTGGATACAATCGCACCGCGACCTTCCCATCCTTATCAATCAATGGGCTAATGTAGTAAGGTGGGAAATGAGGACCAGGCTATTCCTGCGCACCGCAGAGTTTCTTTGGCAGGAAGGCCATACAGCCCATGCAACCCGCGAGGAAGCACTACTCGAAACCATCCGGATGGTAAATGTATACGCGGATTTCGCTGAAAAATACATGTCGATACCTGTGATAAAAGGAGTTAAAACAGAAAATGAAAGATTTGCAGGGGCTGTAGAAACCTATTGCATCGAAGGACTGATGCAGGATGGAAAGGCCCTGCAATGCGGGACTTCTCATTTCCTGGGTCAAAACTTTGCCAGGGCATTCGATGTAACCTTTGCCAACAAGGAGGGAGCCCTCGATTATGTATGGGCCACTTCTTGGGGGGTTTCCACCCGTCTCATGGGAGCTCTGGTAATGGCCCATTCCGACGACAACGGACTTATTCTGCCTCCTGTACTTGCCCCAATACAGGTTGTCATTGTACCGATTTATAAAAAGCAGGAGGAACTTGCAATCGCATCGGGCGTAGCGGAAAAAATCGCTCTAAAGCTAAAATTAAAAGGGATTTCAGTCAAAGTTGACGACGATGACAACCGCAAACCGGGATGGAAGTTTGCCGAATATGAACTGAAGGGGGTACCTTTACGGCTTGCCTTAGGCCCACGCGACCTGCAAAACGGAACCATCGAAGTTGCCCGCCGCGATACGCTGACCAAAGAGGTACTTCCCATAGATGGAATCGATGGTGTTGTCGAACAGTTATTGAAAGACATCCAGGAAAACATTTACAGAAAAGCTCTGTCATTCCGAAACGAAAATATCCGGAAAGCCGACTCATGGGATGAGTTCAGGGAAATTCTGAACGAAAAGGGCGGATTTATCTCAGCCCATTGGGACGGTACCGTGGAAACCGAATTGAAAATCAAGGAGGAAACCAAAGCAACCATCCGTTGCATTCCGCTGGATGCAGAACAGGAAGAAGGCAAATGCATATACAGCGGCAAACCTTCTTCACAAAGAGTATTGTTTGCCATCGCATACTGATGGTTCTCCCGAGCAGGATTGTTCATGAAATCCATATTGCCATTGCAAACCTTTATCGGTACAAACATATTCCAGGGAGTATTGGTTTGTTAAATCGAATTTGATCCATTTTAAAACATTATATGAATACAGACATCAAAGAGATTTCCGAGCGGTTGAAAGGGATGCGTGATGCCCTTGGTTTAATGCCTTCCGAAATTGCCCGGGATTGCGGGATCGGTGAATCCGATTATCTCGGTTACGAAAGGGGGGAAAAAGAGATTCCTGTTACCTTCCTGATCCGGTTTGCATCAATGTACAGGATTGAACTGACCACCCTGTTGACTGGCGAATCGCCAAGGATGCACAGTTATTCCCTGACAAGAAAAGGACAGGGAACCAGGGTGGAACGAAGGAAGGAATACCAATACCGTGCCTTGAATGAAGGATTTATCCATAAAAAAGCCTCACCGTTTATTGTTTCGGTTGATCCGTCAGACGTAGAATGCCAGGTTCCGCTTTATCATCATGAGGGGCAGGAATTCAATATGATTCTCGAAGGGAAATTGATGATCGTGATCAACGGAAAAGAGTTGATCCTTGAGCAGGGTGATTCACTCTGGTTTGATTCAGGTTTGCCCCACGGGATGAAGGCACTCGGAGGCAATCCGGCTGTTTTTCTAGCTATCGTATTTTAAGAGGAAATGATTCTTGCTGAAAGATATTTAATAAAGAGCAGGTTTACCGGTCTCGATGATTTCCGGGAAAACCTCCGGCTGGTGATACCCGACCGTTTCAATTTCGGGTATAATGTTGTAGATGAATATGCGCGGATTGAACCTGATAAAATCGCACTAGTCTGGACCAATGACAAAGGTGAACACCGGAATTTTACCTTCAGGGAAATCAGTGAACTGAGTGATCAGACTGCCGCTTACTTCCAGTCATTGGGGATCGGAACCGGCAATAGGGTGATGCTGATCCTGAAACGCAGATATGAATTCTGGCTCTGCCTGATTGCACTCCACAAACTGGGAGCTGTATGCATCCCTGCCACCCATTTGCTGAAGAAAAAGGACCTCATTTACAGAAACAATGCGGCACAGGTCCAGGCAATCGTCTCAGTCGGGGAAGAGGGAATCCTGAAGGAAATAGAGTCCGCCTTTCAGGAATCTCCTTCGGTGAAAATAAGGATTTCGGTAGGACCGCTCGTACCGGACGGATGGCATGACTTCATTTATGGAATTGAAACGACCCCTCCCTTTGAAAGCAAAGGAAATCCTGTCGGCAACAGTGATATTTCACTGTTATATTTCACTTCGGGAACAACCGGGAATCCCAAAATGGTTGTACACGATTTTGCTTATCCGCTCAGTCACATCACCACCGCATTATTCTGGCACCAGGCCCGTGAAAACGGCCTACACCTGACGGTTGCCGATACAGGATGGGCCAAAGCCGTCTGGGGGAAAATATACGGACAGTGGCTAAGCGGATGTGCCGTTTTCGTGTATGACCATGATAAATTCACGCCTTCCGATATGCTTGCCATGATCGAAAAATACAGGATCACTTCATTCTGCGCTCCGCCAACCATTTACAGGTATATGATAAGGGAAGATTTTTCGAAATATGACCTCTCCTCCCTTGAATCGTGCACCGTAGCCGGTGAGCCACTGAATCCCGAAGTGTATAACAGGTTTCTTCAGTACACCGGGTTAAAGCTGAAGGAAGGATACGGCCAGACCGAGTCGGTTGTGAGCATTGCCACCTGGCCCTGGATGGAACCCAAGCCGGGATCGATGGGAATACCGAATCCGATTTACGAGATTGTTTTGCTCCATCCGGAAGGACGGTTGTGCGAAGACGGTGAGACGGGTGAAATTGCAATCCGGACCGAGAAGGAAATTCCACCTGGTTTGTTCAAAGGATACCACATGGACCCGGAAAGAACCGCTACAGTCTGGTACGATGGGCTTTATCACTCCGGTGATTTGTCATGGAGAGACGAAGATGGGTATTATTGGTTTGTCGGAAGGCTTGACGATGTTATTAAAAGCTCTGGTTACCGGATAGGTCCCTTTGAAGTCGAAAGCTCCCTGATGGAGCATCCGGCTGTCCTTGAGTGTGCGGTCACTGCCGCTCCTGATGATATCAGAGGCCAGGTGGTCAAGGCAACTATTGTACTGGTACCATCATTTAGGCCTGGTTCGGAAGAATTAAAAAAAGATATCCAGAACCATGTCAAAAATTCAACAGCCCCTTATAAATACCCGAGGATCATCGAATTTGTGAATGAACTTCCAAAAACCATCTCAGGGAAAATCAGGAGGGTTGAAATCCGAGAAAAGGATTTGTAAGATGGAATTCCGGCAATTAATCAGGAACAGGCAGAGTGTCAGACGTTATGATCCATCTCCGGTCGATCGGGACATCATCCTCGAATGCCTCGATGCTGCCAGGCTTGCGCCATCAGCCAGCAATTCACAGCCATGGCATTTCATCGTGGTGGACGATCCGGTGCTTAAAGCCGGAATAGCAGAGGCAACCTGGGAAGATATCCTGGTCTTTAACCGATTCACTTCAAAAGCACCGGTCATTGTGGTCATGGTAACTGAAAAAGGCAACTGGTTGTCACGGCTGGGTGCCAGGCTGAAAGATCGGGATTTCAGCCTGATCGACAATGGGATTGCTGCCATCCATTTTTGCTTCCGGGCTGCAGAATTGGGTCTTGGCACCTGTATGATCGGCTGGTTTAACCAGAAAAAGATAAAAAAACTACTCGCCATTCCCGACCAGAAATTCCTGAGCCTGCTGATTACCCTTGGATATCCCGAACAAGGATACAGGACCAGGGAGAAAATCCGTAAACCGGTCGAAAAAATCATGAGCTGGAACGGATACCAATCAAATAGCTCATCATAACCAACGAAAACCGCAAGAATGCTCTCCTATGGATTCAGGATGAACAAGGGACAAACTGCTGCCACAATGATAGCCGGATCAATAATGGCCGGTTGTACCACAACGAAAAAGGAAACACAGAGACCATACAACGGGAAGATTGTTGTTTACCAGGTTTTCACACGGTTTTTCGGGAACAAAGACACAACGAACAAACCGAGGGGAACAATCGGAGGAAACGGGGTTGGTAAATTGAAACTCCCCGCCGTAGAGCAGCAGGGAATCCAATTCCGTCAAGGACTTCCTTATTGCGTTGTTCGCATCTCCCGCTGCAGAGCCAACGGGGAATGCCCTCACCGGAATTCAATGATATCACCGACAAAGCACTCGAAGCAATCAAATCGTTGGGAGTGACACACATCTGGTATACAGAAGTCCCTCATCACGCTTCGGTGACCGATTATTCCGGTTTCGGAATCCCGTGCGATGATCCTAATTTAATTAAAGGGAGGGCGGGTTCGCCTTATGCCATCAGGGATTGAAACCAATATATCACTACCCGAAGAGAGTCAAACAACAGGCAAGGCTGTTTCAGATAAAGTACCTGTAAACAAGATTGAAACTGATAAAAGACATTTTTGTTCTGCATGAAATTGTTAATTTTGCGCCCTAGAAAAATCTAAAAAACAGTGACGTGAAAAGAATAATCTTCATTCTGGCATTTGCAGGAATTTTTTCCTCCTGCGAAAGACATAACAAAACAAATACCGCGATGAACCCTTTTTTTGAAAAGTACAACACACCTTACGAAGTGCCGCCTTTCGACAAAATAAAAGACGGTCATTATCTGCCGGCATTTCTTGAGGGAATGAAACAGCAGAATTCCGAAATCGATGCAATCTTAAGTAACCAGGAGGCCCCAACATTTGAAAACACAATAGAAGCACTCGAACGGAGCGGAGATTTGTTATCCCGTGTTTCTCTTGTTTTCTTCAATGTGAAAGAAGCCAATACCAGCGATTCGATCAATGCAATTGCTGAAAAGGTTGCCCCACAACTCTCTCAGCACTACGACGCCATCCTTTTGAACAACAAACTGTTCGATCGGGTCAGTGCTGTACATGAGCAAAAAGAGGAGCTGAACCTCAGCCAGGAAAAGATGCGTTTACTTACCGAAACCTACAAGAAATTTGTACGGGGAGGCGCCAGCCTGGATCCCGTGAGCAAGGAAGAACTGAAAAAGATTAACGAACAGCTGGCACTGCTTGACCTGAAATTCGACAAGAACCTGTTGGCTGAAACCAACAGTTTCAGGCTGGTCATCGAAAACAGCGAAGATCTTGCCGGCCTGCCTGATAATGTGGTGGCCGCTGCTGCCGTTGATGCCAAAGATGCCGGCCTGGAAGGCAAATGGGTATTTACACTCCAGAAGCCAAGCTGGATTCCTTTCCTGACCTATTCCGAAAAACGTGAACTACGCGAAAAACTGTACAAGGCTATGTTCATGAGAGGAAACAACAACAATGAAAACGACAACAAGGCTGTCATCAACCAGTATGTGAACCTACGGCTCCGCAAAGCCAATCTGATGGGATACAAAAACTGGGCGTCGTTTGTCCTCGAAAACAATATGGCAAAGAATCCCGAAAATGTTTATAACCTGCTGATGAAGGTCTGGACCCCTGCCATTTCCAGGGCAAAGAAAGAAGCAGCCGATATGCAGGCACTGATTAACCGGGAAGGCGGCAAATTCAAACTTGAAAGCTGGGATTGGTGGTATTATGCCGAAAAGGTGCGTAAAGAAAAATTCGATCTTGATGAAGAGCAGTTGCGCCCCTATTTTGAACTGAGCAACGTGCGAGACGGTGCTTTCACGGTGGCCAATAAACTGTATGGGCTTACGTTTACAAGGCTTGAAAATATGCCCCTCTACCACCCTGAAAGCCAGGTATTTGAAGTAAAAGACGACCAGAATGCCCTGATTGGAATACTCTACATGGATTTCTTCCCGCGGAGTTCCAAAAAAGGAGGGGCATGGATGACGAATTACCGTGAACAGCACAAGAAAGCCGATGGAACGGATGTGCGTCCGGTGATATCTGTAACCTGTAATTTTTCAAAACCTGTCGGCGACAAACCGGCCCTCCTCAGCTATGATGAAGTAGAAACCCTATTCCATGAATTCGGCCATGCCTTGCACGGATTGCTGTCGCAGTGCACCTATATGAGCCTTGCAGGGACCAATGTCCCCCGTGATTTCGTTGAACTTCCTTCCCAAATCATGGAACACTGGGCTGCTGAACCGGAAGTGATGAAAATGTATGCAAAACATTACCTCACGGGTGAACCGATCCCCGATGAACTGATCGGGAAAATTGAAAAATCGGGAAAATTCAACCAGGGATTTGCCACCACCGAAATCATGGCTGCTTCATTCCTTGATATGGATTATCATACGATCACTGAAAGCGGTGATTTGGAAATCAATAGCTTCGAAAAACAGGCCATGGACAAAATAGGACTGATCAGTGAGATCATTCCGCGCTATCGCTCTACCTATTTCGCGCACATTTTTTCCTGGGGGTATTCAAGCGGATATTATGCCTATACATGGTCGGAAGTACTTGATGCCGATGCGTTTGATGCTTTCAAAGAAACCGGCGATATTTTCAACCGGGAAGTCGCCGAATCGTTCCGGAAAAATATTCTTGAACGGGGAGGTACCGACGATCCCAAAACCCTCTACTTGAACTTCAGGGGCAAAGAACCAGGGATCGAATCCCTTTTGAAAAACCGAGGATTACTTTAAAAATTAATTAGTTCTGAAAAATGATCGTAACCTGTGTATATGTTCATGTAAAGCCTGAGTACATTCAGGATTTCATTCGCGCCACAAGGACCAATCATCTCGAATCGGTGAAAGAACCTGGGAATCTCCGCTTTGATTTTGTTCAGCAGGCCGATGATCCTTCCCGTTTTATGGTTTATGAAGCTTATATCTCGGATGAAGCAGCCGCACTCCATAAAAAAACTTCCCATTACCTGATATGGAGGGATACTGTCCAGGATTACATGGCTGAACCGAGAAAAGGGGTGAAATACAACATTATAGAACCGGAGAACCTGAATCCATGCTGAAATCGTTCCGGTTTTCAGGATTGCCACAGGTAGCTTTCGGCAAAGGCAAAATCATGGAGCTGCCCTCTATCCTGAAGAAGTTTGGGAATCCGGTCATGCTGGTAACAGGTAAAAGTTCATTTGCTGCATCACAACCAGCCGGAATTCTCTTCCGGGAGATGGAAACTGCCGGAATTGAATATCATCTTGTTACAGTTACTTCTGAACCCACTGCGGAAATGGTTGACCAAACCGTTGAAAGGTTCAGGGGAGTCGACTTTTCTGCTGTCATCAGTATCGGAGGCGGAAGTGTGATGGATGCCGGGAAGGCCATTTCAGCCATGCTCGATAAAAAAGAAAGTGTATCAGAATACATCGAAGGAGTCGGGAATAAAGAACATCCGGGCACAAAGAAGCCTTTCATTGCTGTCCCCACCACAGCAGGAACAGGAAGCGAAGCCACAAAAAATGCCGTTTTGTCGGGATCGGAAGGGAATAAATTCAAAAAATCGATCCGACACGACAACTTTGTCCCCGATATGGCCATCATCGATCCGACTCTGGCGCTGGGCTGTTCCCCCGATATTACTGCTTCCTGCGGAATGGATTGCTTTGTACAGCTCACCGAAGCATACTTGTCAGTCAGTGCTCACAGAGTTACCGACGGTCTTGCCCTTGAGGGAGTGAAAGCAGTAAAAGAATCGTTGCGAAAATGTGTGGCAGATGGTTGGGATCTGGAAGCCAGGACAGGAATGTCCTATGCCGCCCTGCTTTCTGGAATCTGCCTTGCGAATGCCGGATTGGGAGTGATTCACGGCTTTGCATCTTCGCTGGGGGGTATGTTTGACATCCCGCACGGGATCATCTGCGGCTCAACTATGGCTGCTGCCAATGAAATTAATGTCAGGGAATTACGAAGAACCTCCGATCATCCGGAGTCTTTGGCCAAATATTGCACGCTCGGAAGAATTTTTCTTGAAACCGAAGGAAAGTCTGAAGATTATTACATCGACGGTTTCATTTCGATCCTGTATGAGCTGACACTTGATCTCAGAATTCCGCGTCTGGCCCGGTACGGGATATCGGGAAACGATCTGGTGCAACTATGTAATGAAACTTCGCTGAAGAACAACCCCATAAAACTATCGCACGAAAATCTCGTCGAAATCCTGACCCGCAGCCTTTGATCGGGCTGCTCCCTTTCAGAAAAGCAATATAATCTGTCTGTTTTACCAGGATTGGTTTATTCAGTTGTCAATAATTAATCCTGATTTCATTTTTGCCATGACTTCAGGATGGAAAGTCAAACCTTCGGCAATCAGACTTCTTCCATCGGCTACTGTCAGATTGATACCGGCAATCACCTTCCCAGCCGGTTGATTGTTCTGTTCGGCTTTCATTTTCTGATCGGTTAAGAAATAACCAAAAAACAAAGGTATCATTACCAAAGCTGTATTTATCATATTTCCGGTCAGGTTTGAAAAGTGATTCTGATTTTTGCAATAAAGATAGAAAATCCAGCTGAAAAGGCGACTTCAGGGATAATGTAACCACATTGTCACCTCTTCTGAGCAGTAAAAGCACAATCATTCTGTCAGTTTTTACAATGAAGGACCGCATTTTCAATAAAACAATACTGAACCTGTAATCCGTCAGGGAGAACCTGCAGACACATTTCCGGCAACAAGACAACAGTGAGGTTTTTCACTTTTGAGAAATTCATTATATTTAGAAGTTTTTAATGAATTCTGACCTGAAATCTCAACTTTTACCTGTTCTTTTCGTTATTATAGTATTAATAGCAATTAAATAAAAACCAAATATAATGTTTGATCTTGAACTCATCAGGAAGGTTTATTCCGGGTACTCTGAAAAAGTAGAAGTTGTCCGGAAGAGGCTGGGAAAGCCGCTCACATACGCCGAGAAAATCCTCTATGCACATTTGGACAGGTTTCAGGACTTCGTACCTTATGAACGCGGGAAATCGTACGTCGATTTTAATCCTGACAGGGTAGCCATGCAGGACGCTACTGCACAAATGGCCCTGTTGCAATTTATGAATGCCGGGAAGCAGACAACAGCGGTTCCGACTACTGTACACTGCGACCACCTGATCCAGGCACATGCGGGAGCTTCAGCTGATTTGGCAAAAGCGATGGAATTCAACAGTGAAGTTTACAATTTCCTTGAATCGGTATCGAACAAATACGGGATCGGGTTTTGGAAACCGGGAGCGGGGATTATTCATCAGGTTATTCTAGAAAATTATGCCTTTCCGGGCGGAATGATGATCGGGACTGACTCCCACACACCTAATGCAGGGGGTCTGGGCATGATAGCCATCGGCGTTGGTGGCGCCGATGCGGTTGATGTCATGGCAGGTATGCCCTGGGAACTGAAAATGCCTCGTTTGATCGGGGTGAAACTGACTGGAAAACTTAACGGCTGGTCATCCCCCAAGGATATCATCCTGAAAGTGGCCGGGATTCTTACCGTAAAAGGCGGAACAGGTTATATCATCGAATATTTCGGAGAAGGTGCCCGGTCGATTTCGGCAACCGGAAAAGGAACCATCTGCAACATGGGAGCTGAAGTTGGGGCAACCACTTCACTCTTCGCATACGACGACGCCATGGTCAGGTATCTGGAAGCCACCGGTCGCCGGAAGTTGGTCGAAGCAGCTGAACCAGTCAGGAATGATCTGAAGGCTGATCGGGAAGTGGATGAAAATCCAGAGAAGTATTACGATCAGCTGATTGAAATCGACCTTTCGGAACTGGAGCCCCATGTGAACGGACCTTTCACTCCCGACAGGGCCATTCCTATTTCGAAGCTGGGTAATGAAGCAAAAACAAACGGATGGCCGGTTGAAATCTCGGTCGGATTGATCGGCAGTTGTACGAATTCATCGTACGAGGACATCACCAGGGCTGCTTCGGTCGCTCAACAAGCCCTTGACAACGGGTTGAAGGTCAAATCGGAGTTTACGGTCACACCCGGTTCGGAACAGGTCAGATACACCATTGAAAGGGACGGTTTGATCCGGATTTTTGAAGCCGTGGGAGGCAAAGTGTTTGCCAACGCCTGTGGCCCTTGCATCGGACAATGGGCACGTCCGGGTGCCGAAAAGGGGGAAAAAAACACCATTGTACACTCCTTTAACCGGAATTTTTCAAAACGTGCCGACGGGAATCCGAATACCCACGCATTTGTCACATCACCTGAACTGGTCACAGCCCTTGCCATTGCCGGAAGGCTCGATTTCAATCCTCTCAAAGATTCTCTGGTCAACGACCGGGGGGAATTGGTAAAGCTGGCTCCTCCCGAGGGATTTGAACTGCCTCCCAAGGGTTTTGATGTGCGGGATCCAGGGTATCAGGCACCGGCAGCCGACAATTCAGGAATCGAAGTAATTATCGATCCCCTATCAAAACGTCTTCAGAAACTTACCCCTTTCCCTGCCTGGAACGGAAAGAACATCAAGGGTGCCAGGCTGCTGATAAAAGTTGCCGGAAAGTGCACTACCGACCACATTTCCATGGCCGGCCCCTGGCTGCGTTTCCGGGGTCACCTCGACAATATCTCCAATAACATGCTCATCGGGGCCGTTAATGCATTCAACCTTTCGACCAATAAAGTGAAAAACCTGTTGACAGGGGAATACGGAGAGGTGCCTGCCGTCCAACGGGCATACAAGGCTGCAGGAATCCCGACCATTATCGTCGGCGACCACAATTACGGGGAAGGCTCATCACGTGAACATGCAGCCATGGAACCCCGGCACCTCGGGGTTGTAGCCGTTGTCGTGAAATCGTTTGCACGCATCCATGAAACCAACCTCAAAAAACAGGGAATGCTCGCACTGACTTTTTCCAACGAGGCCGATTACGATAAAATCCGAGAGGAAGATTTGTTCAATTTCACCGACCTGACAGAGTTTGCACCCGGAAAATCCCTGCACCTCGAGCTGGTACACAAGGATGGCAGGAAAGAAACCATTCTGCTGAACCATTCATACAATCTCCAGCAAATCGGCTGGTTTAAGGCAGGTTCTGCCCTGAACCTGATCAGCCTGCAAAATCAAAGCTGAAAATACCATGAAGAAAATTAAAGTGATCAATCCTGTCGTGGAGTTAGACGGGGATGAAATGACCCGTATCATCTGGAAAACCATCCGGGAAACATTGATCCTCCCTTACCTTGACATTGACCTTAAATACTTCGACCTGGGGATCGAAAACCGCGATGCCACCGACGACCAGGTAACCGTCGATGCCGCCCTTGCCATTCTCCGGTACGGGGTCGGGATTAAATGTGCAACCATTACTCCCGATGAAGAGAGAGTCAGGGAATTCGGCCTGAAAAAAATGTGGAAGTCACCCAACGGGACGATCCGGAACATTTTGGACGGGACCGTTTTCAGGGAACCCATCCTGATTTCAAACATACCCCGTTTGGTACCCGGCTGGAAAAAGCCGATCTGCATCGGCCGCCATGCTTTTGGCGACCAGTACAGGGCCACCGATTTCGTGACAAAAGGGAAAGGCAAACTGACCATTTCATTCACCCCTGACGACGGAACCCAGCCGTTATCGTTCGATGTGTTTAACTTTCAGAGTGATGGGGTTGCGCTTGCTATGTACAACACCGACGATTCGATACGCGGCTTTGCACGCGCCTGCATGAACCAGGCTCTCGAAAAGAAATGGCCGCTTTACCTTTCGACAAAGAATACCATCCTGAAGAATTATGACGGAAGATTCCGGGATATATTCAGGGAGGTTTTTGAAAACGAGTTCGAAGAAAAATTCCGGAACGAAGGGATCACTTATGAACACAGGCTCATCGACGATATGGTCGCTTCAGCACTCAAATGGGAGGGAGGTTTTGTCTGGGCATGCAAAAATTACGACGGGGATGTTCAAAGCGATACCATTGCCCAGGGATTCGGTTCGCTCGGACTGATGACTTCAGTACTGGTCACACCCGATGGAAAAACCATGGAAGCAGAAGCAGCACATGGGACAGTTACCAGACACTACCGTCTCCATCAGCAGGGGAAACCCACTTCGACCAATCCGATTGCTTCGGTCTTTGCCTGGACCAGGGCTTTGGCTTTCCGCGGTAAACTGGACCAGACCCCCGAACTCATCCATTTTACCAAAACACTGGAAAAAGCCTGCACCGAAACCGTGGAAAAAGGAATGATGACCAAAGACCTCGCATTGATCATTCATGGTGAAAATCTGAAACCGGATCACTACCTGACCACAGAGCAGTTTCTGAGTGCCATTGACAATACTCTAAGAGAAAAATACATTTTGCATTGATCTGCAGAACATTTTTCTTGGATCCTGGTTTATATATGCAGGGAAGAACCATGTTTGGATGGAGTTGCCTGTATGCATAAACAAAAGGAGAAGTTGTGAAAAAGACTAAAAATGAAAAATATAAATCAACATATCAGAATGACAGGCAACGGTCTGGTAGTGCCTGATTATCCGGTGATTCCTTTTATCGAAGGCGACGGGATCGGGAAAGATATCACAGCCCCGGCGCAGGATGTCCTCAATGCAGCTGTTTACAAAGCATATGGACCGCAGAGGGGAATCGTGTGGAAAGAGGTTTATGCCGGGAAAAAAGCGCTTGACCTTACGGGAGAATACCTCCCGGAAGAAACGCTGGAAGCATTCCGGCAGTACCTGGTAGGAATAAAAGGGCCTCTTGAAACCCCTGTAGGAGAAGGAATCCGTTCGCTGAACGTAGCATTGCGGCAAACCCTCGATCTCTATGTCTGTCTGAGACCAGTAAGGTGGTTCAAAGGAGTCCCCTCCCCTGTCCGTTACCCTGATATGGTCGATATGCACATTTTCCGTGAAAATACCGAAGATATCTATGCCGGGATTGAATTCATGGCAGGAACGGAAACCGCATTAAAATTCCGTGAGTTTCTTGAAAAAGAGATGGGTGTCGTCAATATCAGGTTTCCCCAATCCTCATCATACGGAGTAAAGCCGGTATCGAAAGAAGGATCGGAAAGGCTCATCAGGGCAGCCATCCGGTACGCCATTGAACATCATCTTCCATCGGTGACCCTTGTTCACAAAGGGAACATCATGAAGTATACCGAAGGTGCATTTAAAAACTATGGCTATTCCCTGGCTGAAACCGAATTCCCTGACAAAACCTTTACCTGGCGGCAATATGAAAAGTTGAAAGTGCTCTCGGGGAAAACCGAAGCAGATCATGCGCTTGCACTAGCAAAAAAATCGGGAAAAGTAATTTTGAAAGATGTGATCACGGATGCTTTTCTTCAGGAATCGCTCCTGCACCCTTACGATTACTCTGTGATTGCAACTATGAACCTCAACGGCGATTTTGTTTCCGATCAATTGGCTGCCATGGTGGGAGGGATTGGTATATCACCGGGAGCCAATATAAATTACGATACCGGTTATGCCATTTTCGAAGCTACCCACGGGACAGCTCCAAATATTGCCGGAATGGGGATAGCCAATCCCGGTTCACTGATCCTGTCGGGTGTGATGATGCTCGAATACCTGGGTTGGGACGAAGCTGCCGAACACGTTTACGATGCTCTGGACCATACCTTTTCGAAACGAAAAGTAACCACCGATCTCTATTCCCAGATGGAAGGAGCCACATTGCTCTCAACCAGGGAATTTGCAGAAGAAGTCATTGCAAACATGCATTAATCATCAAATCAATAAATTACTATCATGGAATACATTAAAAACAGATTTTTTCAGAAAGCTAGCACCTGTGTGACTGAGTTTCAGAGGATCAGAAAAGAGTACGGCAACAAGGTGATAGCCGAAGTAACAATCGACCAGATCCTGTCAGGACAAAAAGGGATTCCTGCTCTTGTCACCGATACCTCGAAACTTGATGCCAATGAAGGTATCCGTTTCCGGGGATTTTCACTTCCGGAACTGAGGCAGAAATTGCCCAAACTGACCCCCGAAGGGGAACCCCTCCCCGAAGGACTTTTTTACCTGATGCTGATCGGTGAAATTCCAGACAAAGAGGATGTTCTGAACATCTCACGCGACTGGGCCACCCGTTCGGCTGTTCCCCAGCATGTGTTTGACGTAATCGATGCCATGCCACATATTGCACGTCCGATGACCATGTTCAGCACAGCCATTCTTTCGATGGCGACTGAATCTGTTTTTCAAAAGGCTTACCGGGCAGGAGTGCATAAAAAGTTTTACTGGGACTTCATGTATGAAGATGTAATGAACCTGATTGCACGTCTCCCAATCATTGCAGCCTATATCTACCGCAAGCTTTATCACAACGGACATCACATCGAGCCGAATCACAATCTGGACTGGGCGGGCAACCTTGCCTATATGATGGGGTTCGACTCCCTCGAAGTCAAGAGGTTGCTCCGGCTCTACATGGTCATCCATGCCGACCATGAAGGAGGAAATGTATCGGCACATGCCACTCACCTGGTTGGTTCTGCACTAAGCAATGCATATTATTCGTTCGCTGCCGGAATGACAGGTCTGGCAGGCCCCTTGCATGGATTTGCCAACCAGGAGGTTGTCCATTGGATGTTCGAAATGATGGAAAATCTCGGAACCGAAGAACCAACAGATGCCCAGATAGCTGATTATATCGAAAAAACGCTGAAAGAAGGTCGTGTTGTTCCCGGATACGGACATGCTGTTCTCCGGATTACCGATCCAAGATTTACAGTTCAGCAGGAATTCGCCGAAAAATATGTAAAGAACGACAAACTGGTCAACCTGGTCAATGCCATTTACAGGGTTGCTCCTCCCATACTGGAAGCAACAGGAAAAATCAAAAATCCATGGCCAAATGTGGATTCATTCAGCGGGGCACTGCTCCACCATTACGGAATCACGGAATACAACTTTTACACTGTACTATTCGGAGTGTCCAGGTCTCTGGGTGTACTCGCTCAACTTATTCTCGACCGGTTGTACGGGATGCCCATTGAAAGGCCAAGTTCTTATCCGCTTTCATGGTTCAAACAGAAAGCCGAGGGAACTGCCGAAGGCTGCTGATCTATTTTCTGATTCTCTGCTGAATCGTCCCGTTGATGGAGGCTGAGACAGGACCGGGAACAAGACGGGCCAGTGCAGCCAATAATTTATTCAGGAATCCTGGGATCACCAGGATTCTTCCATTTTTCATACCACGGTATCCGATGGCTGCCACCCTTTCTGCAGAGGATGAAAAAACAGGGACCCTGCTCTCTTTTGAGCCCGAACGCTGGGCCACACCTTTGGCAAATCCTGTCTTGGTCTGACCAGGGCAAAAAACAGTAACTGTTACCCCTGACCCTTTCATTTCTGTTGCAACAGCCTGGCTGAACGATTGCAGAAACACCTTTGATGCGGAATAAACCGAGAAGAAGGGTCCCGGCTGCAAGGATGCAAGCGATGAAACATTCAGGATCATGCCCCTGCCCCGTCCTGACATTTCCCTCATAAACAGCTTGATAAGCCGAACCGGAGTATGTATGTGCAGGTAAATCATTTTTTCTTCTGTTTCCCAGTTTGTCTCCAAAAACTTTCCGTACAATCCAAAGCCTGCGTTATTGATGAGAACCTCCACACTCTTACCCCGGATGGTTCTGTACAGTTCGTCGGCGGCACAGGGTACACCCAGATCGCAACTGACCGTTTCAACACCAACTCTGCACTCTGCTTCCAGTAAACGTTTCGCCCGTTCCAACCCCCCGGTATCCTGATCAACCAATACCAGGTCATACTGGTCAGCAGCAGCAAGACGGGCAAATTCAAATCCGAGGCCGGAAGCTGCACCTGTTATTACACATACTCCACTCATATAAGGACTTATTAATACTATTTAAAGCTTGAATTGAATTACACTAACTTATAAAATAAAGTTTCAGGGGAAGAATCAATAACAGCAAGTATTTGAAAATTTGAATAATATACTTATACCTGTAGTTCTTTCCGGCCTCACTTTATGTCCTGTGTTTAAATTTAATAACACTAGAGCATAAGAACATTACAAGAATAAAAGGTGCAGGTTCATATCAGTTTGCGAATCTAAAATCTTCATTGTTTCTTTTAATCAAACTTTTACCACATTCTGGCGGAATGGCAGGCAGGGGGTTCGGGAATTAATCTTAAACAGGAGCCCTTCTGAACTCCCTTTCCATAATTTTCAGCACAAGGCCCTGCGGGATGAGAAATCCGGTATAAAACAACACTTTTCCCATCTTTCCGGGAATCAGGATGCTTTTTCTTTTCAGCATCCCGCTAATAGAAACAGCAGCAACTTCATCTGCCTCCAAAACAGCACTCCTGGCCAAAATTCCCGATTTATTGATTCTCTCTTTAACAATATCATTTGTCATCACGCCGTAAGGATACACCGATGTAACCGATACACAGCTTTTCTTCAATTCTTTGGCCAGTGCCTTTGACAGAAACATGATATAAGCCTTTGATGCCGCATAGATGCATTTTCCCGGTAACGGGGAATAAGCCGCCATACTGCCCACGTTCAGGATATATGCCCTGGTCCTCGCCATCAGGTCGGAAAGGTAGAGATATACCAACATCGTGGTTGCCCTGACATTCAGCATGATCATCTGGTCCACATTTTCAGCCGGCATGACATCAATCTTCCCATTGTAACCAATTCCGGCATTGTTTATAAGAACATTTATATTCAACCCTTTTGATTTTGAATACCGGTACACTTCATTGCAGGAGTCCATGCGGGTCAGATCGGTTTCGAGGTATTCGACCTTCACACCAAACTTTTGTGTGATTTGTGCAGAAACCTCTCCAAGTCCCGATGAGGGAAGCGCAACCAGGAAAAGGTTCATGCCCCGCTTTGCACACTCTAATGCCAGTGCTTTTCCGATTCCCTGACTGGCTCCGGTGATCAGTGTCCACTCTTCATGCAGGTTATCCTCCATCAGCCAGCTTTTAATGATTCAGCCATATAAGTGTTTTTTTTATACCTTCATGTAACGGGGTGGCCTTATACCCCAGCAGCATTTCCGCTTTTGCACTCGACAGCCGTCGATGCTGGAGATAACGCTCCACCCAGGCCGGGGTGACCAGCGGATCTTTTCTCCAAAGTCCTGCAATCAGAAAAAGCGCTTTTGCTGCAACAGTCATAACCGGGGCCGGAAGTTTGATCAGCCTGTTCTTTCTTCCGCTAACCTCAGCAAGTATCCTAAAAAACTGTTCAAACGTCACATTTTCACCACCCAATATATACCGGTGTCCTGCAATGCCATTTTCCATTGCACTCATGTGGCCCGATACTACATCGTCGATAAATACATAATTTCCATAGCTTGTGCCGTCACCCGGCATAATCCGCCATTTCCCCCTGTTATATAAACTGATAATCTTTGTTACAGAGTTACTTTGCCCGATCAATCCCGGCCCGTATACCCTCGAAGGATTAACAATAACTACATCAAGCCCTTTTTGGACATATTCCAGGCAGCGTTTCTCCGCTTCATTTTTAGTGCGTTCGTATTCAGTCAGATAAGACAACGGCAGTTCCGACTCTTCGGTTGAATCTTCAGAGGGCCCTGATGGCCTGATCGTACCTGCGGTTGAAGTAAACACAACCCTTCTCACCCCGTTTTTCAAAGCTGCTTCCAGAATGTTGACTGTCCCCTCCACATTGATCCGGTACGACAATTCCGGATTCCTTGACCAAACCCTGGCAAGGGCAGCCAGGTGAAACACCCCCGAGCACCCTTTCATTGCCTTTTCAACCGAATCGAAATCGGTGATGTCACCCTGAAATAGCGTCACATCCCCCGACATCAGGGAGGCTGCCTTTTCAGGCGATCTGACCAGAATGTGCAGCCGGTGACCTGCTTTTACAAGTTCAGTTGCAAGCCTGTTTCCGATAAACCCTGTCGAACCTGTTAGTAAATAGGTCATGACTCACAACTTAGGTTATGTCCAGATCGTCTTTCCCGCCAATTTGCTATCTTTACCACAGTCAAAGTTATATTAAGTTGGTTAAGCAGTAATGAAAATCCCGTATCTTAAGGATTCAAATATATTGAAAGTTTTGACTTCCCGTTCCGATGCCCGGAAGAAATCAACGGAGCACGTCCCTATCGGGAATCAACATACCGACTTAAACATACTCTTTTTGAGTATATTCATTTCATGATACCATGGATTCGGATTATTAATCATTTGTTATCACCCGCTTATGAAACAACTGTTCATTTTGGCAATTCTTGCATTGATGAATCCTTTAATAGTCCGGGCGGTTTTTGTTTCTTCCCGGTTGAACAAGATTGGTTATTCCATTGCACTCGAACTGAAGAATTTTAAAACGGGCGGAAATGTTTATCTGAAGCGGTACAAAGGGAAGACCCTGATTTCAGTTGATTCACTGAAGCCGGTCGCATTACAGCCGGTCGTTTTTAAGGGAAGTTCTCCCCTTCAGGAAGGCATGTACTGTATCGTTCCAAACTATACTATCAGGATCGATTTTTTTATTAGTAAAGGAGAGAGTATGAATTTTAAATCCTTGCCGATGCAAACAATCCCATTCATTCTCTCTCTTTCATCGGATCCAATGAAAATCAGCTGTTTGCCGATTTCATCCGAATGATGGAATTTATCCGGAATGGAGATGATGCCAAGCAACAACAAATGGAAACAATCATGCAGAATTTTGAGAAAAAGACACCCGGAACCATGCTTTCACTGTTTATGAAGTCAATCCGGAATCCGGTGACTCAGGAGCCAAAGAATCCTGGAATGGTTCTGAACAGGGAACAATATTTCCGTGATCAGATTCAGAGACAACTTTTGGAACACTTCTTTGACAATATCGATTTTTCAGATGAAAGGATATTGAGGTTTCCGGTTCTGGAAGAAAAGACAAACACCTATTTCCGAAACATTGTTCCGCCTCACCCTGACACCCTGCAGTTCCGGATCACGCAATTTCTCGCAAAAGCCAAAGCCAGTGAACAGGTACACCTCTGGGCCGTAAGGTATCTGTATGGACTTTTCAGGGAGGCCTCCTTCCCCGGAAGTGCCGCAGTTTGCAGCTTCTTAGCAACCAGGTATATCTTACCGGACCCCTTACGCTGGAAAGATGCCGCTTTTGTTGAAAAAGTCAGAAACAGAGTTCTGAAAGCAGACCGGAATGCCCCTGGAACATTGGCAACCGATCTGGTACTGAAAACTCCTGAAGGAACCACCGTAAACCTACATTCGGTTGTGGCTCGGTACACTATACTTTATTTCTTCAATCCGGAATGTGAATCCTGCGTTTCTGTAACCACTGCGCTGTTAGACCTTTATCAAAGGTTCAGGAAAAAAAGGATCACTGTTTTTGCCGTATATCCTGACAAAAACAAAGACGAATGGGTGAATTATATCACCGGTCTGAAAGCCGGCTGGATCAACGTTTATGATCCTGATGGAACACAAAAGATCGAAGAAAAATACGACATCTTTGCCATACCTTTGATATACCTGCTTGATGAGGATAAAAAAGTAATAAAACAAGGACATCCCGGTTACCGAACTGGAGCGCTTTCTTACCGCCCTTTAGCAATGGCATTCATAAGCAACTTCGCAGTAGATATTTCGTGCCTTTGTGTTTAATCATTTGCGGAATTCTTTCATCAATGTTTTCTTTTGTCTTTCCGCGATTGCATTGTGTCATTTTTTCATGTTTCTGTTCGGGAAACCTGTCTTTTTCTCATTCATTTTCAATACCTTATGACATTTTGTCCTGTCCCATGGATTGGTTTTATTTTTGATAAAATCATTCATCATCAATTCAAAGGAAAATGAACTTTCAGAATTTTACGATAAAATCGCAGGAATCGCTTCAATATGCATTCCAGGTAGCTCAGGGCAACAACCAGCAGGCCATTGAAACAGGGCATCTGCTCAAGGGGCTCATACACGAAGCAGAGAGTGTGGTGCTCTATTTACTGAAAAAGCTGGGAGTTAACACCAACTTGTTTCAGCAGCTCCTTGACAGGATCATTGAATCGTACCCGCGTGTTTCGGGAGGTGAACAGTATTTGTCAAATGCGGCCAGCAGGTCGTTGCAGAAAGCTACAGCACTTGCCCAGGAAATGGGTGACCAGTTTGTTTCTGTCGAGCATATCCTGCTCGCTCTCCTCGATGCCGGTGACCAGGTCAGCAGTATGATGAAGGAGAGCGGTGTTGAAAAGGAAGAACTGAAAAAGGCCATCACCGACCTGCGCAAGGGATCAAAGGCGGATTCCCAGACGGCGGAAGACAGGTTCAATTCGCTGAACAGGTTTGCGATCAACCTCAACGAAATGGCACGGTCGGGCAAGCTTGACCCGGTCATAGGGCGTGATGAAGAGATACGCCGGATTCTCCAGATTTTGTCCCGCCGTACCAAGAACAATCCGGTGCTGATCGGAGAACCCGGAACCGGGAAAACAGCCATTGCCGAAGGGCTGGCCCACCGGATCGTACGTGGCGATGTCCCTGAAAATCTGAAAACAAAACAGATATTCTCGCTTGACATGGGAGCACTTATCGCCGGGGCTAAGTATAAGGGGGAATTTGAAGAACGGCTGAAAGCAGTGATCAACGAAGTAGTTAAGTCGAACGAAGAGGTAGTTCTTTTTATTGATGAGATACATACTCTGGTCGGAGCCGGTAAAAGCGATGGGGCAATGGATGCTGCAAACATCCTGAAACCTGCCCTTGCACGGGGTGAATTGCGTGCCATCGGAGCCACCACCCTATCCGAATATCAGAAATATTTTGAGAAAGACAAGGCTTTGGAACGTCGGTTCCAGGTGGTTCATGTCGATGAACCTGACACATTGAGTGCCATTTCCATCCTTCGGGGTCTGAAGGAAAGATATGAAAACCACCATAAGGTCAGAATCAAAGACGATGCCATCATTGCAGCAGTGGAGCTATCACAGCGGTACATTTCCGATCGTTTTCTGCCCGACAAGGCCATTGACCTGATGGATGAAGCTGCAGCCAAATTACGACTTGAGATGGATTCGGTTCCGGAAGAACTGGATGAGATTGAACGCAGGATCAAGCAGCTGGAAATTGAGCGGGAAGCCATCAAAAGGGAAAACGATGTAAAAAAACTGACTCAGCTGGGCGAGGAAATTGCCAACCTGAAAGAAGAACAATCGAAATACCGTGCTCGCTGGAACTCTGAGAAAAGGGTGCTTAACGCAATCCAGAAAAACAAAGCAGAAATTGATGAAATGCGATTTGAAGCTGAACAGGCCGAACGGCAGGGCGATTATGGCCGGGTTGCTGAAATCAGGTATGGCCGGATCAGGGAAAAAGAGACTGAAATTGAAAAGCTGAAAGCTGAGCTGGCCGAACTTCACAAAGGAGGCAGCCTGATCAAGGAAGAGGTTGATTCGGAAGACATTGCCGAGGTAGTTTCGCGGTGGACGGGCATTCCCGTGTCGCGGATGATGCAGAGTGAACGCGAAAAACTACTCCACATGGAGGCCGAACTCCACAAGCGCGTGGTCGGCCAGGATGAAGCCATTGCTGCCGTTTCAGATGCCGTAAGGCGAAGCCGGGCAGGTCTTCAGGATGAAAAACGGCCTATCGGATCCTTTATTTTTCTGGGCACCACCGGAGTCGGGAAAACCGAACTGGCCAAAGCATTGGCTGAATATCTCTTTGATAACGAGAATATGATCACCCGGATCGATATGTCGGAGTACCAGGAAAAATTCTCTGTGACCCGGCTGATCGGGAGCCCTCCCGGATATGTCGGTTATGACGAAGGCGGACAGCTGACTGAAGCCGTGCGGCACAAACCATATTCGGTCGTCCTGTTCGATGAAATCGAAAAAGCGCATCCCGATGTATTCAATGTACTTTTACAGGTTCTTGACGACGGGCGTCTGACCGACAACAAAGGCCGTGTAGTCAACTTCAAAAACACGATCATCATTATGACCTCAAACCTGGGATCACACCTGATCCGTGAAAACCTGGAGCGCATGACTCCCGAAAACGCTGTGGAAATATTTGAACAAACCCGCGAAGAGTTGCTTGACCTCCTTAAAAGGACTATCAGGCCTGAATTTCTGAACAGGATCGACGATACCATCATTTTCACTCCCCTCAGCAGAAAGGATGTACGGGAAATTGTAAAGCTGCAGTTCGAAAAGATTGTCGAAAGGGTGAACCGTCATGAATTTGAGGTAAAAATGACAGAGGAGGCAACTGACTGGCTGGCCGATGTAGGATATGATCCCCAGTTCGGGGCCAGACCGGTAAAACGACTCCTGCAAAAATACGTTCTGAATGAACTTTCGCGAAAGTTACTCTCCGGAGCCCTTGAACCGGGGAAAACCATCTGGATTGATCTCCGGGATGAGGAACTGATTTTCAGGAATTGATGTCTGACGGGGATCTGCCTGCCGTCAGGCAGGCTTTCCTAAGTCCACTTCGGGAGGTGGACTTTCCTAAGTCCACTTCTTAAACAGGAGTTAGGAAACTCCTGCTCCCGAGCGTGGCCCTGACCATCCTGGAACCGGAAAACGATCCTATGGTCCACATGGCTTTTCCGGGTGGTATCGACAATCTGAAAGAGTATGTTATGGAGCTGAAAGGATTTAAAGATCACTGGGTGAAAAATATGAACGACGAAAAAGACACCCGGTGGGAATATACATACCATGGAAGGCTGAAAAACTACGGGACATGGAAAGAACTTAGAGGAGGAAAATCTGTTGAAGCCGGTCACTTTCGAGTGTACCAGATTCAACAGGTCATCCGTAAACTTTCGGTGCAACCCTTTACAAGGCAGGCGCAGATGATTACCTGGATGCCCAATATTGACAACGACTGTTACGATCCCCCCTGCCTGCAATCGCTGTGGTACAGAATACTTGAAAACGGGGAAGGTGTCTGGTGGCTGAACTGCACTGTAAGGTTCCGGAGCAACGATGCCTGGGGGGCCAGCTTCATGAACATATTTGGGTTCATTCAGTTCAACCGGGAAGTGATTGCAACCGGAATTGCAGAAAAAACCGGCCATGCAGTCAGGTTAGGCCACATGAACTGGCAGGCCGATTCATATCACATTTATGGGAAAGATATTCTGACAGCCAGGGAGCGGCTGTTTGACAAGCTGAACGAGATATCATTCGAAGAACGGACCATGCCGTTTAATGATCCATTTATCCTTGACATGTACCACGGTGCGGAGTCATTCGTTATGAAAAAAATAGCTGAGAAAGATATAAGGCATTGACATAAACATTGCATACCTGAGTTATTTTTTGCAGGTTTTCTGATAGCTCCGGAAACAAATCGAGGTTCATGTCAGCCATGTTGTTTCCCGCGTCTATGTAATAAACATGCTGCTTTGATCTGAAAACGGCAACGCTGACAGAGTATATCTATATTCCCCGACATTTCCGGCCTTTCTTTTTGGAATACATACCCAAACAGGCTGACAGTTATGAGAAAAGAAGAATTCAAATATCTTCAGGATACCATTTCCCGGACTCCCAGATAAGGCGTGCCCTGATCAACTCAGCCCGATCGCTTTCCCTTATCACACTGCACAGGTGTTCCGTTGAGGTAAGCCGTTGTTGTTTTACGCCGAGGTTATCGAAGGGCAATCCCTCCTGCACGAAATTCACTTCTAACTCCTTTAATATGTGATTCTCGTGAAAATCAAACGAATAGCTGTTGTTTAACCTTTCAAGGTAGCGGCCTGAATTGAAGTGCTGGTTAATATCGATCTCATTGAAAAGGACCGGAAAAAAAGTTATTTCCTCAGGTGCTTCAGGGGGATTCACCTTTCCGGCATTATAACCGAAAAGGCTTTCCTGATATGCCGGGAAGTTCTTCATCCGGTTTAGCCTGTGAATATGTCGGGTTTGAAGGTTAAGAGCCAGCCAGCTGCTTGTTGCCATGATGAATTCTTTTCCCGACTGGTCGACAAACCTGAAATCACGATAGGCAAAAAAACCATCGGTTCCCCTCGACCATGTCTCAAGCATGAATTCTTCTTTCCACCTGGGTCGTCTCTCAATTTTTACAAGAAACCGGGAAAGCACCCAAAAAAGCTTTTCCTCCCGGAGATCATCAAAACCAAATCCCAATTTTTGGGCATGTTCCCAGGCAATTTCCTGCATATACCAGAACAGAAAGGGAGTTGATACAACTCCAAAACGATTGATATGGTACGACTGGGCCCTCAGGTGATGGACAAGCTTCATGTTCATTCTTTTTAAAAATCTGCAAATTTAGAGTTCGGTTTTGAAATACTGGTTCAAATTACCATTTTTGCAAGGAAATTAGCGAATGATGGGTGAAATACTGATAAAAACCCCGGAACAAACGGAAGGAATCAGGCAAAGCTGCAAACTGGCCGGGAAAGCCCTTGAATACATTGCCGGATATGTTCAGGCGGGAGTTACCACAGCCTTTCTTGACAAAAAGATAGAGGAATTCATCCGGTTGAACGGAGCCGTTTCAGCCACCCTCGGATACAACGGTTTTCCCGGGTCAAGCTGTATTTCTCCAAATGAAGTGGTGTGCCACGGCATCCCTTCGGAAGATATTTTTCTGAAGGAAGGCGACATTGTCAACATCGATGTCACAACCATCCTGAATGGATTCTTCGGCGATTGTTCCAGGATGTACCTCGTCGGACAAGTTGCACCGGAAGCAAAGCGTTTGGTTGAAGTTACCCGGCACAGTCTTGACCTGGGAATCGAACAGGTTCGCCCCGGGAACCGGTTCGGGAACATTGGGTATGTGATCAGTCGCTATGTCAGGTCGAACGGATTCAGTGTTGTCTATGAATATTGCGGACATGGGGTTGGCATCCGGTTTCACGAGGAACCACAGGTCGATCATACTGCCCCGAAAAATTCGGGCCCGGTGATGCTTCCCGGCATGATATTCACCATCGAACCCATGATCAACCAGGGGAATCCGAGGACAATCATCGACAAGCACGATGGCTGGACTGCCCGTACTTCCGACCGCAAACTCTCAGCCCAGTTCGAACACACCATCCTTGTGACCAGAACCGGCTTTGAGGTGCTGACTGACGTAAAAAACGAATATCCGGTTACCTGAACCGGATACATAACCTGGAACCATCTGTGGGAAACCACTAATATGGATATACCTGGTTTCCGGATACAATAATCCTGTCTGCAATGAAAAACACAGGCAACATCCGGACGAAGCTTTACCTTCAGGCAATTTGTTTATCTTTGCATCTTTAGTACAGGAAAATATGTCATTTATCATTGAAGAAAAGGACCTTGAGAAATTCATCATGGTTGGAGACAGGGTATTGGTTAAACCAAAAAATCCATCCCAAAAAACAGTCTCGGGACTGATCCTGCCTCCATCGGTTCAGGAAAATGAGAAGGTATTGAGCGGTTATGTGGTAAAGGTAGGACCGGGTTATCCCATCCCGGCTATGACCGATGAAGATGAGCCATGGAAAGAGAAACATGAAGCAGTAAAATATGTGCCCCTTCAGGCCCAGGTAGGCGACCTGGCTGTGTATCTCAACAAAAGCGGATATGAAATTGAGTTTAACAAAGAAAAATATTTCATCCTTCCCCACTCAGCCATCCTGATGCTGATTCGTGACGAAACCCTTTTCGACTAATGATGATGTTTTAACATTTTGTAAACATTACACGATATTTTTTATCAGAATGCACAAATGTTACGCTCTTTTTCAAGAAAGATTAATATTGTATCCTGTATTCACAAAATAACTGACTTTGTATGATGAAGGTAGCAGAAAGAATCAACAGGTTATCAGAATCGGCCACTTTGGCGGTTGCCCAGAAAAGCAGGGAATTAAAGGCTATGGGAATTGATGTGATCGGACTGGGGGTCGGGGAGCCCGATTTCCACACCCCTGATTTCATTAAGGAAGCAGCCAAGAAAGCCATTGATGACAACTATTCCTATTACTCACCGGTTCCGGGGTACCCTGAACTTCTCAATGCAATTGTAGGAAAACTGAAACGGGAAAACCATCTCGAATATCAGCCAAACCAGATCGTGGTATCAAACGGGGCCAAGCATTCGATTGCCAACGTGGTTCAGTCAGTAGTCGACAAGGGGGACGAAGTGATTATTCCCGCTCCCTACTGGGTCACTTATGTCGACCTTGTCAGCTTTTCCGAAGGGAAAAACGTAATCATCGAAACAACAGTCGAAAACGATTTCAAAATTACTCCGGAACAGCTTGAAGCAGCCATCACACCGGCCACAAAGGCATTTCTCTTCAGCAGTCCCAGCAATCCTACCGGAAGTGTTTACAGCTACGAAGAGTTGAAAGCTTTTGCAGAAATTTTTGCAAAACATCCCGGAATCATCATCATTTCCGATGAGATTTACGAACACATCATATACGGGACAGAATTCACATCCATTGCACAATTCCCCGAAATCAGGGACAGGGTTGTGATTGTGAACGGGGTTTCAAAATCGTATGCCATGACGGGGTACAGGATCGGGTTTATCGCTGCTCCCCTATGGATTGCAAAAGCCTGTAACAAACTTCAGAGCCAGTTTACCTCAGGGCCCAACTCAGTGGCCCAGATAGCTTCAGTAGCCGCATTCAACCACGACGGTACCGAAGTAACCAGGATGGTCAGGCAGTTTGAAAAACGGCGCGACCTGGTTTT